>NZ_JAOS01000060.1:0-62106 GCF_000523975.1 Mycobacterium sp. MAC_080597_8934 | reverse complement strand
TGGCACCAAGATCACCGTCATCGAGTGTCCATGGCCATGAGAAAGTCCCCATCTGTGGCCAGTAGGAAGTCCCCACTGGTGGCCAGGTAGAAGTCCCCACTCCTTTGCGGGCTCGTCGTGTCTTTTCCGGGAGCTGAGGGCCTGGGCGGTGACGGTGATAGCGCCAACTGTCACTTGATCACCGCCCAGGGAGCTCTATTGAAGTCTGCAAGGGAGCGTATGAACATCATTTCGGCGTATCACCAGGTCGGGTCGTATCGCGGCGCGGCCGAGCTGTGCGGTACTACGCACAAGACGGTCAAGCGGGTCATCGAGCGGGCCGAGGCCGGTGGCGCGCCCCCGCGGGAACCACGGCCACGCAACCTCGACGCGTTCACCGATCTAGTCGCCACCCGAGTCGAGAAATCACACGGCAAGATGTCGGCGAAGCGGATGCTGCCGATCGCCCGAGCTGCCGGGTATCAGGGCTCGGCCCGTAACTTCCGCCGCCTGGTAGCCGAGCAGAAAGTATTGTGGCGCAACGCTAACCGGCATCAACGCCGTCCGGCGGTCTGGTCACCCGGTGACTATCTGGTGATGGATTGGGCCGAAGCTGCACCGGGGTTGATGGTGTTCTGCGCGGTGCTGGCCTATTCGCGGTGGCGGTTTGTGCGGTTCGCCGCCGACGAGAAAGCCTCGACCACGCTGGCGATGATCGCCGAAGCCCTCGAGGCGATCGGTGGGGTTCCGGCCAAGATCCTGGCCGACCGGATGGGCTGCCTCAAAGGTGGTGTCGTCGCCAATGTTGTTGTTCCAACACCGGATTATGTGCGATTCGCGTCCCACTATGGCTTCGTTCCGGACTTCTGCCACGGTGCGGATCCGCAATCGAAGGGCATCGTGGAGAACCTCTGTGGCTACGCTCAGGACGACCTTGCGGTGCCGCTGCTGACCGAAGCTGCGTTAGCCGGTGAGCAGGTCGACCTACGTGCCCTCAACGCCCAGGCGCAACTATGGTGCGCCGAGGTCAATGCCACGGTCCACTCGGAGATCTGCGCCGTGCCCAACGATCGCTTGGTTGACGAGCGCACCGTCTTGAGGGAGCTGCCCTCGCTGCGGCCGACGATCGGCTCGGGGTCGGTGCGCCGTAAGGTCGACGGCCTCTCGTGCATCCGTTACGGCTCAGCTCGTTACTCGGTGCCTCAGCGGCTCGTCGGTGCCACCGTGGCGGTGGTGGTCGATCATGGCGCCCTGATCCTGTTGGAACCTGCGACCGGTGTGATCGTGGCCGAGCACGAGCTCGTCAGCCCAGGTGAGGTGTCCATCCTCGATGAACACTACGACGGACCCAGACCCGCACCCTCGCGTGGTCCTCGCCCGAAAACCCAAGCAGAGAAACGATTCTGCGCATTGGGAACCGAAGCGCAGCAGTTCCTCGTCGGTGCTGCTGCGATCGGCAACACCCGACTGAAATCCGAACTCGACATTCTGCTCGGCCTTGGCGCCGCCCACGGCGAACAGGCTTTGATTGACGCGCTGCGCCGGGCGGTTGCGTTTCGCCGGTTCCGCGCTGCCGACGTGCGCTCGATCCTGGCCGCCGGCGCCGGCACCCCACAACCCCGCCCCGCCGGCGACGCACTCGTGCTCGATCTGCCCACCGTCGAGACCCGCTCGTTGGAGGCCTACAAGATCAACACCACCGACGGGACGGCCTCATGACCACCGCTGCCAAGCCGGTGGCACCGTCCTCGGCGGCACCGCTGGCTGCTGACCTTGACGCGGCGCTGCGGCGGTTGAAGCTGGCCACGGTGCGCCGCAACGCCGCCGAGGTGTTGCAAGTCGCCAAGACGCAACGCTGGACACCGGAGGAGATCCTGCGGACGTTGGTTGAGGCCGAGATCGCTGCCCGCGATGCCTCCAACACCGCCAACCGTCTCAAGGCCGCAGCCTTCCCGGTCACCAAGACCCTCGACGGGTTCGACGTCACCGGATCGTCGATCACCGCAGCCACGTTCGACTACCTGTCGAGCCTGGAATGGATTCGGGCACAACAGAACCTGGCGGTCATTGGCCCACCTGGTACGGGCAAAAGTCACCTGCTCATCGGCTGCGGGCACGCTGCCGTCCACGCCGGATTCAAAGTCCGCTACTTCACCGCCGCCGACCTGATCGAGGTCCTCTACCGCGGCCTGGCCGACAACACCGTCGGCAAGATCATCGACACCCTGCTCCGCGCGGATCTGGTCATCTTGGACGAGATCGGCTTCGCCCCGCTCGACGACACCGGGACTCAACTGTTGTTCCGGCTCGTGGCTGCCGGCTACGAGCGCCGCTCCCTGGCCATCGCCTCGCATTGGCCCTTCGAACAATGGGGGCGATTCCTGCCCGAGCACACCACCGCCGCCAGCATCCTCGATCGGCTGCTGCACCACGCCAGCATCGTCGTCACCTCCGGCGAGTCCTACCGGATGCGCCACGCCGACCACAAGAAGGGAGCCGCCAAGAATTAGCCAACCACCCGCAGCGGAGTGGGGACTTCTGCTGGCCACCAGCGGGGACTTCTACTTGGCCATTGACATACTCCACCAGATGTTGGTGCTCTTGATTCCGTAGGGCTTCAGCAGTTGCGATAAGTCCCTAGAGCCAAGCGGAGTTCCGTCACGGCGGTAGCTTTTCCAGGGTGATTCATCAAGGCTCTCAAGCATTTTGAGGAGTTGCGGCGTCTTAAGAGCTGGTTTGGTGTTCTCTTTCATGAGGGATTCGCCCCTCTTAGAGAGGAAGATTCGGTGGAGGTCGGCCAGCAGTTGCACGCCGGTGCTGGTCGGCTCCCCCATGTCTCGCAGATCCGCAAGTGCCGCAAGTGCCGCATTGTCGCAGGTCAGAGGCCAGTGACCGCCCGCAAACGATGCGCACGCCAGCAATGCTTCCCAGCAGTCCGCCGCCCGGTCGGCAATCCCTTCCGGCATGTCCGGCCACGCGACTACGTATTGGGTTTCCGTCCCAGAGTTTTTGCTTGACCTGCAGTGCCCATTGCGCAAGACGGGCGCCGAGAAGCGCGGCTTTGGGTTCGTCCTCCCGAATGCGCCAGGGCTTGACCGTCTCGCCAGGAGGCGCGGGCGCTTCATTGACACCACCACGGCGCGGCTCATGATGGTGTCCGGAAGATCGTCCAAGCCAGCAAGACCCACCGCGCCGTAGGCGGGGAAATCTACAACCTCCACATTGCTGCCCTGCACCACGCACCGAGAAGACGTTCCGCTTCTGCGGTGTCCGGCATTGATCACGCCGCGAATGTCTTCATGATCTCCGGCTTTGGGGCCGAAGATGGTGTCTACCCTCATCAACCAGCAAGCTTCGCCTGTTCGGTCATCGTTTCCTCCCCTGCTGCTCAACCTATAAGTGGTTTCAGCGGGCGGCGGCATGGACCGCGTAAGTTCCTGTACGGCGTGAGTCGGCACCTAGCGCAGGCGCGGCTGAGAGTCCTTTCAGTCCGGGCCGCGCTTGCGAGCCTGGTGTTACAGAACAACTTTGGAAAGGCTCGCACAAATGAGTGCTCTTACGACTCCCCGAATCAACCCCGATCTCTTGCAGTCGCTTTTGCATCTGTCGCCGTACGGCGCGGAAGGCGGTTACGCCACTGAAGGCGACGTGCTGGTCAATACCACCGCTGACGGCGTAGACCTAAATGTCATCTGGGACGAAGTCGCGGCAGTGGTGAGGGCTTGGAACGCCGAACGTAGTGCTCTGACACGCCTTCTGACGTTCAACACGACTAATACCGCCGACGCCATCCCGCAAAGCAGGTCCAGCGATAGCTTCGAGGAAGCATCCGAGTTCGGTGAGCCCGAGTCCATCCGTCCGCCAGCTGATTACGCGCTCATGGGCTACACGTTCAAGGACTATGACAAAGCGTCACGCTGGACGTGGAAGTACCTGAGGGACTCTACGGCCGAGCAGGTTCGCGCCGTTGCCAACTATGCGTTGGAAGCCGACAACAAGCTGACCACCGGCACCATCTTGCAGCGCCTGTTTGATCCCGCGCAGACCTCAAACGAATGGGGCCACACGGTTTACGGTCTCTATAACGGTGATTCGATGGTTCCGCCCGCGTATCTGGGCAAGGATTTCACCACAGCTCATCAGCACTACCTGGTATCTGGTAGCGACACTATCGACTCCGGAGACCTGGAAACCGCCATCCGTCAGGTCACCGAGCACGGCTATGGGACCGAACCCAACTCAAAGCTTTTGGCGTTGATGAACCCGGCCCAGGCCGAAGTGGTGGCATCGTTCAAAGCTGGGGTGCAGAACGCGCCGGACATCATCGCCAAACACGACTACATTCCCAGCGCTGGCGCTCCCGCCTACTTCTCACCCGACGAGATCGTCGGCCAGGTGGCACCGGAGTCGTACAACGGCCTCAAGGTGCAAGGCTCCTACGGCCCGGTATGGGTGATCCAATCCGATTTCATCGCTGAGGACTACTTCGCCGTGGTCGCAACCTACGGAGCCAACAGCCCTGACAACGCCATCGGCTTTCGCGAGCACGTGCAGACCCAGTATCGAGGTCTGCGAAACATTCCCGGCCGCGTTCCTGGCTACCCGATCCAGGATGCATTTTCCAGCGCAGCTTTGGTGTGGGTGTGCGCCGTCGCGGCCAGGCTTGCGTGACGCAAATCAAGGCCAGCGGTAATTACACGGTCCCGGTGATCCCGAGATGACACCCTCAGATTGGTTGCAGGCCAACCTGTCCGCGGTGATCGTTGCCGTGGCGACGGCCAACGCTGTCCTAGCCGGCGTCGAGAACCGTACTGCTAGTACAACTGCGCTTCAGGAAGGTTCACAGGATGCCGGGAGTATCTGACTACAACCCCCGGCACGCGATGGACATGGACGCCCTTGACGCTGAGGCATCGGAATTTTCGTGGGGATCGGGCCTCGAGCCTAAGGAACTCAGAGCTGCTCCGCCGTCTGAAGGTGGCCGGTATCGCGGTACCGGTCCGCCGTGCGAGAAGCACATCAAGGTGTCCAACAGACCCCGTTAGAATTACTTGTCCGTTAGGGCCTCGGTTTCCCTTTATTTTCCAGCTGCTTTAGGTGGCGAAGCGAAATTTGGGTTCGCGGCCCAGGAATCTAGAATATCTATAACGAAGCGACGTAGTTCATCGTATTGGTGGATTAGCGCACTTTTAGTAAGATTAGCTTTATTTCTCAGGTTGCCGTGCGCGAGGTCGCTGCGCGTGCCGTAGGCTTTGTCAAAGTATTTCTTCGGTGCCAGGCCGTCATAGGTTCCAGGTAGGCGATCAGCAAGCTGAAGTCCATATCTACGGACAGAATTCATTTTGTTGTTCTGAAGAAGCTTTTTAACCTCTTCTTTCGTGTCTTCATCGAATTGCGCAAGGCCGTCAGCTATCGGCTTTAAAGCGTCAAGGAGCCCAGACAGATGAGCGTGTTCTTCTCGATACGGAATTAAGGCCTCGACAGCGGTGACTGTCAGAATGTATTTTGCCTCCGGATTCGGGTCACCCAATCCCGCATGGACCAAGTCCCAGGCAAGGCGTAGCTGCTCCGGCCACGGCGTACTATGCTGGTGCTGAGCCTTCGTGATCAGGTTCGGCAAATCGCCTAAGCCCGACAGGCCAACCGCTTCATACGCAAAGTAGACGAACCGTGGTTCGCGGGGGTGCACCGGAAAAACCAGCAATCCCACGCGGTCTCTATACGCGCGATCATCGTCACTTATGCCGACACTGTACCGAATATGTAGTGGTACATTGTCGAGTGGGTTCAAATTCTCTTCATCATCGTCACCGAAATCGCATGCTATCGCAAGCTGCGCAAATATCCAGGTAGCAATTTGACGCCATTTACGTCCCGCAATCAACGCTGTGTCAAAATCTGCGTAGGCGCTTCCCCATAAGGCAAGGCTAGTGCAATTTTTGATCGTCTTTGACCCTAAGGTGGATGTCAAGCAAACGTACTCTTGCGCATCGCTTAGGATGTACGTTCCGTCAGATACGTTAAAACGGCTGTTGCTTGTGATGTCGAAACGGTTGCGGAAGGCGTAGCTGCCCGCGGGCGCAGAATCCGCTAGTCCGACTGGAGATAAGACATACGCTTGGCCTTCGAACTGGGTGCCTCCCGTCACGGCGCGAGATTCTATTCCGGCAGGCTTAGATGCGTAAGGGGCTCCTGGGCAGCATCGCCGGTTGCAGCCGTACCAGCTCTAGGGCTTCCAGTACGGCCGGGTCGTCGGGCTCGTACCCCCTTCAGCACGAATTGCCTCGCGCCTACTTCGTCCGTGTTCGGGTAGACGCAGGATGCAAAGTCGGCTCCATGTCTAACTGGCCCAGCCCAAGGCGGGGCACTGTGAGGTTGTCAAGGTGCGGAAAACGCGCACCCTCACACCGAACGGTGAAAGGTGGACCGCGTTCTCGCGCGTGCCTCCCGAAGGGCCGTGACTTCAACGCCGGACTGTTTGCGTTCCGCTTGGCCGTGCTGCTCTCGTGGGCCGACTCAATCGGTCGCGCGCCGTTTTCCTGCGCCCTAGTGCCGTCGTCAGCGGCACGCCGAAACCATTACCCATAAGTAGCTATCTGTCACATCAATGCCGCTTTCAGCCCTTTAGAAGCCGTTAACGATAAGCGCGTGCCGTTTGCTGGCGTTGGACCTGGCTACGAAAGCCGCAACCCTCCGGCCTGCGGTAACTACGGGGCATGGTGCGGGTGTGACAGCTGTGATCGTTGCCAGGGGACGGGGTGCTTCGTTCTGCCCCTTTCAGCGGCTTGCCTTGCCTGCGTCGGCTTCAGTCGACGTGAGTCACCTGACTGCTGACACGATGCTGACGCTGACTGCCGGGCCATGCCGGGAAGGCCGGTTGTCGGTACTGCGCGGCAAATGCCCTGACTTGGACATTTGCCTTGGTGCCCCCCTGTTCAGAGTCGGTTGATGGGTGACATTTCTATGTCGGTTGATCGGTGACACTCTGGGTTGTGTTTTAGGCCGGTGCGTTGGTGCGCAGGGCCCGTTTGTTTCGTACCTCGCCGCGGCTGGTGCGTGCGGCGGTTTTGACCAGATTGTCGCCGACCCAAAACCGCAGCAGGTCCCCATCGACGTGGACATCGCAGCGGGCGCCGGCGTAGTGGCGCCCGATACAGACCTGCTGCCAGGACACGCACACGATGCCGTTGGAGCACACCCGCCGACTCACCTAGTCATCGCCACTGCGGTCGACGTGTCGGGCACACGAGTTCGACGGTGGTGATGCCGGCGCACCGGAGTGAAACCGTTGAGCCGGTGTGATCATCTTTTGGGGCTTGGTGCGGCCGGGTGGTGTTGTAGTCCTCGACCCACTCATCGAGTGCCTGCTGAGCGACCTTGAGGTTGGTGAAAGGCTCACGGCCGCTAAGGAACTCAGCGCGCAGACTGCGGTGAAACCGCTCGATTTTGCCGGTCGTGGTCGGGCTGCGCGGTTGGGTCAACAGATGTTCGATGCCGTGCTCGCGGCAGATCGCATCAAAGAGCACCTCGACCGGTGGATGACAAAACCGCCCGGTGAACACCTTGCCGTTATCGGTCAAGATCTGCTCAGGCACCCCGTAAGCGGCCAGCGCCGCTCGTAATCCGTCGCAGACCGCGCGGGTGCGCTCACGGGCCATCAGCTTGGCGCACACACACATCCGGGAATGATCATCGATGCCGGTCAGGGCTTTGGCGCTGGTGCCATCGGCCAGCGGGAACCCGCCGACGATGTCGAGCTGCCACAACTCCATCGGCGCCCCGCGCTCCCAGCGCTTCCACTTGCGCGAGCGCCGATCCCGCACGCTCGGGTCGATCAGACCGGCCCGCACCAGCGCTCGATACACCGCCGACTCCGACGGCACCGGATGGACACCTCGCTTGGCCAACTCGAACACCAGCCGCCGCGGTCCCCAATACGGCCGCGACCGCCGCAACTCCAACACCGCCGCCTCCACTATCGCCGGCATCTGATGCGGACAACTCACCGGCCGATGCGACCGATCCACCAGCCCCTCCAGGCCCGCGGCTTCATACCGGGCCAGCCATCGGTGCAGCGTCTGACGCGCCACCCCGAACTTCTCTGCGGCCTGCGACACCGACAATCCGTCACTGATTACCGCCATCACGGCCTGATACCGCTGCTCAGCCACACTTAACTCCCTCATCTAGGGAGTGTCACCGATCAGCCGAAACAACTGTCACGCATCAGCCGAAACACTGACACGCATCAACCGAAGGCGAAATGTCACGCATCAGCCGACGTCATACATTATACGTCTGGTGCCCCCACTAGGACTCGAACCTAGGACCTGCGGATTAAAAGTCTGGATCATGCGGCGTGAGTTACGGAAAAGTGACGGACGCCACAATGGGATCCGGAGGCCTTGACGTAATTGCGATGCAACCGTCACCAAACTCAAAGAAAACTCATGATTTAGTTCCGGCCGTGACAATTAGACATCCGTTGATTGAGCAGTGGGAGCTATGGCAATTCGCTGCCAGGCGGTCCGACGTAACCATTAGCGAAAGGATCCGAGTCGTCACTCTGTTTGCGGAAGAGACTGGCTGCTCACCGGTTTCGGCTCAGCCCATCGAGATAATCCACTGGATGAACAGGCACACAGAATGGTCTGGCGCGACAGCAGCGACTTACCACAGCTATTTGCGGGCGTGGTTCAAGTGGCTAACAATTATGGACCACCGAATCGACGACCCAATGGTCAAACTGGGGGCACCCCGTTATCCAGAAAGGGTTCCCCGCCCCGTCAGCGATGACGATTTAGTCCGCTTGTTGCTGACCCCAATGCACCACCGCACGCGGGTGATGATTCTCCTCGCGGCGCTCGGCGGCCTACGCGTCGCGGAGATCTCACGGGTCCGCGGCGAGGACATCGACATCGCCAAGCCCGCGATCCACGTCGTCGGCAAGGGCAAGCGCAGCGCTTGGCTGCCGCTGCACGTGCTTCTCGTCGATGCGGCCTTGACGATGCCGACGCGGGGGTGGTGGTTCCCGGCGAACTCGCGGCGCCCGGGCGACCATGTGCATTCCAAATCGGTCAGCGACATCATCGGCAACGCGATGCGCCGCGCCGGCGTGCGCGGCACACCGCATGGGCTCCGGCACTGGTACGGCACCACACTGCTCGATGACGGCGCCGATCTGCGCACCGTGCAAGAGCTTCTGCGGCACCGCTCGCTGTCGACCACCCAGATCTACACCTGTGTGACCGACGAACGCCGAGCCGCGGCGGTCGGTCGACTGAATCCTTTCCGGGGTGCCTCCTAGATTTGTCGCGCGTACAACAGGAAGGAGTTACGATCCCGCTGTGAGGACCCACGCGCTCCTGCTGGCTTGCGCCCTAACCGCATTCGCAGCCACGCCATCAGCCCGAGCCGACAACGGCGATGCTGACTTCATCAGTTTCCTCGAGCAACACAACCTCGGGTGCGGCGAGGGCGCGCTGAAATGCAGCAGCGATACCGAGCTGATAGGTATCGGCCACTCGGTCTGCTACGACATCGACAACAACGGCCAGACCCCCGGCGAAGCCGCCAACAAGCTCGTCGCCATCGGCGATGGGTGGCTCAACCGTGAGCAGGCCTCCGTGATCGTCGCGGCGTCTCTGGTCAATTACTGCCCATGGGACAAGTTGTGAGCGAAGAGACCGAGACTGCGGAATCGGCCGATGAGACCGTCGCGGGGACGTCGCATGGCGCGGGTGGTGACGAGACCGAGGTCGTCCCGCCGGTCACCGAGGTAGCCCCGGAGTTGGCGTGGTCGGCCTGCGAAGACGAGGCCGGCCTGGAGCCGGCGCCGGCCGCCGGCCGATCGTGGGCCCGCACCTGCGGCTACGCCGCGCTGATCGGAGTGGTGCCGGCCGGCCTGTTGATCCTGATCTTCGGCTTCCCGTGGTACTGGTTCAGCCCGCGCTCGAGCGCACCTGCGCCGAGCGTGGCGGCCCCGACGCCGGCGCCCACGGTCGCGGCGCTTCCACCCGCCGGCAGCGCGCCCCCGCCGGCCGTCCGCACGCTGGGGCCTGTGGCTGTGCCACCGCCGTCAACGGTGACCGTCACGGCAGTGCCGCCGGCGACAGTGACCGTGCAAGCAGCGCCTACGCTGCCGCCGACGGACAGCAGCTGGACGCCGGAGCAGCTCGCAACCTCGACGTGCGATGTGCTCTGGGGCGGGGGCAGCCAAGCCGATGCGATCCAATTCGTGCGGAACAAGACCGGGTGGGATTTCGGGCCCGCTCAACGCTGGACCGCTCAGGCGACCTCGATCACCTGCCCGGGAGCCGGGCACTGACCCGGCCGGCTCACCACCGGTCGAGGATCATCGCGAGGATCGCGCCCATGAGCACCACCACCGCGGTCCAGCCGGCCACCAGCACCAGCAGCGGGTGATCGGCCGGCCTCATAGTTCGATGTCGAGTTCGGGAGGGATCGGCGGGTAGTCGGCGCCGGGCAGGTTCTCCTTGATCCAGCGGATTGTGCGCCGCATCCATGCCTCGGCGATCCGGAACTTCTTCTCCGCGACGTCGCGGGCCTGGCGGTCGGCTTCGGCGAGCCTCTCGGCCTTGTCGATGCGTTTGGCGTTCTCGACGATCTCTTCGCCCTGCTCTTGGAGCCGCTTCTCGATGGCGTCGGTGTAGCGGGCCCAGTTCTCGCTGGCCGCCGCGTAGGCCTTGGTGAAGGTGTCGTTGATGGCCGCCTGCGCGGTCGCCTCGGCGGTCTTCGTCGATGCGCGGGCGGCTTCCAGCGCGGCGTTGGCTTGGATTGTGGCGGCGTTGGCCTGTTCCTTGAGGGTGTCGATCTGCTCCAGTGAGGCTTGGTGGTTCTTCTTGGCTTGGAACAGCACCCCGAGTAGGCCGATGACGGCGACCACGAGGGAGCCGAAGACCGGCCCCCAGATCGTCCAGTTCACCGGCCGGCGCTGCGGCGTGGCCTGGCCACGACGTTGCGCAGCCAGCTGGCCGTCCGGTTGGGCACCTTCAACCCGACGACCGCGTACAACACCACGCCGAGGGCTTCGTAGCCGCCGTGGGAGAGCGCGTGTGGCCAGTCGAGGGCGCCGAGGTCATGTCGTGGGGCGTCCTGCCACGCCGCCAGCAGTGCGGCGGCGAACGCCACTCCCGCGAACTCGAACGTGTTGGCCGCCCAGGTCCAGCCGGGCCACTTCCAGTTGATCGCCACGTTGGCCTTTCAGGTCTAGGAAACCCCGCGGGGCGGCAGGTGTTTGTCGCCCGGCGGGTTTCCAGTCAGGTCAGGCCGACAGGAAGGCGTCGACGTCCTTGACGAACACCTCGGCCTTGGCGATGAACGCCTTCACCTGCTCGGGCAGCGGCAGGTCTTCGATCACTTGGAGCACGGTTTCGGCGTCCTTGACGAGGGTTTCGGCGTCGGCCTTGAGCTGGGCGGGATCGATAGTGGTCATGACGGTATTTCCTTTCAGGAGAGGGTGATTCGACTGCGCGGGCGACGCTGCCCGCGCAGGGCTCTAGGCGAACTGCGGTGCGACCACCTGGGTCAGGTAGTTGATCATCGGGGTGATGTCGTACGCGTAGTGGTCCGCTGACGGGCCGGCGGCCACGAATTGCAGGCCGTTCCAGATCGCTTCGGCCATCGCGATGACCATCGTGATCGGGTTGACGAACTGCTCGACCGCGGCCTCGATCAGCGCGACGAGGCCTTCGATGGTGCCGCCGAAGTCCTGCGACACGATGATGTTGTAGATCAGGGTTTCGTCGTGTCCGACTTCGGTTTCCGCGGTCCACGGGTCGGTGCCGATGGGCGCGTTGGTGTACAGCTCGGTGGCGCCCCCGTCGGTGCCGAGCCACACGAAATCGAGCCAGTTGGACGGGGTTTGGGCCGGGGTGAGGCAGTCGGGGCCGGAGATGCCTCCGGTGACCTGGCCGTCGCGCAGGCCGGGCATTCCCCAGCCGGCGTAGGCGTTGCCGTTGGCGTAGCCGGGTGAGCGCAGCGGGTTGCCCCACATCAGCGCGGCCGGCACCCGGGCTTGCAGCCCGTTGGCGAGGATGAAGTCGCGCCACCACCAGCTGCCGCAGATCGCGCCCTGGGAGTAGCCGATGGGGATGATCAGGTTGTTCGGCCACACGTCGGTCGCCAGCCGGACCCCTTCGTTCTTCCCGTCCAGCGCGGAGGCGCCCATGTTTGGGTTGAAGATCGACGCGGGGTAGTTCCCGACGGGCTGCCAGGTGAACACGTTCGGGAACGCCGCGGCGGCGGCCTGGGCGACCGCGGCCGGCTGCGGCCATCCGGTGTTGTCCATCGCCGACCCGGTGCCCGCCCACGTCATCAGCACGATCGGCAGCTCACCGCTGATCGCCCAGGACACGCCGGTGTGGTCGACGAACGCCGACGTCGACGAGACACCGGCCAGGGCGTCCATGATGTTGGCCCAGGTGACCGCAGCGGTCACGACGCGGCCTTCGGGGTGGGCTCGCCGGCCTGCTGGTACAGCGCGACGATCATGTCGAACCAGTCCAGCCCCTTGTACAGGCGCAGCCCGACTTTGCCGCTGGTCGTCTCGACGTCGAGCACCGACGAGGTGGTCTGGCCGGGCGCCTCGGGCGGGAAGTAGACGCCCGGGCCTTCGTACTCGTGGAGCTGGTCGACCTGACGGTAGGACAGCGGCGCCCCGGTTTGGGCGTCGATGCCGGCCAGCGCGCACATGACGGTCTGCGCGATCGCTCCCGCATTCGGGCTCATGGCGCCGAGCTTCGCCGGGCCGCCGATCGTCGCCAGGGTTTGCACCGGCAGCAAACCGAAGATGTGCGCGGCGACCGCATCGACCAGGGTCAGATCGTCGCCGTCGGCGATCTTCTGCGCCAGCACCGCCAGGGCGTCGGGCTTGCCGGCCAGCTGCGGCCACGCGCCGAGCTGCCCAGCGATCGCGTCGATTTCTTGCTGCTCGGTGGATTCTGGCTGTGTCACGGTTCCTCCTGTAAACAGTTGTGCGAGCTGGTCTTCGGTGCCTTTGAAGGCGTTGCAGTCGACGGTGATCCCGGCGACCAGGGCTTGGTCGGTGAACTGCCAGCAGGTGGGTGTGACGCCCCCGTAGGGCGCCCAGCCGGAGCCTTCGTCACCGCCCGCGGCTTCGTAAATCTGTGAGGCGTAACCAGTGCCGCCCGGGTAGGCCGAGGAGACGATCGCGCCGGCCTGGGACAGGTCGCCGCCTCCGACCTCGTCGAAATACCAGCGCGGACAGTAGCCGACCCCGACGGTGATGCCGGCGGCGTTGAACGCCGAGGCGACGGCGTAGTAGTTGGCGAGGTCGCCGCCGTTGGCCTCCCAGTCGAACATCGCGTTGGGCAGGCCGCCGGCCGCCAGGTAGGTCTGCGCCTGGGCGCCAAGGTTGTTGGTGGTGACGTAGTGGTAGCCCAGCACCGGAAGGTTGGCGTCCCGGCAGGCCTGAAGGACGACCGGCCAGAACGGATCCTCGTAGTAGTCGCCCTCGGAAACCTTGTGGCACATGCCCGAAAAGCCCTGCGGGATCAGCTGGTTGACGAAGTCGACCGCGTCCTGCTCGGAGTTCCAGTTGTTGTTGGAGCAGTCCGGGTAGAACAACGTGCCGCCGGCCGGCCCGCCGAGGCGCGGGAAGTCGGCGACCGGCGAGCGCCGCAGCGCGGACAGTTCACGTTCGGTTGACCAGTGGCTGATGTGTGCGAGGCGGTCGGTGTAGCGGACGTGGTCGTCGCCGTGGCGGCGCACCTCCCACTGCAGTCGCCCGTCGACGACGACAGCGGTGGCGGTAGCGCCGGCCTGGTAGCGGGTTTCTCCGACCAGCTCGGGGTGACCAGACGATTTCATAGCAGATTCCTTTGCGTGAGTGCGTGATTGGGGAGGTTCAGTCCATCAGCCGGCGCTGATCTGCTCGCCGGGGTCGGCGTCGTCCGGGCGGATCCCGCTCGGCGGCTCGCCGGCGTCGGCGTCGTCGACGCTGACCCGGCCGCGCTTGCCGCGCGGCGCTTTTGACATGACCGGGCCGGTGTTGAGCAGGTTCAAATCCGTTGCCAGCCGGTTGAAGTCGACACCCTCCGGGGACTTGCCGCCGGTGAACAGTTCCTCGGTGAGCGCGACGACCGCGACCGTGTTGTACGTCGCGTAGAAGGGGGCGGTGATGCCGCCGTGACCGCCCCACGTGAACAGGCCGGCCTCGGTGCGGCTCGCGGCGTCGACGACGGGAATGTAGTGGCCGCCTTCGATGCGATGCCGGCCACGGAGCAGATGCCAGGGCTGGCCGGCCTCGAACTCCGCCTCGCAGTAGTCGGGCACCTGGATACCGATGCCGACCATGTCGAACAGCGACAGGGCGATCAGCAGCTCGTCGAAGTCACCCGGGGTCAGGCCGGCGTAGGCGACGATCTTGTGCCGGTTGCCGTCGGCGTCGACCAGGCCGGTGTTCTGCCGGAACTCGTACAGCTCGTGCACGTCGGTGCCCTGGTCGGTGCTCGGGTCACCGGGCACGTAGCCGGTGATCTCGGAGTAGTTCTGGACCGCGGTCTCGTCGGTGAAGTTGACCGTAACGCCGCGCAGCGCGTTGGCCAGCCGGATCTCTTCGATGCTGCCCGCGATTGCGCAGTCGCCCAGCTGGTCGTTCATGAACATGTGCGGCTGGATCGCATCGGCGTGGCCGAGTGGGTATTTCAGCGACTCGACCGACGGGAGGTCGCTGGTGTAGTAGTCGCACAAGCGGACTCGGGGTTGGGCCACAACGGGTTTGAGGCCAAGGCCGTATTTCACGAGGGTTCTCCTTCTGTCAGCCGCCGGCTGGCGGTCTGGTGACGAATCGGACGAGGCCGCCGTATTCGGGTTCGGGGCGCGGCTGCTTGGGCGGTGTGCCGCCGCGCGCGGGGATCGGGGTGGGCAGCGGTAGCGGTGTCGGGGTCTCGGTGGCCGGTAGCGGTCGCGCGGCTGCCGGGGCCGCGGGGACGGTGTTGTTTGGTGGCTGCGTCCACCACTGCTGTGGCGCCGACAGCGGCCCGACCCGCGTGGCGTTGCCGAACGCTGCCCGGACGCTGCTGACCGCGACCGCCGGCGCGGCTACCGCCCCGGTGGCTTCCGCCGAGAGTCGGTTGAGCGCGTTGGCCACCGCGGTGCCGGGTGCGCTCATCGCCCACAGCGAGGAGAACAGGCCCAACACGGCGAACGGGACGTCGTAGGGCCCCGACGACAGGAACGACTGCAGGTATTGGCCGAGCAGGCTGCCGTTGTCGAGCCCGAAGATCGGCACATTGTTCGGGTTCAGCAGCGACACGATTTCCTGCGCGATGCCTGCCGTGGTGGCCGACTGCGGTTTAGCTGCTAAATGGCTGATCTGCGAGGGCGCGGTGAACGGGGATAGCTGGGCTGCTGCGGCCGAATTGGCTTGGTAGTGCGCCATCGCGGCGGTGTCTTGGGCCCACATCTCGAGGTACTGGGCTTCGAGGGCGGCGATGGCTGGGGTGTTCTGGCCGAGCAGGTTGGTCGCGACCAGCACGCGTAGTTGGGCCCGGTTGGCGGCGACCAGCGCGGGCGGCACGGTGGCGGCGCGGGCTGACTCGTACGCTGCGGCCGCGGCGCGCGCGGCGTTGGCGGTGTGCTCAGCTTGCGCGGCGGTCGTGGTCAGCCACGCCGCGTAGGCCAGCGCGCTTGCGGTCATCGCGTCGGCGGACGGCCCGCGCCAGGATGCGGCGAGCCCAAGCACCGTTGAACGGAAACCGGCGGCGCTTTCGGCTAACTGCGCAGAGATCGCATCCCAGGCGTGTGCTGCGGTTAGGAATGGGCCAGAGCCCGCACCGGCATACATGCGGGCTGAGTTGATCTCTGGCGGCAGCAGCCAAAAGTCCACCCGCTTAGGTCTGTTGGATGATCAGGTTGAAGGTCTGGTCGTACTGGCGGCCGTACTCGGTGACGATGTGCACGATCACCGGGTAGACGCCGCCGGTGACGCCGCCGGTGAGCCACCCGGTGGCCTGCGTGGTCGTGACGTTGACCGACACCACCGTCAGCCCCGGGCTGACCGGGGTGAAGGTGGCCGCCGCGACGCTATCCCCTGTTCCGGCAAGCCAGTTCGTGAAATCGAAGGTGTAGTCCAGCACCGCGTCGGCGGCCTGGGTCCAGGTCGGGCCGACCCGGCCGAAGCTGGTCACCACCTCGGTGCTTCCGACCGGCACCGAGTAGGTGCGCAGCGGCGACGGGGTGTGCACCCGATAGTCGGCCAGGCTCGCCGATCCCACGATGGGGCCGATGACGGCCGAGACGTTGAGCGTCACCGGCGCCGGGAGTAGGTTCACCGCGACGGCACCCCAGGCCGGCGTGTAGGCCGACATGCTGGCCGCGGACACCACATACGGCGCGCCGGCCGCGTCCCCGAGCAGCAGGATCTGGTCGGCGCTGCTCGAGTTGACGATCGCCCGTTTCGTCTGGTTGTAGCCGAACGCGTTCGCCCGCGGCGTGATCCCGTGCGCGGCCACCAGCCTCGCGGCCGGCTTCGTCGACGGCGCGGTCAGCTGATTGAGCGCACCGTTACTCGAGACCGGGGTGTCGAATCCCAAAGCGCCGATGTAGGACACCGACTGCGCCGTCATGTACACGGGCGCTGAGGAATTCACCTTGATCGTCTGCGCCCCCACGGGTGGGTCGATGACCCCGAACAGGTACAGCGAGCCGAACGGGTAGAGCCACGGGTTGCTGCTGTAGAGACCGTACGTTTCGCTGGCGAGCAGGGTCATCGGTTTGCTGCCGACTTCCGCGGTCAGGGTCACCGCCGCGGTGTTGTAGATGTTGACCGCGGCGAGCAACGCGGTGGCGTCCGCGGCGAGGGTGTGCGCGATGCTGCCCTCTGCGAGGTAGCCGGCTGCGTCGGTTCCGACTGCGTCGAAACTGATTGCGTTGCCCAATAATCCGACACCGAGGCCGGCCCATTCCTCACTGGCGGCGGGCGCGGTCGCGGTGAAGTCGACCAGGCCGCTGCCGGCGGCGTCGCCGATCAGCAGCGGCTGGTTGGTGTTGGCGACCGAGGCGATGTTGGCTCGGCTGGTCTGGTTGTAAGAGGCGAACGAGTCGCCCCCGGCGGCGACGGTGCAGCCGAACGCGTTGACGAACAGCGGCGCGGTCGGTGAGGTGACCGCCAGCGCTGCTGACGCCCCGGATGCTGTTGTGCCGGAACCGACACCGGCGACTCCGGAGTAGCTGGCGGTGGCCAGCGCCAGGGTGCGGGCACCGGATTCGGTGCCCATGCCCGTCACGGACGCTGTCACGGTCTGCGCGCCCGTCGGCGGGTTCAGGAGGTAGAACAGCTGCACCATGCCGGTGTTGGAGTTCCAAAACGCTTGGGCTTCGGGGACCGGCGTCATGGCTTGGCCGCCGAATTCGACGGCGAACGTGGCCCGGATGCGTCGACCGTCCCGACCCATTCGACCGCCGCGATCACGGCGGGATTGGGGGCGCTGCGGCTGACGTTATGCGTCGTCGCCGGTGTGCTGCCGGTGGTGGCCGATCCCGCGATCGATGCGATTGCGGTGGTCGACGAGTCGAAGATGACTGCCATGTCAGGACGCCATCCCGGTGGTGGTGAGGTTGCAGACGTTGAGGAGCAGCACGTCGCCGTCGGCGACGGTGACGGGCGGGTTGGCGGCCAGCGTGAACATGCACACCGCGGAGGCGTCGCCATCGAAACCCGTCCACAGGCTGACGGCTTCGATGGTCTCGCCGGTGGTCATGTTCCACGACGGCGCCGCGCCGGTGAGCTCGGTGGCCCCGTTCGTGGGGGTGTCGACCGCGAGCTGCTGACGCGACGTCACCGCGGACAGGTTGGACGTTCCCGCGTTGCCGGGATCCCCGTTGTGCAGCTGCGCGCAGACGATGGGGACGGTCAGCGGCACGTTGTTCAGCGTCGCGAGAAAGAGATCCGCGAACGCGGGGGTGATTCCGTAAGCCATGAAATCCGCCTTAGGAGTGGGTGATTTGGAAGATCCCGGCGGCGTTCCAATCGATCTCGAACGTGCCGTCGGTGTCGGAGACGAGCTCTCCGTAGTTCACGTAGCCGATGAGCGGGTTCGACGCGGCCGCGCCGGGTGTGACGTCGACGATCGCGGCGTACTGGGCCGAGATCGTGGAGTCCGGTCCCCATGAGATGTTGTTGGCCGTAAATGTCAGCGTGTTCGACGCGTAACTGGTAGTCACGCTTGAAAGTGCTTGCCCGCCAGCGGTGTATCCGGTTCCAGTGATCTCCTGGGCGGCGATGTCGGACTGGTAGCGGTGCGCATCCGACGGGGTGTAGCCGGAGCCGAGCAGCATCACATGGAAGCTGTCAGTGTTGAGGTTGATCTGTTTGTTGGCAAGGGATTGCAGAAAACCGCCGTAGAGGGCTGCTGTCATAGTCATCGGATTGTGTTGGCCTTTCGTGTTATTGCCATTCGACCAAGAGGTGTCCGTCGCTGCCGGGGCGAATGCGCCGCCGACGCCGCCGTTGGAGTTTCCGTTGCCGCCGCTGCCGCCGCCGGCGCCCGCGTTGCCGCCTTTGCCGCCGGGGCCGCCGTGCCCGGAGCCGAAGATGACGATGCCGACACCGCCGCCGCTGCCGCCGCCGCCGGCGTCATGGCCAGCAGCGGCATCCGCGCCGGGTTGGCCGCTGCCGCCGACGGAGCCGCCGCCCGTGCTGGCTGCACCGCCGGCCGCAGACGGTGAGTTGCCGCCCGCCCGCCGCCGCCGCTGTTGCCGGAGCCGCCGCCCGCCGCCGCCGCCGACTTCGTTGACGGTGTCGCTGGCGCCGCGCCGCCGCCGCCGGCGGTCGTGCCGGTGCCTCCGGCGCAGCCGGGATGGGTGACCACCCCGGTCACACCGGCCGCCGTCGGGGTGCCCCCGGCGCCGCCGGTGGCTCCGCTGCCGGGCTGGCCGCCGCCGGCGGTGAGGTTGACGTTGCCGGACCGGAAGAACGTGTCGCCGCCCGCGGCCGCCGCGGTTGCGCCGCCGCGGCCGTAGCCGGTCGAGTAGGTGGTGCCAAGCAGCGAGCGGGGAATCCAGACGCGGTCGATACGGGCGCCGCTGCCGCCGCCGCCCATGCCCGAGGCGAGATGGTTGCCGACACCGTTTTGGCCGGCCGCGCCGCCACCATTGGCGGTCACCCAGCAGCCGTTGCAGCCGGCCGGCACCGCCTGGTTGGTGTGCTCGACGTTGGTCTCGGTGAACGGGGTGAACGTTGGCCCGGCCGCTGACGGGACACGCATCTGCGCGGCTGCGGCGGCTGCCGGCGCGGCGATACGCGCGCTCGCCGAGACGGTGGGCGCCAGTTCGGTGGCCCTGGCTTGCGCGGTCATGACCGGGATGACCGCGCTGCCAGCCAATCTCGGCATCAGCGTTTGCGCGGCGGCAGCCATCGTCGGAACCGAGACGACCGACTTGGTCGTGGCGGTCGGCGCCAGCGCGGCCGCCGTGGCTGTCATCAGCGGCGCCGCGACAGCCTCGCGCGTTGCCACAGTGGGCGCCAACGCCGCCGCCGCGGCCATAGCCAACGGCACCGCCACCTTGGCGCCGGCCGTGACCGATGGCGTCAGCATCCCCGCGTTGGCGTGCATCGTCGGTGCGGGCGTCCGGTACGTCCGCACCACCGGCGCCAACATGGCCGCGGCCGCGTTCATCGGCGGCACGGCGACAACACCGTCAGCAGTGACCCTGGGCGCCAGCATCCCGGCCGCGGCGCGCGCGGTCGGCGCCGTCACGGTCTTGGCCGGCGCCCACAGGCCGGCAGCTGCGGGCGCCCACTCCAAGCCGCACGACCCCAACACGAGCGTGTCCCCGTCAGCCACGGTGACCGGCGGCTGCGCCGGGAGCGTGAACATGCACATCGCGCTCGGATCACCGTCAAACCCCGACCAGAGACTCACCGCCGCGACCGTTTCCGCGGCGGTCACCTCCCAAGACGGAGGCACGCCAGTCAGCCCGACAGCGCCCGTGTCCGGCGCGGTAACGGTCAGCTCCTGGCGCGCCGTGATCGCCGACGGGTTGCTCAGTCCAGCCGAGCCCGGAGCGCCGTTGTGCAGCTGGGCGCACACGATCGGTACCCGCGGCCGTCCACCGCTCAACGCCGAGAGAAGCAGGCTGGCGAACGCCGGTGTCATACCGTAACTCGCCAACCCGCTCCTCCTCTCAATGGTGATGCGTTGTGTTCCAAAGCCATTCGAGAAGCACCCCGAGAAGCACAGCGGCGCCCAGCGTCCAGGCCGACGTCACGATGTCGGCGACCGCGGGGCCCATCGCGAACGGTCCTACGCGGTGGCGGTGATCGGGGTGCTGGCCGCCGATGTCGCGGTGATGCCGTCGGCGCCGGTGACGGTGTAGGTGAACGCGAACTCGTGCCCGTCGACGAGCCCGGTCACGGTGAGCGTGACAGTGTCGCCGTCGACGATCGGGTCACCCGAAAGTTCCGCTGCGCCAGTGGCGTCGGCGGTGAGGTCGGTTTGGGTGACCTCGTAGTTGAACGGCCCGGTCGCTGTGTTCGGTTGCGGAAAAACGATTTCGGCGCTCAGACCAGGCTGCGCTGATACTGTCGGCGCGATCATCATGAATCCAGTGATCACGATTTATCCTGCCGTTCCGGTGTTAGCGATTTCGCAGAAGAAGTCGGCGGATCCGCCGCCGACGATGGTGTTGCGGTAGGAGCTGGAGTTGCTGTAGGACACGAACCCCGGCTGGACGTAGTCGCCGGCGTCGAGCTGCACACCGATGAACGATGCACCCTTTTGGATGTAGTACGGCAGCGCTCCCGGGGAAGTCAGGCAGATGACGTCGGTGTCATACAGCAGACCGTTTTTGAAGATCCCGACACCGAAATAGGCATAGCTGGCGCCACTTTTCGGCACCCACTGGGTCATGACCCGCACGTTGTAGATGGCCGACTTGTGGACGGTGAGCTTATTGGTGGACGGGTCGTAGGTGTAGTTCGAGGTCTGCGCCTGGATGTTGTTGAAGTAGTTGGCCGGCGCCAACGTGCAGTTGATGTTGTTGGCCAACGTGATCGTCGACAGGTTGCCGGCTTGGAACACGTCACCGATGATCGGGCCCGGAGCGTCGTCGACGAACCCGAACGACGCCATCTGGGAGGGCGCCATTCCCGCGTACTGGGCCAGCCCGAAGCCGCAATACCGGTATGCGGCACCGTAGTTGGTCACACCCGAGGTGTCGAGGTATTCCAGGATCGCGACACCGTTGACGATGATTTGAAGCAGCGGATGGTTGTTGCCGTCGAACCCGCAGGACAGCGAATACGCGGCGCCGGCGTAGAACGTCGGTTCGCTGGGCGTCCACTGCGCCAGCACCGTGTCTGTCCCGTTGACCACGTTGTGGATCGAGTACAGGATGGGGCTGATCTCGGCGTAGACGTAGGTGGTCATCGACGCGTTGGAGCGGCCGATCAGGATGTCATAGCCGGAGCCTTCGGACAGGTTGAAGTAGTTGTAGGAGCCGGGCGCGTTGTAGTAGACGGCGGAGACGATCTGGTCGTCGGTGTTGGTCGGGGTCGGGTGCAGCGCCAGCCCGGTGAAATTGGCTGTGCCGCTGGGGTTGAGCTGCGCATAGCCTGAGCTGTTGATCCCGAGTGTGCCGTAGCCGGCCGGGGTGTAGGTCTCGGTGAATCCGGCCAGTGTGGCGGTGGAGAAGTTCAGGAAGACGTTGATGCCGTTGTTGGAGTCGGCGGCGTCTTGGGCTTGCATCGACTGCACCGCGGTGTTGGTGGCGGCGATCGTCGCGGCGGTGGCCTGCAGCACGAGCTGGGCGTCCGCGGCGGTCCCGGTGCCGCCGAGGATCCCGCCGAGTCCTTGGATGATGGCGCCGATGATGTTGGCGACGCCCTGCACGGCGGAGACGATGAAGTTCGCGACGTCGTCGATCACCTCGGCGCCGGTCTTGAGGATCAGCGTGGCGATGTCGGCGATCGCCTGCAGGGCTTCGGCCCCGAACGACGCCAGCGCGGCGAACGGGTTAGCGCCGGCGCCCAGGCCTCCGACCAGCGCCGAGGCCACCCCATTCGCGGTGCCGGTCGACAGGTTGTGCGCGCGGCCGATGACCCCGATTTCCTGGGTGGACGGCGAGTCCTGGGGCGGAACGTTGTGGATCGCCGGGTTCGGGGTGATCGCCGGCGGGTCCGACGTCGCGTAGGTGGGGTCGATCGTCATAGCGGCACGAAGCTCGGCCGGACCTGGAAGCTGCAGCGGGCGGTCGTCGACCACTGGTTCGCCGACGCCGTCTGGTTCTCGGCGTACAGGTAGATCGTGGCGGCCTGCCCCGCGGGCACGATGTTGGCGCTGCCCGGCCCCAGCCCGTAGGAGATGGCTTGAACGGTGCCCGGGGATGCGCCGGGGTTGCCGTAGCCGTAGGCGCAGATCTGCCCGGAGGGACCGTTGACGCGGGCCACCAGGTCGACCATGGTGTCGACCGCGCCGACGACGTTGGCTTGGGCTTTGACTTCCGGCCACCACGCCAGCAGCTGCGCGGGTACCTGGATGGCGCCGATCTGCTTCTGGGAGTTGGTGTTAGCCGGGGAGGCGACGATACCTGTTGCGTAGTACCAGTTCCCGACCGGGACGGGCTGCCATTGCGCCTGACCGCTGCCGGGATCCCAGCCGATCATGTATCCGGCCGCCGCGGTCACCCCCCCAAGAACCTGCGAGATCGTCGTCTGGCCGTCTTGTCCCGGCGGGCCGGCCCAGTTGTAGAAGGTGAGGCTGAGCGCGACCGGGTTGCCGTTGGAATCCCATTCGGTTTCAACGACTTCGGGGTTGGGTGAGGGCAGCGGTGTGCCGTAGGCGACCGGGATCATCTGGAAGGTGAACTTCACCGCGGGCCCGGGGGGGCCGGGCTGCACCGCCGGGAACGAGGCTCTGCCACCACCCGGGCCGAACACCACGATCCCGGCGCCGGAGGCGTTGTTGAACGCGGCCGGGAACCACACCGAGCCGTTGAACGTCACCGACCCGTCGGGGTTGGTCGACCACGTATTGCCCGGCAGGTAATAGGTTTGGCCGTTGTACGTGACGTACATGCCGTTGGGGTCGGCATAAAACGCTGGTGCTGTCACGTCAGGTTGCCTCCTGAAAGAATGATGTTCACATAGGTTTCAAGGCCCGAGATTTTCCGCAGGATCTTCGTCGGTGCGCCTTCTTCGCTTTTGCCGTCACCGATCTGCAGGGTTACCCGATTGCGTTCGGTGCGTGAGTCTTTGATGTCGAGCAGCTCGACGTAGTCGATATAGAGCGTGCCGCGGCGAATGTAGAACACGAGGGTTCCGCGCCAGATCTCGCGGCCGACCGCGAACGGCTGGTTGTCGATGAAACTGATTTTCGCCGAGGGGTATCCGCGGATATTCCACAACGCCGAGGCCTGCGAGAACAGGGAGTCGATCGACAGCGCGCCTTCACCGGAGGGAAAGAACTTCTCGGCGAACATGTACGGTCCGCCTTTGAGTTTCGCGTCGTAGTTCTCCGCGACGGAGAAGGCGAACAGCACGTTGTCAAAGATGCCGTCCAACAGGCTGTTCGGTACGCCGGTGACCCCGAGGACGATGGTGATCGCGTCGATAAGCCACTCCAAGGTGGCGTTGATCAGATCGTTGATCCACTTCGGGGACTGGCCACCGATGACCGCCTGGTAGGCGAGCGGGGCGTGGTGGTCCACGCTGAAGTCGATCATCCCCGATTCGACGACGTCGAGGTTGAAATACACGCTCGGCGGTATGAAGTCCACACCGATCGTCGGGGCGATGTACTCGCCCAAATCCGGTGTCAGATAGGAGGCTTCGTTGTTCGGGTTCAGCAGCGGCGCCAGCGCGTTGCCGAGCAGTGAGCCTTCGAGCTGGGTGAGGTCGACCACCAAGCCCTCGAACGGGCCCCACGGGCCGGTGAACCCGGAGCGGTCACGCAGCGTGATCACACAGGTGGCCACCGTCAGCGGGAACCACAGCCCTTCGGGCTGGGGGTCGCCGGGCACCCACATGGTGGCGTCGATGTCGAACCCGTTGTCCTGGACCTGCTGGTTGACCAGTTTCCAGATCGAGTCCATGCGGCCGTTGATCTCGATCCACGCCGAGGTGTCGTTGAGGACGTCGGGTGAGATCACGCAGATCGGGGTGACCAGCATCTGCATGAGGTCCATCGGTTTGGCGCCGTCGCCGTAGAGGGTTTCGGTCAGCCACGCGATGAAGTCCGGGTGCAGGGAGGTGATGTTGTTGACCAGTTCCCACAGCCGGAACTGCAGCCGGAAGGCCTGCTCGCGGATCAGGGTGGCGATCACGGTAAGGCCTGGTCCGATGCCGAACCATTCGCCTGGTTCCTGAATGAATATGGGCAGGAAAGGATTTGGCCACGTCAGGATCCGGTCGAGCCATGTTTTGTCGCCGACGAGCTCGCAGGCGACGGTTTGGATGCCCTGTTTGGATTGGTCGTGGGCGACGTCGATGCGGCCGGACCACCGGTAGCCGGGGTCGGTGGGATGCCACGGGGAGTTGCCCTTGGTGTAGATGACCGGCACCACGATGGTGTCGCACTGGATCGCAACCTCGGCGAGGTCGTCGTCGCCGTCGAGGGTCAGCGATCCCGCCGGCAGATCCTTGCGCGGGTCCATCAGATGCAGGTCGACGTAGCGGCCCGAGCAGTCCGGATCGATGCACGTGTAGTACTGGTCGTAGACGGCCAGGGTGGCCTTCGGTGACGGTATGAGCTGCGGTGTCGCTGCGGCTTTCGCGGTCTGGATCGCAGTCAGCGGGTTGCCGCCCCTCAGTGCTTGGATCAGGGCGGTCGCGGTGGGGGCGGTCACGCCGGGTGAATCCTGCGCGGGGTCAACGACATAACGATCTGGGAGGACGCGGTGCCGCCGGTGATCGACACCGGGATCTGTGACAGCGTGACCTGATCCGGTGTGGCCACACCCGGTATCGGGGTGTCATAGACCCCGGACAGCAGTTTCTGGAACGAGGTGTCGGTGAGGTTGTTCATGTTCACCACTCGCTGCTGGCGCGGCAGCGTGGACAGGAACGCGACGTCTCCGGCCTTCAGCGGCCCGACGGTGATCATGTTCGTGCTGTTGGGGCCGTTGCCGAATCCCCACGTTCCGGGCCCGTAGAACAGGATGTCGGGCCAGCCCTCCTGGGTGCCCTGGTTCGACAGGCCGACATACCCGGTTTCGGCGGCCTGGTTGTTGTCGGCGCCGGCGAAATAGGCGATCGGGGCGGGCTGGGCTTCGTTGAAAATGCCTTGCCCAGTGGTCATTCCGAATCCGGTGTAGCGGTTGTCCGGCCCGAGGGGGCTGGTTTCGCCGGCCTCGGTGAACGAGACGACTTCGGTGCCGTCGAAGCGGGTCACCGCGAAGCTGCGCGGCACGCCCGGGACCGCGCCTGCGATGAACTGCCAGGTCTCCCCGGGCAGCGGCGCGGAGAACAGGTCGATCACCCGGTAGAGCATCGTCACGACACCGTCGACGACGCAGTAGACTTCGATTCCGCCCCAACCGAAGTCGCAGAACACGCCGTTGCCGTTGGCGTCCATTCGGGCGCCGATGACGGTGGTGGCTTCGCCGAACAGCACCACACCGTCCCAGCCGGCGCCGAGGGTGACGGTCACGACTTGGTTGTCGGTGTCGGTGGGCTGGGCGGTGTAGATGTTGAGCACGCCCTGGGTGGAGTTACCGGAGTCGGCCCAGTGGACTTGGCGGTCGGCGCCGACGTACTCGTAGCCGGAGCCCTTCGGGTTGTAGATGGTCGACCAGCCCGGCCCGAGCCCGGATTCGGTTGGAGTGGCGAAGTTGTCGGAGAAGTCGGCGTAGGTGGGCCGCCAGGAGTCGACGACGGGGATGGTTGTCCAGAAGCTGTCGTCGATGCGGCAGATGTGGGTCATGTCCCACACCCCGATCTCGCGGGGGGTGAGTTTCATTGCGTCGCCCCAGGAGTCGGGCATCAGCCGGACCTGGGCGGTCCAGTAGCCGCCGTCGGGGGTGATGTATTCCATCGTCAGGGTGGTGTCGCGTGGGGTGGACCAGGCTCCCATCCATTCGTCCATGATCTGTTGCAGCACTTGGGGTGTGCGGGCATGGACTTGCAGCTTCAGCTTGATGATGGCCGGGTCGTACACCTTGCCCTGGTAGGTGACCCCGTCTTGGCGGGCGGCCTGCAGGTCAAGGTTCTTGAACTTCGCGGCCATCCCGACCGGGTTCTCGACGCACAGGATGCCGTCGGTCACGCCGGGGAACGGCGCCAAGCCGCCCATCAAGTAGAAGATGTGCTGGCGGTCGGCGCTGGTCACCCACAGGTTCGGGAGATCACCTGCGGCGAGCTGGTCGGCACCGTAGGGGGTGATGGTGCCGTTCGGCCACATGCTCACCCTGTGTATGCCTGCGATGCGCCCCACGTCGTGCCGACCGCGCGGGCTGAGTTGTTGATGGCCATCTGCGAATTGATGTCCTCGTGCAGCTGCTTGGGGTCGTTGGCCTGCACGTGCACGGGGCCCATGATCTGGATCGGCGCCTGCGGCTGCGTGTTACCGACGTTGGCGTACTGGTCGGAGGAGGCGTTGGAGGCGAACGGCTGCTGGGTTTGGCCGGCGGTGTTCTGCTGGCCGGCCGGCCGCACACCGGTCACACCCATCAGCAGGCGGCCGGGGATGGTTTTCGACCAGTCGGCGCCGGTGGCGTCGGAGTTCGGGATGAGTGCCTCCAAGATGCCTTCGACGCCGATGCCGGCGGCTTGGGCGCCGTAGGCGGCGGCGCGGTTGAGTTCTTGGAAGCCGATGTTCATCGCTGAGGAGACGGCGCCGCCGGCGCCGCCGAAGGTGCCCATGTCGGCGCCCATCGCGGCGGCCTGGGTGGCCGCGCCTTCGAGGCCGCCGATGATGCCGCCGGAGAAACCGATGCCTGGCAGGGCTCCTTGCCCGGTTCCGGGCTGTTGAACATCAGCACCGGGTGTCGCGGTGTCGGACAGTCCCTGCTTGGATCCGGGGCTGACAGCGCCGGGGCCGGTGGGTTCGTGGATGCTGGCGTTGTCGCCGGGCTTCGGCGCGCCCGGCGGCGGCTCGATCGCGGGCCCGCCGGGGGCGCCGGGCGCCTTGACCATGTTCTGCGGCTGCTGGGCCGGCGCCTGCTGCTGCGGCGGAGGCTCCGGTTGATCGGTCACCTCGCCGCCGGGCGCGTAGTAGCGCACCGACGTCGGGTCGATGCGGCCCTGCCGGATCGCGTCCATGAAGCCGGGTCCGTATTTGTCGACGGCCTCGCTGGGCTCGACATACTCGTGAGGCGACAGCCACGCCGGGATCGTGTCCGTGCCGGACGGGCCTCCGGTGGCGAAGTAGCCGGGCTGGCGGAGGTCGAAGAACTGGCGTGCCTGGTTGCCGAGCTTGGGAAGGTTGAGCCCTGTATTCCACGACGGGGCGTTCGGGTCGTGCCACCAGCTTTGGCCGCGGGTGGACTCAGTCCAGGGCGTCGGCGGCGCTGAGGGCGGCCCGGGCGGCTGCGGCCCCTTGGTGTTTCCGCCCAGCCGTGACAGGTCGGGTTGCATCTTCACCGGAGGCGCAACGGATTTCGGCCCCAGGTTCGGCAACGCCGGGCCGGAATAGTTCCCGTCGGGCCCGATCATGCCGTGCTGCTGCGCCCACGCCCGAACCTCCGCAGGCAGCATGTCGGCGTCGGGTTGCGGCCTCGGCGCCGCGGGCGCGGGGGCCGGCGCAGGCGGTGCGGGATGCGCGAAAGCGTTGCGCAGCAGCCGAAGTTGCTGATCCGGTGGCAGCTTCGCAATCTGGTCGGCGGTCAGCGGCCCGTTGAGGTCGGCCGGGGCGGATGGCGCACCGCCGCCGGACGCGCCAGCACCAGCACCAGCCCCGCCGCTGCTGGGTGTCGGTCCGATGGTGTTGCCGCGGGCTGTGTCGAGCCCGGCGGCGGCCGCGTCGTCAGCGCCCGGCGCGCCTGGCGGCGCGGCGAGCGGGGCGGGATTCGGGAAGCCGAACCGCGCCGCGCCGAGACCACCGGGGACGCCCAGGCCGCCGAAGCCGCCACCAGCGCCCCCCGCGCCGGGTGGGGCTTGGCCGATCGCGGCCCACGCCGCGGTCTCCAACGGCCCCAGCACCAGGTCTTCGAGGAACCCGACGGTCCACTCCGCGAGCCCGGGCAGCCCCTTGGACAGCCCGAAGCGGTCGGCCAGCGGCACCGGCAGGAACGGGTTCTCGCCGCCGCCGGCGCCGCGGCGGCCGTGCATCGCGTGGAACGTGCCGCGCTCGGCCTCGGCCAGCCGCTGCTGCTCCTGGGTGCGTTCGGCCTTGAGGTGGCGGATCTCTTCGTCGAGGCGGTCGCGTTCGGACTGCTTGGCGGTGGCCTTCAGCTCCGAGCGGCGTTTCTCGGCGTTGTCGATCTCGGCGTCGAGGTGCCGCAGCCGTTCCTCGGCCGCCGCGACGCGCTGCGGGTTGGCCGTGTAGTAGCCCGGCTGCCCGCCCGGGCCGGTGCCCGGTGTCGCGCCCGGCGGAATGCCGCCGCCCATTCCGCCGAAACCACCCGCGCCCATGCCGGCGGCGAAACCGGGCATCCCGGTGGCCGCGCCTTCCCCGTACAGGGTGGGCAGGAACATGTGGTAGTCGAACTGGGAGCTGGCCGCGCCGGCCGCGCCGGCGCCGACCCGGAAGTCGCCGTGGCTGCCGCCAGCCTCGGCGTTCTCCCCGTTCGACAGGGTCATCGCGGCGTGCCCGTCGTTGGGGTTAGGGCCATGGTCGTACCAGCCCACGCTGATGGAGCCGGGGCCGCCGATGCCGGGCTGGAAACCCAGCGCGGCCAGCCACTGGCCCATGTTCTTCGTCGTCGGCAGGTTCGTCGCCGGCAACCCCATCGCCCCGAGAATGACCCGGCCGACCATCCCCGAGCAGTCGTCCCGGGCGCCCTGGCTGTAGGGGGTTCCGGCCAGCGACGAGGCGACCGCAACGTCGGGGGCCATGCCGCCGTAGCCGAGCGCGCCGCCGCCGGCGCGGCCGAGCACGATGCGGCCGTTCATCAGATCGGAGCGGAACTTGTACACCTCAGAGTGGCCGCCCATCTTCTGCACCTCCTGGTGGGTCAGGACGTGCTCACCGTCGGCGCCCCAAAACAGCGCGGAGTCATGGCCTTTCGGGCCGGGCGCGTGCAGCGGGCCGCCCTCGGCGTGACTGGTCAGCTGGTTATACAGGCCGACAGCGAAACCACCTGCGGCACCAACACCGGCGCCGATCGCGGTGCCGACGCCGGGAATGATCGAACCAGCGGCCGCGCCGAGCGCCGCACCAGTTGCGGTATCGGTGCCGACCACGGCCGCGCTGTGCAAGAAGCTGTTCGGGTCGGTGTGATCCTGGGCCCACTGGCCGCCGAGCTGCGCCCCGATACCGAGGATGCCGGCGGCCTTCAACCCCGACAGCGCGGTGCTGAGTCGGCTCGTGGCCACCTCGGCGCCTTCCTCCTGGGCGATGATCGTGCCCAGTCCGGACGCGATGGGACGAAGGATGGTGCCGACGATGTCGATCGCCTTGAACGTCAACCACGCTCCGCCGAGGCCTTCGAGCGCAGTGATGACGCCGTGCGCTATGCCCGGGTGCTTGGCTAGTTCGTCACCAACCCACTTCGCATCCTTCGCGACCTCGGTCATCACCGGGACGAAAGCGCTGCCGATCTCTGCTTCGGCGGCGCCGAACGCCGCATGGGCGTCACGCATCTTCGCGTTGAGCGTGTCCTGGGACTCGTGGAAGCCCTTTACCGTGCCGTCGGCTTCGGTGTACGTGGTGGCAATCGCCTTGATGCGGTCGTTCGTCTCTTGCGCGTGATCGCCGGAAACCTGCAGTGCCACAGACTGGCCCGCGACCGTGCCGGTCATGTCACGCATCGCCTTGCCGAGCGTCTCAATCGTGTCGCGCCCGATACGCAACGCCTTGCTGTAACCGTCGACTTTGTCGTTGAGCTGCGCAAACTCCATGAGCTTTGCCCGGTCCTCGGCGACGCTGTCCCGCGCGGCCTTGGTGTAATCCTTGACAGTGATCTCGTTGTTCTTCAACGCCGTCGCCAACTGCGCGGCGTGCGGCGACATCTGCGTGATCATCTCGTCGAGATCGGCAGCGGCCTGCGAACTCTTGAAAAGCTCACCCTGATTGAGCTTCATGCCCGGCAGCAACTTCGACTGCACCGTGTCGAACAGGTACTGCATCGTCCCGGCCAGACCGCGCTCCGAAAACTTCTGACTCACCTCGTCGGCGTTGATTCCGAACTGCGCCATAGCATCCCGCGCGGGCTGAGACTGCCCGGTGAACGCGTTGATCGCGTTGCGCATGTTCTCGGTCGCCTGCTCCGGTGATGTACCGGATTGGGTGAGCTGCGCAAGCGTGCCCCACACGTCTTCGAGCTTGAGATGCGCTGCGGCAGCGACAGGTTCGACCGAATGCAACGCGCCAGCGAAATCCTGGAAACTGGTTTTCGCCGATCCGACAGCGGTCACCATCTGCGACATCAGCCGTGCTGCTTGCTCCGGTTTGACGTTGAAGTCGGTCATGGACGTGGTGAGGCCATTGACCACTTCCATCAGGTCGGCTTGTTCCGAGCCGGCCCCCTGGGCCGCGGCGTCGAGCACCTTCAGGCCGTCGGCCCCCCGGAAACCGGCCTTCTCGATGGTGTACATCGCGTTCATCAGCTCAGTGGTGGTGTAGCCGACCTTGCCGGACATCTGCAGTACGCCGTCAGAAATCGTCTTCAGGTTGCCGCTGAACTGGCCGCCGATCATCTCGCCGGTCTCGCCGGCAGCGGCATGCAGCTTCATCAACTGCTGCTCGAGATCGCCTGCTTTGCGGGTGGTGAGATCCATCGCGATTCCAACGCCGGCCACCGAGCCGATGCCGGCGGCGTTGAAGATCGGGTTCGCCCCGAGCTTCTGCAGCCGGCTGACCGAGTCCGCGGTCTCGTTGCCGGCCTTGGCCAGCCGGCCGTGCGCGGCTTCGGCCGCGATCATCGCGTCGATATGGTCGCGCTGCGAGCGGGCGAGCATCGCCTGCGCCGCCGCGGTGCGGCTGCTGTCGTCCCCGTACTTCACGGTGGCCTCGGCGAGCCGGCGCTGATCGCGGATCATCCGGGCGGCCGCATCCGCTTCCACGTCCGCGGCGCGCCGCCACTCCTGCTGCAGCGCCAGCAATTCCCGCCGGGCGGCGGTGCCGTCCACCGCGGCGAACGCCTTCGACAGCGACCCTCCCAGACCGTGGGAAATGTCGTTGCCGACGCGGGCGAAGTGATCGACCAGCGCCCGGGAGGTCGCCATGAGCGCGCGCTGGTCTATCCGAGATTCAACGTCGAGGTATACAGGCACGGCTCACCGCCTCTCGTATGAGTAAGCGCCTCGGTGGACATGGGCTCTGGCTTTGGCGACCAGGTCGGCGCGTTTCTGGCGCTCCCGCTGCGCGAGCACCTCGTGCAGCGGCTCGTACAGGCCCGCGAGGTCCGGGGTGGTGTCGCGGCCGTCGTTGCGCAGCATCACCAGCTCACGCACGTTGCGGGCCGCGATCTTGCGGTCGAGCGTCCAGTCGACGTATTCGCCCACCACGGCAACGTCTTTCGGCAGTTTGCCGTAGCCGGGGATCAGCAGCAGCTGGTCCTTCAGGTTCGGGTCGGGGCCGCGGTATTCGACGACCCGGAAGGTGCGCTCGGCAGCCTCTTTGAACCGTGAGGTCTCCGGCAGCTCGGCCAGCAGCTCGAGCAGCTCCCGGCTGGACATGCGGCCTTGGTGCCAGTCGCGGATGTGACAGCCGGGGTAGTAGCGGCGAAGGTCAGACGCTATCTGGGTCGGGAACAGCCGCCACAGCTTGATCGCTTCCAGCACTTTTGGAATCGGCGGCCCGCTTGTTCGCGATGACCCGGTTCATCTTGGCCCAGATGAACGACACGTCGTTGGCGCGGCCGCCGGCGGCCTTGAACGCTTCGTAGCGGTCACCGAAGATCGCTTTGGCCAGCTGGATGCTGTAGTTCTCCACCAGCACCGTGTTGCCGTCTGCGTCGGTCTTGCGTGCCGGATCCTTCAACGCGCCACGGGTTTTCACGGTGCCGTCGTCGTTGAGGACGTCGGGGTGGCGGTCCCAGGACTCGACTTCGAGCTGCAGGGCGTCGTAACGCTGCTGCTGGTCGTCGTCGAGCAGGGACGGGTTGGGGATCTCGAACACGTCACCGCGGGGGGTGCGGATCTTCTCGCTGGCGACGTAGCCGAGGTAGTCGGCGGCTTGTTCGCGGGCGGCCTCGAACGAGTCGTATTCGGACACGAGGGTTTCCTTGCTGCGTGGGCGGTTGCGTAGGCATCGCCGGGGCGAGCGGCCCACGCAAGCGCTCGCCCCGGCGATGGATGGGTGTTACGAGTCGGTCGAGGTGAACGCGTTGGACACCGGCGACGTCACCGTGGTCTCACCGCTGGTCGCCGTCACCTGCACACCGCCGTACGCCGTGGAGGCGGTCAGGCCGGTGAGCTGGATCGTGGTGAAGCCGCCGGCGACCGTCGGGGAGGGCGCGACGGTGGCCGCCGCCCAGGTGTTGCCCTGCTGGATCTGCGCGGTGTAGGCGGGGCTGGCCACGTCGGTCGGCGTCGGGAACTGCACGTTGGCCGTCAGCCCGGTCACCGGCGTGGCGAGAGGCGCGAAGGTCTCGAACTCGAAGTCACCCGAGGCGTTCCACTGCGACCCGGCGTAGCACGTCCACTCCGCCTGCTTGGAGAACGGGTCGGGCAGCACCTCGTAGGTCAGCTGCGAGCTGTACGGGTTCTTGCGGGCGAGGTCTTCCTTGCCCTTCTTGTCGGTGATCACGTGCGGCAGCACCCGGGCCAGCAGCTGGCCGTCGGTGTCGACGATCATCGCGATGATGATCCGGTCGACCGGCACATCGGTGTTTCCTCGCGGGATGATCAACCCCGGAGTGCCCAGCGCGGGAACACCGTTGACGAGCGGCAGCTCGTACTTGAGGTAGCGGGTCAGCGGCGTCTCCTCGAGCGGCTCGAACACGATCTTGTCGTCGAGCTTGGTCAGCACGTTGCGCGCCGAGCGGACCTGCTGGGCGCTCGGGGTCTGCTGCATCGTCTGATCCGGGGTGATCGACGTCGAGTCCTCTTTCAGCAGCCCGACATGGTGGAAGCCCAGGTTCGCGCCCGGCGCGGTCACCAGCAGGTCGGGCCGGATCGACACACCATCGGCGGCGAACGGCGTGAACAGGTTGACCACCTGGCCGTTGGGCAGCGTGGCCGGGCCGAGGCCCTTGGCCGGGTCGGCGAGGTTGAACACGCTGCCGTCGGCGTTGAAGTAGTCCCGGATGAAGATGTCGGTGATCTGGCCGTAGCGGATCGCCAACGGGTTCAGGCCGGGCTGAATCAGCTGAGCCCAGCTGGCACCGGTTGCGGGCAGTCCAGTCATTGCGATGGTTTCCTCTCATGCGAAACTGCCCGCACCTGAAATCAGGTGGGGCTCAACAGGGTTCGTTGCTAATTACGTGGTCGGTGTGAAACGCAGCAGCGCATCGTAGCGCGCCACGTACCGCTTGATGTGGGGGTCGCGGTATTCGGCGAACACCGGCGGCATGTGCGGGCAGATCCACGCCCCGGCCGGCCGGCCGTCGGGCATGATCACCACATCGCCTGGGGTTTGGGACAACAACAGCTCGTCGGCGTTCCAGGCGGCGTCGCTGGCCGCCGCGCGGCCTTCCGCTTGGTTGGTGCCCTTGGCGTAGGTGTGCACCGACACGGTCGCGTCCAGCACGTATTTGTCGGACTTGTTGACCACCGAGGTCACCACGTAGCACGGCAGCGGCGTCTCCTGGTCGCGCTCCGGGCCGACCGGCAGCCCCAGCGGTTCCAGCTTGGCGATGAAAAACGCCTCCGGGGCCGCGGGGCGCCCGTACTTGAGGGTCATCGGCGACCCCGCCGGCCGCGGCCGCGGGCGGCTTTGAACGCCGCCGACCGCGCCGTCCGGGCCTGCTCCACAGCGCGGCGCTGCGCCGCGATGTGATGAGCGCCGGCGCCGGCCGCGGCCAGCTTCTCCAGGCGCTCCAGCTCGCCGCGCAGACGCCCCTGCGCGTGCTGCACGCCCTCGTCGATGATCGGCCCGGTGCCGCCGAAGTACTTGGCGGTCTTGGCGAAGATGGCGTCCTCGGGAAAGTGGCGGGTGCCGACCTCTTGCCACAACGCGATCGGGCTGTTCGACCCGACCCGCAGATGACCGGGCTTGCCGGTCGTGCGGACCTTGATCGACTCGCGGAAGTCCCCCGGCGCGCCCTCCGGCGGGGCGGTGCGGCGATCATCACGGCCGGTCTCACCGAACACCGGCGCCAGGTCGCGGGCGTAGTCGCGGACCTTCTCGGCGAACTTGTGCAGCTCGTGCTCAATCTCCACCGAGTGCAGCCCGGCGGCGATCTCCGCTTCGATGGTCATCGGTAGACTCCGTCCGTCCACGAGATCCACGTCCAAGGGCGGCGCCAGCCCATCCACATCCGTCCTGGACGTCGGCGATCGCGCTTGCTGGTTCTCATCCGGCCTGCCATTCGCACACGATCCACGCGTACGACGGAGAGCCGTCGATGTCGTACTCGATCTCCGGCAGCCCTTGGACCTTGTAATTGCGTTGCGCCAGAGCGTCATTCGGGCGCTGAGGCTGGATCCACATCGAGTTGTCGATCGCCACGGGGATCGGATCGTCGTTGCTGTCGAGAAGCGGGTTGCCGGACTGGTCGAACGTCGGAATGCCGAACCCGGCCACGTACGGCAGGAACGCCCACGCCCGCTCGTGGCTGGTGATGGTGTCGGATTGCTCCTCGACCGGGCCGCGGGTGTAGGGCTCGAACGCGCAACCGAACACCCAGGCCACCACCGTCGGCGCCTTGACTGGCTGGAACAGCGAGTCTGTCGCGCCGGTGGGCTGAAACTGCACGACCGCAACGGTTTCCCCGCCGGGATAGTCACTCATTGTTGACGTCCCAGTAGTCCCAGCCCTGGTTGCCGAATTGGTCGGACCACCAGGTGGGCCAGCCCTGATCCGGGTCGTCGGCGTCGAAGTCGTTCGGGCAGCACGACGTCATCGGCACCGCTTCGAGGGGAATGCCCAAGAGCTGCTTGTGGACGTTGGTGAACTCCAACGCCCGCATCGGGTCGCTGAAGCTGCCGCCGTCCATGCGGTGGCCGGTGGTGCGGGAGAACGACGCGAGCTTGCTGTACCGCTGATAGCGCACAGCGCTCGATACGACGTCCCACACGACGAACTGCGCCGACGGATCATCGGCCGGAAGGTTGGCGCCCTGCGGCCCGTTGTTGTAGATCCAATTCGACGCCACCTGCAGCAGCAACGTGACGATCGCCCGCTGCTGGACGGTCAGCGGCGGCCCGTCCCACAACGCCGTGAACCCGGCCAGATCGAGAAACGGCGTCGGCGACGGCGCGGTCATCTCACCCGAGCAGGTCGATGAGCTCTTGCTTGTTCTGCTTGCCCAGGGCGAGCAGCTCATCGCGGTCATGGCCGAGCGACGCCCCGTAGTCCGCCCACTTCTCGACCGGGGCGGTCTTGGCGGGCTTGGCCGCCCCGGCGCCCCCGGCCGCGGGGCTGTCGGCGGCGGCCGCAGCGGGGGGCGTGTCGCCGATCTCCTCGACCAGGCCGAGCCGCAGCCAGCGGTCACGCTGCTCGGGGCCGAGCCAGTGAATGATCGCGCCGGCGTAGCAGTGGTGGTTTCGGCCTTCGCGGTCCTTGGCGACGACCAGCGGGGCGGTGACGCGGTAGGCCATCACACACCCTCGATCTGCACGATCGCCTTGGGCTCGATGATGATCGGGGTGGTGACGCGCCGGGCCCGGATGCGCCACCGGTCATTCTTGTCCTCGCGCATCGTCTTGACCTGGATCATCGAGCGGCCGTCGTCGTTGGCTGAGCCGTCGGACTGTGAGCCGACGTATCCGGGGGCGGGCAGCTCCTCGTCGACGAACGCGCCGAAGACCGTGGCGTCGAGGACCGCGGCGAACGGCTCGAACGGGCCGCCGGGAAGGTTCGGCGTGGACAGCCACGTCTTGCCCAGCATCCGCACCGCCAAACCGGTTTCGATGCCCTCGAAGATCGGGTTCTTCGTCACGCCCTGGGCACCCATGTCCTCCCGCGGCAGCGCGGCGGTGATGTTGGGGTCGCCCATGACCGCGGCGAAGGTCTGCAGGTCCAGCACGACGGTGTTGGCGCGGTAGCCCTGCTTGAGGGAGCGCATCAGCTCCTCGGCGAACATGACGTCACGCAGGATCTTCGGCGCGTTGCTGCCCGAACCGTTCCAGTTCGCGCCGCCGGCCGGGCTCGAGCCGCCGATGGTGGATGCGCCGGCGTTCACCGACTGGGTGATCGCGGCGACCATCGCCGACATGACCACCGAGTCGATCTGGGCGACCATGCTGTTGACGATCTTGATGAACGCCCGCGCGACCACGTCGAAGTTCTGCCGGGCGATCGACTCGTCAGTGATCGGCGTGTCCAGGCCCCACTTGACGACGTTGGCCATCTGCGCGGGACCGGTCGGGACCGGGGTCAGCGGGTACTCGTCGCCGGGCTGCACCGCTTGCGGGGTGTTGGCCGCGAAGATCGACTCGATCTGTTCGTAGATGACCGACCCGTCTTTGGTGTAGAACTGCCCGGTCAGCACCTTGTTGCCGATGAAGATTTGGTCGGCGATCAGGCGCAGCGCGCGCAGCACGGTCGTCGGGTCGTTAAGGTAACGACTGATCGAGTAAACGTCTTGCGTGGCAAGGTTTCCGGTGGGAAAGCCAGGAGGCTCGAGAATGGGCATCTCGACCTAGTCCTTTCTGGAAGTGCTGCGGCGCAGCGGGTTTCGGGGTTGAAAAAACCCCGACCCACTACGGGAGTCGGGGTGCGTGTGGCTGGTGCTGGCGGCCGGTCAGAACTCGCCGAGCCGGACGGCGACCTGGCCGTTTGCGGCCGCGCTCCACGCGTGGCCGATCACCTGGTCGTAGGTGGTGCCGTCGCCGAGGTCGGCGACTGCGCCGTTCGCGGCGGCCACGACGGGGTCTCCGGCGTTGATCGCGCCGGCGGCGGCCAGCAGGTGCACGCCGCCGAAGTACACGCTGACCGGGGCGCCGGAGGCGGCGCTGGCCGCGGCCACACCGACCTGGGCTGAGGTCGCCGCTGAAGTCGGTACGACGGTGGGGTTCACCCCGCCGCCGACCAGCGTGCCGCCGGTGATCACGACCAGCTGACCCTGGGTGATCGCCGCACCGGCGATGCAGGATGCCTGGGTGCCGGCGAGATAGAGGGGGACGTAGTCCTGTCCAGCCATGTCAGTTCACGCTGCCTTTCGTGGTGGGGAATCCGAGACGGGCCATGACCCTGCCGTGGGCGTAGTCCTTGGCCTGCTGCTCGGGGTCGGGGGCGCCCTCGAAGCCGATCTGGCCGGCCACGCCCTGGTGGCCGACCTCATTGACGGGGATCAGGCCGGCCGCCAGGCTGGCCAGCACCTGCTTGGTGCCGTCGCGGTCGGCCTTGAGCGCGGCCAGCCAGTGGTCCTTGCGGGCCGGGGCGATCTTGCCCTGGCCGATCGCGGCCATGACGGTGCGCTCGTCTTCCTCGGCGATCTGACGGGCGCGCGCCTCAACACCTTGCGCGGCAGCGGCTTTCAGCTCGTCGAGGGTGGCCTGCTCGATCTGCACCAGCCCGTTGACCACGCCGGCGGCCGCCGCGACCGGCGCGGGCTGCGGCTCGGGTTCAGGTTCGGCCGCGGGCGCCGGAGGCTTGAGCTCGGCGATCTTGGCCAGCACGGTGTCCTCGTCGGCGGATGCGTCGATACCGAGCGCTTCGGCGACCTTTTCGGGTAGAGCCACGATGGCCCCTCCTTCTGTTTCGGAAGCCTCGCCGGCTTCGATCTTGATTCCGAACTTCTTCGCAGCAGCCTTGATGCGGTCCTTGATCTGGGCCAATTCTGCTGCGCTGTAATCCTTTTGGTTCTTCGGCATGTTGATGTACGACCACGCCGCGCGAACATGCTCAGCGGTGTCGATCGGGTACTTGCCGTTCTTCGGGTCCGCATACTTGACGTCCCCGTACGGCTTCGGGGCGTCGGCGGCTTCGATGGTCAGCTCGATCGCCTTGCCGCCGACCTGGCCGGCCGCGGCGATGTCGTACAACCGGGCCACATCCTGCAGGCTCTGCAACGACTCCACACCCGGGCGGGTGGCCCCGAGCAGCGCCAGCCCGGTCAGCACGAACTCGTGCTCGCTGCCATCCGGCGCGGTGTAGTCATACAGGCCTTCGATCGAGCGCGACGGGTACGCCGACGGCAGGATCTCGGCCAGCCACTCCGGGACGCCGACCATGTCACCGATCAGCGCCTGCCCGTCCTCGGAGGCCCGCAGGTTATCCAGCCAGCCCACCGCCGGGTCACCGGAGAAGCGGGGGTCGTTGTGGCCCAACCGGATCACCGGCTTGCGCAGCAGCCCCTTGTCGTGCGCGTCGATCGCCGCGGCGATCTCCTTGGTCGTGCATTCCCACTCGCCGGTCGACAGATTCCACTTGCCCACCCGCATCAGCTCGACGCCGGGCACGGTCACGAGGTTCACCACAGTGTCAGCTCTCCTCTTTCGGCATTGATGGTCAGCCGGCGGCCGCGGCGCCCGGCCGAGGCGTTGGCCGCGCCCTTGTACGGCAGCGCCGGCAACGCGGTATCAACCGGCTCGGTATCGGCCGGCACGTCCGGCTCAACCACCGACGACGGGGGCTTGGGGAACTGGGCCGGGTTCTCGGCCTGCAGATCCGGGTCGGCGGCCGGCAAACCGAGCTGCTGACGCTCGAACGCCTCAAGCTCGGGGTCCGCGGTGAGCAGCCCGGCGTTGACCAGCATCTGCAGCGCCGCCGCGGAGGCGTCTTGGCGGGAACCGATCTCGTCGACCACGAGCATCGGGCAGCCCGCGTCGACACCGAAGTTGATGTCCACCAGATCCTCGACCACGTGGGCCTGGGCGGTGTCGCGGATGTCGTCGGCGACCTGCTGCACACCCTGGGTGAACGTCGACTCCTGCACCGACGCGAGCGCATATGAGCCGCCGCGGTCCAGGTTCAGGAAGTGCGCCAGGGCGCACAACGCCATCTGCTTGTCGTGGTACTCGATGGCCATCCGGATGAACCCCGACGGCAACTGTCCCTGCACGCCCATCAGTTCCATCTCGGCGCCGAACGGCAACGCCACACCGGCCGTGTTGCCGCCCCGGAACTGCCGCGCGATGTTCAGATACGGCTGCAGATCCGAGCTACCGATACTGGCCTCAGAAACCGACTGCGGGGCAATGACTTTCGGGACACCGACACCGTTGCGGCGCGCCGCGGTCGCCTCGATGCGGATCAGCTCGTCCTTGAGCAGCCAGTGCTTGTAGGCCGGCCGGAACAAGCTGTTGCCGATCCACTGCCCCGGGTCCGGGTCACGCACATACACGACGAGCCGCGACACCGGGATCTGCAGCTGCAAACCACTCATGCCGCCCTGCATCGTCCCCATCGGAGCCCCGAACGCCGTCCCGGGCGGGTACTGGGTGATGCCCACCAGGCCCCCGTCGAGGGCGACGTCCCAGTAGGCGATCGTCGAGGACGGCCTGGGCGCCAACTTCCGCAGATAGGCTCGCCCGTCATCACCGATCCGGTACACCTGCTCGAACACCTGATGCCCGAACTGCTGATGCCGCAACGCGAGTTTCAGGTGCTTGGTCCACGAGAACCGGTCCCTGGTGCGCGGTTTCGGCTGGGGGTCGTTGTCGCCGACGATCGGCAACCCCAGGTTCGTCGCGACGAAGTCGACGATCTCGTCCTCGGCACCGTTCGGGTCGATCCGCCACGGCGTGCGCAGGATCGGCAGCGCGATCGCGTAATACACGCTGGCCAGCCGGGAATCCTCACGCCACATCCGGGTGTAGGTGCGAACACTGTTGGGCCACAACAGCTCCGGAACCTGCTCGAACTGGTCCCACTGGCTGAACGCCGACAGCATCCCCGGGAACGGGTTCGCGAACCCTGTCTCGGTGACCGGCGCCGCGGTCTTGGTGTTGTGCCCTGCAACCTTGCGTGGTAGGCGCTGCCTAACGGCCGGTACGCGCGTGTTCGGCGCCACTCAGCCTCCCTAACAGGTCAAAACGGAGCGTTCATGGCGTCGAATTCACGCTCAAAATCGGCTCCGGATGTCTCAATTTCGTTGTCCGCCAACGGCGCAGCCGACCGCGTCGGCGGCGCAGAGAACGTCAGCAGACCCCAATGCGCCAACGTCGCAGCCATCAGCTGCACGATCTGCCCGCCCGGCTTGCGGTCCCACGCGAACCGGTCGCCCGGCAGGTCTCGTTTCGACGCCGAGATCACCGCTTCGTTCAGCACGGCCTGGTTGGAATGGGTGATCTGGGCCGCTTCGACAGCCTCGACGATGCCTTCGCAGGCCAACGCCAGCTCGGAGGTGTTCGTCATCACCGGCTCGATGCCAGCCTCGATCAGATACGGCTTGAGGACCGCCGCCGGCGACCGGGACTCGATCACCAACGCTGCCGGGTCAGCCTGGGTGACGATGTCGACGAGCTTCTCGACCACCTCAGTCGCCGACGCCGCCTGGTTGTAGCCGATCTCGATATGGGCGTGCCCGTCAGCAGTGCGCGTCGCCCCGGCGATCGCCCACAGCTTCGTTACCGGATCGCGGTCCACCGCAATCACCTGCGGATAGATGTTCACCAGATCCGGCGATCCGTCCCCTAGCGCGTCCCACTTCTCGATCGGGAAGATGTGGACGTCGGTGATGTCCTTCGGCCACCGGCCGACTGAGAGCCGCTCGACCTCCCATTTCGCCAGATCACGCCGGAACGCCGCCAACTCATCTTCGATGTACTCCTCGGTCACCAGGTAGTCCATCGACGGATTCGCGGCAGCCCAATTCGCGCGGTCCTCACGCCAAACCCGACGCGCCGCCGGATCTTCCGGCGGCTCTGGCGCCGACCATTCCAGCCACAACAGCTTCGGATCATCACCAGCTAGCGCGCGGGCCCGCAGCGACGCCCACTTGCCGCAATACTCGTGCGTCTCCTCATCAGCCGCGGAACCCAGATACCAGATCTGCGGGTTCTTCGCCGTGGTCAGCAGCGGCATGATCGCCGCCTGCGACGCCGGCGACCAGATCATCGCCTCGTCGATCACCAGCCGGTCCACCGAGAAGCCACGGCCACCGGATTTCGTGCGCGTCCGGAACCGGATGATCGACTCGTTCTTCAGCCGAATCGACTCCCGGCCGTTCCCGCGGCGGATCTGCGCGACCTCGTTCTCCAACAGCGGGTGCGACAAGATCAGCGCTTCGAGCTTGTCCATCGACTCCATGGCCGTCTGGAACTCGTGCGCAGTGTGCAGGATCGACACGCCCGGCTCGTTGATCATCCAACCGAGCTCGACGACCTCGATGCCGCCGTTCTTGCCGTTCTGCCGGGCCACCAGGACGCCGACCTCGAACGCCAGCCACCGGCCCGCGTCGTCGGTGGCCATGCCCTCGCGGACCACCAGCTCTTGCCAGGGAATATTCTCCCGGCCCGCGATCTTGGCGCACTCGAGCGCATCCAAGCCCGCGGTGTAGTCCCGGGCGATCTCCGGGCGCGGGAAGTGACTAACCCGCGGCGTCTGCTTGCCGCGCGGCTCTGCGGGCCGCGATCTCGTCAGCAATCGTGGTGGCCTTACTGGTCGCAGGGGGATCCTCCGCCGCGCCGGCCGACGCTCCATGCGTCTCGTACGACAAACCGTTCAAGATCCGGTGCAACGCCGACGCCGCCAGCCGGGCCTCGCTGCGAACCGGATCCATCGGATCAGCGCGCAGGATCTTGTCGTACTTGTCGAGCCGATCCGTCAGCCGGCAGGCTTCAGCGACGAGCACCTTCGTGTCGATCGGTGTCTCGGGCCGCACCAGATCGCGCCACAGCGCAGCTGCGCGGCGACCAAGCTTCACCGGCCGAATCGGATCAATCGCCATGAGCTGCCAAAATGGTGCGTTTTCCGTCCGGGGGAGAGAAAAAAGCGACCGGGCGGCGGTCGCCGTGGCCCCCCTCCCCCTCGATTTTTTCGGCCGGGGGGTGGTACAACGGGCGGCACATTGTTTGCTGGGAGGGTCGGGGCGGCTGGGGCCGGCCGCGCCATGGTGACCGTGGGACCGGTGACCGGTTGCATGGGTCCATGCAGGTGTTAAGGCCAGGTCATGGCCGTGTGGCCGAGGTCGGGCTGATTGTGTGTCGCGCGTCTGCCGGTGAGTGCTGGGCGTTGGTGGTCGCGGGTTCCGTCGCCGCGTTCGCTGTTGCAGGTGCCGTGGAGTAGGCGGTCGGCGAGGGTGCCTCCGGCTGAGCGTGGGATGGAGTGGTCACCGGAGAGCGCCTTGTGGTCCCAGTTGAGTGTGGGGTCGCGGTACATGGGTTGGCCGCACCACCAGCATGGGGTGCCGTCGATGTGGTGGTGTTTGAGGCGGGCGACTTGCTGTTTGTGCCTGTGGCCGAGGCCGCGTTGTGTGGTGGTGCGGTGATGGGTGCCGGGCACGGGAGGGAGCGTCCCGGGGAGTGGTGTAAGTGATGGCGGCGTGTCGGTCCCTGACGTAAGAGGGCCATCGCGTGAGTCTCTGTGGTGAAACGACCAAGAATCACTACCGAGAGGAACATCGCGATGGCCCTGGACCAGTCTGCCTTGCTGGAGGTGCTCGACGCACTGCGCACCGCCGATGCCGGTGAGCGGATCACTCAAGCCGCCGAAACGATCTACCAAGCCTTGATCGACGCGGAGTTGACCGCGTTCATCGGGGCTTCTCCCCATGAGCGCACCGAGACCCGCTCCAATCAGCGCAACGGCTCGCGTCCGCGCACGCTGTCCACGGTCGCAGGGGACCTGGAACTGCGGATTCCCAAGCTGCGCACCGGGTCATTTTTCCCGGCGTTGTTGGAGCGGCGTCGCCGGGTCGATCAGTGCTTGTTCGCGGTGGTGATGGAGGCCTACCTGCACGGCACCTCCACCCGCAAGGTCGACGATCTGGTCAAGGCACTGGGTACCGATACCGGGATCTCCAAAAGCGAGGTCAGCCGGATCTGCAAAGACCTCGACACCGAGGTCGCGGCCTTCCGGGACCGGCCGTTGGGTGATCAGCGCTTTCCGTATGTCTTCCTCGACGCCACCTACTGCAAGGCCCGGGTGAATCATCGGGTGGTGTCGCAGGCGGTGGTCATCGCCACCGGGGTGGCCGCTGACGGGCGCCGCGAGGTACTGGGCTTTGAGGTCGGAGACTCCGAGGACGGGGCGTTCTGGACCGCGTTTTTGCGGTCGTTGAAATCCCGCGGTCTGGCCGGAGTCCAACTGGTCATCTCCGATGCCCATGCCGGACTGCGCAGTGCCATTGACGCCGTGCTGATCGGGGCCGCCTGGCAGCGGTGTCGAGTGCACTTCCTGCGCAACGTGCTCGCCCAAGTGCCCAAGGGCTCCGCAGAGATGGTCGCCGCCGCGATCCGCACCGTCTTCGCCCAGCCAGACGCCGAGCACGTGCGCGAACAACTCGACACCATCGCCGGCATGCTCGGCCGCCAGTTCCCCAAGGTCGAAACCATGTTGCGCGAGGCCGCCGCCGACATCACCGCCTTCGCCGACTTCCCGGTGGCCCACTGGAAAAAGATCTGGTCAACCAACCCACTGGAGCGATTGAACAAGGAAATCAAACGCCGCACCGACGTCGTCGGCGTGTTCCCCAACCCCGCCGCGCTGTTACGGCTGGCCGGCTCGGTACTCGTTGAGGCCCACGACGAATGGCAGGTCGCCGACAAGCGCTACCTCTCCGAGACCAGCCTCGCTCTGCTCGACGTCAGTGACCAAAGTGCCGAAACCATTGCCCCCACAGCCGCTCTCACGGCATAGTGGCTACCACAGAGCCACACGCGGACACGCGACCGCTCTTACACCACTCCACGGGACGTGACCCACGGGGATCAGGCTGGTGGTGTGGGGAGTTCCGGTGGGCCGTCGACGATGACGGTGAGCACGAAGGTGCGGTCGTCTTGTTGGGTGACGGTCATGGTTGCGGGGAAGCGGGGGTGGCTGGTCATGAGGTGGGCGAATTTGCCGAGCCATGCGCCGATCTGGTTGCGCTGCAGGCGTTTGGTGGCTTCGTGGAAGGGCAGCAGCTGGGCCAGGATGGGCGGCGGCTCGAAGGGGTGGTTCATTCCCAGCACCGGTGGTTGTGGCCGATGGCTTCGATGCCTTGCCGGTAGAGCTTGGCGGTGAAGTGGTCTGGCCGGTTGGGGTCGAGCTGGAGGTTCGTCAGCGTGTGGATGGCGCAGGCGCAGTGTGCGCAGTATGCGGTGGCGACGAGGTAGGGGCCGAGGTTGTCAGTGGGTGCGGGGTCGTTGGGGTGGCTGATGGTGTAGCCGGCGCTGGTGATGTGGTGGACGATGGCGCGGGCGACGTCGAGGGCGCGGCGGTTGATCTTGTCGGCCATTTCGGGTGAGTGTCCGACGGTGGAGTGGGAGAGCAGTCGGTAGCGGACGGGTTGGCCGTCGGGGCCGGGGATGGTGAGGTTGTGCAGGTTGTCGGCGATGAGTTTCGCGACGGCCTCGTTGTTACTGGGCATCGGCGTCTCGCAGCGAGAACTTCCGTCCGGATTGCTGAAGCACGTTGAGCAGTTCTTCGGTGTCTCCGTCGAAGTGGACCTTGTACGACGGCGTGAGTTCGCAGAATTCGGCGTGGCGGCGCTCGGGTGTCACGTAGTCAGCGGGCGGCTCGAATTCGACCGGGTGGATTACCAGGGAGCGCACGAACATGTTGACCGTTGCGGCGAGGCAGTTTTTGCCGTCGATTCGGCTGAGTTCGAGTACGGGTCGGTCGGCCGGGGCTAGTAGTTCGGCACCGTTGATTTTGATGCGCCGCGGCACGAGGGCGCCGACGTCGTCGTAACCGTGTCCGGCTGGCCAGTCTTCCCAGACTTCGATATCGGCGCCGCGTGGTTGGGTGTTGCCCGGCATGTCGGCCATTTGCGTGGACCTCTGTGAAATGCGAAAAGCCACCCGCGTTTGGGGTGGCTTGGGTGTTTTTGGGCGCGTTGAAGGCCCGTTGGTGTGTCACGGTAGCTGAGGGTGGCCGCAGATGCAATTCCCCGCGCCGCTTTGCGGGTCGCGTTGGTAGGGGTGCATTATGCCGATATTCCTTTGCTCTTCTGTCAAGGTTGGAGGGGCGGGACGACACCGGAGCATCGCCCCGCCCTGAAGGTGCCTTGTCCCGATGTCTAAACGGGGGCCAGCACCTAGTCTGTGGTCTTTCATGGCTCACCGATAACCGTGCGTTCCGTCAGCTGGCCATTTTGGCTTTGCCGGTCTTTCGGTCCATGTGGCGCTTGACTTTTCGGACGTCGGCGAGCCGGTATTCGGGTGTGTCTTCGCTGGAGTGGCGGGTGAAGACTCTGCGGCCGTTGGGGCGTACCCAGATCGCGGGTTTGAGTTGGTGTTCGCGGACCCAGCGGGCGAAGGTGCGCCAGTGCACGAATTCGCCGAGTTCGCCCATGATTCCGGTGGTGTAGCGGTCGGCGTCGGTGCGTTGATTGCCGATCAGCACCTCGCGGGGGAATGTCTTGTTGTCGGCGTTGTTGAGGGTGCGGTTGTAGAGGCGTTCAATGTTGTGGGTGGTGCGGCACAAGGGGTTTGGGCATGTGACTTCGATGGCGTCGCGGGGCGCGTAGAGGGCGAGGCCGCAGATTTTGCGTTCGATCATGGTGTCGCATTGGCCACAGAAGCGGGGTGCTGGTGGCCGGTTGATGACGCGTTCGATGTCGTCGACGATGGCTTTGATTTGGGCGTAGCAGGCGCCGGCGTCTGGGCGGCGGGCGATGGCGTGGACGTTGGCGGCCAGGTGTAGCGCGAGGTCGGCGGTGCTGGTCATTAGTCTGCGTCTCCTGCGGCGAGTGTTTCGGTGTTGGTGTTGACGGCGGTGACCCAGTCGAGCAGTGTGGTGTGGAGGTTGTCGAGGATTTCGGTTGGGCTTCCGGCCCATTGGGTTTCGGCGGTCGCGTTTGCATCGGGCCCGAGGCGGACGAGCAGGGGTGTGGTGCGTTCGTTGGAGCGGCGTGCCGAGCCGCCTTTGCGGGTGCGTCCCCAGGCTTCATCTTGCAGGGCGTCGATGCGGCCGGGTGATTGGTGTTCGATCCACCAGCGGCCACCGCTCTTGGTGCGGCCGCCGACCGCGGGCTCGGGCTCGCCGAGTGTTGGTGCGCCGACCCACTGGCCGATCGCGAGGCCCTGCAGCATCTCGTACAGATCCTGCTGGCATTGCGTGCACAGGAATAGTTCTGAGTGTGCTTGGCATTGTTGGCAATTCGCCACTTGTCAGCAGAACCTTTCATCCGGGACGTACCAGTCGGGTAGGCAGGATCGGCGTAGGTAGGTGACGTAGGGGACGGCGGTGATGTGCATGGTTGCGCCGTCCCAGTGGGCTTGGGTGTAGACGAACGCGAATGCTGGGTGTTCTTCGATGGTGAGTACACCGTTGAGGCCGTCGACGAGTTTGCATCGGAATTCGGGTGTGAGGCCGGTGATGGTCAGGTGGATGCCGTCGACGAGCTCGGCGGCGCGGATGATGTTGCCGGCGAGGTCGCCGACTGGCAGCAGTCGGATCTGCTGCGGTTCGACGGTGGCGACGGTGCGGGCGATGTGCTCTTTGAAGTCCTGTGACCAGAAGTTGACGAGGGTCATCGTGTCACCAGCTCGGGCCATTGCACCGCGGCGAGGTTCGCGCTGTGGCGTTCCTTGACGGCGAAGGGCATCGGGTCGCCGGCGTGGAACGCTCCGATCGCTGCGAGCACGAGGGCGTCGGCCTGGTCGTGGTTGGCGATGCGTGTTGCGGGCCACCAGTCGCGGACGGTGGCCAGGACGGTGCGTTTGTCGGCGTTGCCTTTGCCTGTGGCCCATTTCGCGCGGGCGGCGTAGAAGACGGCGAGCTGGTCGTTCATCGTGTGAATCCGGCGAACGGCGTCGTCGATGCGCTGCTGGCGTTGCGGATCAGGCGCGGTCATCGTTCGGCCGCCTGCGTGTTACGGGCTTCGGCCTTGGCGGCGAAGTACTCCCGCATGGCCGCGATCGACTCGTGCTTGCCGTGGCAGCACTGCAACGCGCGCTCCGCGGCAGTCAGCCGATCGGTGCGGTGCTTCGTCGGCCCGGTGATCGCGGCGGCGGCGAGCGCGGCCGTGAAGTCGGGTTCGGCTTTCGCATCGGCCAGCTCGCGCCGGGTGTCGCGGTCTTCGTCGGGTTCACGTTCCAGCCGTGCGCGTTTGACGATGCGGGCGTGAAAGATCAGGTCACCGATGTTGATGGCGTGCGTGCTCGGCGAGTCGTAGAACGCCTGTAGGCCGTCGAGCAGGTCGTCGCGGGTGAGCTGATGGCGGTGCACGCCTTCGGCCCACGCGGCGACGCGCGCCTTGTTCGGCGCCGGCGCCCGGGTGTCCAGCACTGACGCGAGTTGCAGCACTTCAGCGACGGCACGCACGTCGGCTTCGGTGGCGTTGATGGCGGTCGTCATAGCGTGGTTACCTCCGCTAGCAGTTCGTCGGCGGCGTCGGCGTATCCGACGGCCTTGGCTGTCGCCTTGTCGGCCAGGGCGCCGTTGTTGGCCTTGTGCACGAAGTTCGGAATCTGCGTCGGCGACCACGAGTCGGATGACGACCACGCCTTGAGGCCGGCTGCGATCGCCGGCGGCGGAATGTTCGACCGCAAGCACTTGTCGATCTGCTTGCCGATCTCGACGAGGTGTCCGCGTTCGATCGGGACGGGCAGTGACGCGCTGAACGTTTCGGCGATGCCGTACGCGGTTGTCGATCGCGCGTTGGCGTTCAGCTCGCGAACCCGGGCGAGTGCTTCCCCCGACCCGTCACGCGGCTTGCGCCGCGCGGGTAGCGCCGGTTGCTCGTTTGGGGGGTAGGGGGGTTCCCCTGTTCCCCTGTTCCCCTGTTCCCCTGTTCCAGCGCCGGGAGTTCCGTCACTGAGCGGCGGAATCTCCGCGGAATTCCGCGGAGATTCCGCGTCTGGCCGTTGAGCTGCGGAAATAGCCGCATTCGCGGCTTCGATGAGAGCCTCGTTCGGCTTGGCGCGCTTCTCGGTACGCTGATGCTTTTCCCACTCAGGAATGACGAAATATCGGCGTCCAGAGTGCTCGAAGAACACCACTCCGTAAGCTCTCGAAACTTCCGAGAGAATCCTCGGATAATCCGACACTGGTATCTCGTCGTTGGGAAACGCGAACCCGATCAGCCGAACCGGGGTCGCATCGCCGATGCCGTAGTCGTCGGCCCAGTTCCACATGGCGATGTACAGCAGCCGCGTCCGCAGGTCGGCTGCTGCGGTGTCGGGCGAATCCCAGAACTCCGGTTTGATCGTGCGAATGCGCGGCATCAGAGCATCGCTCCTCTTGGTCGGGCGGTGTTGTACAGCGGTCGTTCAGCGAGGATTGCGGCGCGCTCGGCGGCGAATCCGTCTGCGCGGCTTGGGAACCATTGCAGGCCGATGCGGTCGAAAGACTTCCCCCACGGCTTGCGGCGGTGCTTCGCGATTCTGGTTTTCGGGTCTGCGGAAACGCCGACGTATGCGAGCGTGTCGCCGGCGTACACCCGGTACAGCCAAACGGGACCGGCGATGTCATCTCGATAGTTGTGTCTGCGATACATCAGCGGCGGCGGCCTCTCTCGTTGGCGGCGTGGCATGGCTGGCAGATCGGCCGCAGCGCCGGTGTCTTGAACAGGCCGCCGCAGCGGTCGCAGAACAGGGTGAGCAAGATCGGCAGCACCATCACCGGCCCCCTTCGTTGTTGTCGTCTGGCGCCAGTTCTAGGCCGGGGCAGTCGCATTGCACGTAGTCGTTGCGGCCGGGGCCGTAGTAGTTGCGTGCGCGGCATCGGCCGAGGAACCGGTCGCCCTTCTCGTCGGCTTCGTGCTCGGATTCGAAGTCGCCGCAGAGCAGGCATTCACGCGCCATTGCCGGCCCCGATCAACCCGCCCGCGCACGCGGCGCATTGCCACCTGTAGCGGTCCCAGCGCAGCGATTTCACGGGCGTCTTGTCGCCGCAGCAGTCGCAGCGGGCCCGGCCGCTACGGTCGCGTTCACGGCGGGCCAGCTCGGTTGTGCAGTCGGCGCGGTGCGCGCCGTGGACGGCGAAGTAGTAGCCGCAACCGCAGCACATGCCGGCGCGGTCGAGCTCGCGCGGATACGGCGCGCGGTCTGCGTCATGATGTCGATTTCGGCCATCATCGGCCTCCTATTCCGGGCATAGTGAAACCCCTTCTGGGTGTCTGGGCGCGCTCGGTCATGCGTGTGCGCAGCCCAGACACCCAAAATGGGGGAGGTTCCTAGTCGGCGACCATGCGGATTTCTTCGGCCATCTCCCGCTGCCGACGAATCTCGTAGCTGCCGGGGCCGATGCCCATGTAGCCGTGCTCGGGGTGCCCCAGGTATGCGGTCGAGCCCTCCGGGACGGACAGCACCGCGACGCGCAGGCTTCGCGCCGAAGGCGTGGACACGTCGCAGTAGACGGGTCCGTCGGCGGCATAGACGGCATGGGTGTTGCCCCCGGACTCGCCGCGCACCACGGAAGTGCCCTGGGTTGGCACCGCGGTCTTCGCGGTTACTGGTGCTGGGCGGACGAGGACGTCGCCCTGGCGCTGCACCCCGGCGAGCACTGGGATCTCGACGTCGGCGAAGTCGGCCGCGGTGACGACTTTGACACCGGTGGCCTCGATCAGTTGTGTGGTTGTTGCCATTCTTGTTTCCTTTCCTGTTATTTCGGTGAACGGCTCGGACATCTAGGTGGCGCGGGCCAGCTGGGCGTATTCGCGTTCGGACAGGTCGAACGTCCACGCGGCCGCCGATACTGCGGTGCGGCAGTCGGTGGGCACGGTGAGTCCGAATGTGTGGCGGGAACCGTCGCGTTCGCGGGTGGCGTTGTGTGCGACCAGCACTCGTACGGGCCAGTCGAGGACCTTGCGCGGCACGTCGTACAGCCGCAGGATTTGGCCGGGATTGCCGGGGTCGTCGGCTTCGTCGATGAGCTTCAACCCCGCGGCGAGGACGAATTGGTCCCAGCCCATTTTCTCAATGGCGCAGCGCCGAACCTCTGCGTTCCGTTCGGCCATGATCCGTTCGACGTCCCAGCCGGTTTCGATGAGGTCGCGCGGTACGGATGTGCCGTGCCACGTGTAGAGGCCCCATCCGTCCGACCATGCGACGGACGGTCCGGTTTCGCAGTGCATGCGGTGCTGGCCAGCCGCGGCTTCGACGTGAAGGACGGCGGGGGTGTCGCAGACCATGACGAAGTCGCGGTTGGGCCACCAGTAGCCGGCGGACTCGGCATCTTGGTAGGCGCGCGAGCGGTCCCAGATGTCACTGTCGAGTTGGAGTTCGACGACATCGCGGAAGTAGGCGATGAACGCGGGCCACCAGCACCACTGGCGGCCGCCAAAAAGCTGGTGCCAGAAGGGTTTAATGGGCGCCGAGTCGACCGCCGAGTCGACCGCCGAGTCGACCGCCGAGTCGACCGCCGAGCCGACCGCCGAGTAGACCGCCGAGTCGACCGCCGAGCCGACCGCCGAGTCGACCGCCGAGCCGACCGCCGAGCCGACCGCCGAGCCGACCGCCGAGTAGACCGCCGAGTAGACCGCCGAGCCGACCGCCGAGCCGACCGCCGAGCCGACCGCCGAGTCGACCGCCGAGCCGACCGCCGAGTCGACCGCCGAGCCGACCGCCGAGCCGACCGCCGAGTCGACCGCCGAGCCGACCGCCGAGCCGACCGCCGAGCCGACCGCCGAGTCGACCGCCGAGTAGACCGCCGAGCCGACCGCCGAGCCGACCGCCGAGTCGACCGCCGAGTCGACCGCCGAGCGGACCGCCGAGCGGACCGCCGAGTAGACCGCCGAGTAGACCGCCGAGCCGACCGCCGAGTCGACCGCCGAGTCGACCGCCGAGCGGACCGCCGAGTAGACCGCCGAGCCGACCGCCGAGCCGACCGCCGAGTCGACCGCCGAGCCGACCGCCGAGCCGACCGCCGAGTCGACCGCCGAGCCGACCGCCGAGTAGACCGCCGAGTAGACCGCCGAGCCGACCGCCGAGCCGACCGCCGAGCCGACCGCCGAGTCGACCGCCGAGCCGACCGCCGAGCCGACCGCCGAAGGATCAGTAGGGAGTTCGAGCGTTCCCAACGCGCTCGGAAGCGCGCGGTGCAGAGCGATCGCGATCGCCGCGAACGGCGCCGCCAACGCGCCCACCATCGGCGAGGACACCCGAATCACGACGTTCGGCCATGGGAGCCCGGCGAATTCGTAACACTTGCGGGCGCCGGCTTCCCAAACAGCCCATTCTTCCTCGGTGAGTGGTTGTGTGCGCCAGCCGTGTTGGATCCACTCCTGGGCGAAACTGGCCATCCGGTCCTGTTGGGCTGGTGTGAGTTCGGTGAGACGCTGAGCCTTGTTCATGACTGAGCCGCCGATCGGATAAGTTGATCGACCTGCTCCGGCTGCCGCAGGTAGACGTCGGTGCCGGTTCCGAACAGCTGATCGTCGGCTGCGACGGCCCTGTAGAACGCGCCGGGGTTCGGGTCGCCGGCTTCGTCGAACAGGCCGGGCTGGTCCTCGTCGGTGCTGGGTGGCTGTTTGCCGGCTTCCCAGGCGGCCTGGATGGTGAGGGTGCGGGTGTAGCGCATCTCGCCGTCTTTGCGTTCGATCGGGCCGTGTTCGGCGGTGCAGCGCGCACGGACGATGTAGGTGCGGACTTCGCCGACGGCGGGGGGTTCGTCCATGGCGCACGGCGTCGAGCCGAACGCGAGGTAGGCTGCTGGGACGTCGAGCAGGTCGTCGGGGATGTCGTCGAGCGCGTTCGTCGATGGCAGGTCGTGGGGTTTGTCGGTGACGAGCATTCGTGGGTTCCTTTCGGGGCGTGGGCTTTTGAGTTGGCCGGGGCCGCGCAGGTCAGAACTCGCCGGGAACGAAGAAAGCGGGTCGTGGTTCTGCCTTGGGCGTGGGAGGTGAGCGCTTTGACGCGGCCCGAGGTCTCGGGTCACCGCTGCGCGTCTTCGCTGAACACGTCGATGATCTGCTTCGCCTGGGCGAGGGTCAGCGCCTTGTCGGCGGTCACGCGGGCGCCGGTGACGGTGTGCACGTAGTCGTACCAGCTGGCGTCGTCGTCCAGCTTCTCGGCGACCCGGATCTGGTTGAGCCGTGCGAGTTCCGATCGGCCGGCCATCTGGACGTCCGCCGCGGGATCGGTCGGCGGTTCGTCCGCCGGCGGGGCATCGTTGACCTGCGAGGTTTCCGGTTCTGGACGATTTTCTGAGGCACCCAGCGCAGGGTCGTCCACCACTTCGCCGTCGACATAGTCGGGCTCGGTGTTGATCGCATCTGGGGTGACGTCGACGCGGACACCGCCGTCGTGGGCGATGGCCTGCTGCTGCTCGGTCGATTTGGGCAGCAGCTTCATCAGGGTGCGGATCATCGTCTTGTCGGCCATCGCGTCGAAGTGATCCACCCACGGGCCCACAACTTTGCCGTTGCGGTCCTTGGCAGTGGCGTGCCGGTCGCGGTAGGCCTGCATGTCGGCGACGGAGACGGGGTCGGTGATGCGGTAGCCGCCGTCGACGGTGCGCCCGACCGCGTAGTACAGCTTGACGTCGCCGCGCGGCCCGTCGAGATAGGGGCGGTGCACCCATTTGTCCTCGGCTGCACCGTATTCGATCTCGAAGTAGTCGTTGGCGTAGACGCGGCGGGCGTGCAGCGACGCGATCCGGCCGGACCGGTAGGCCAGCTCGACGTAGCCCTGGTAGCCGATCACCAGCTGCGCGCGGAAGCCGCCCTTCCCGCCGTTCGGGCGCTCGAGGTTCTTGTCCCAGAAGGGCAACAGGTAGGCCTGCCCGAGCACGCTCACCCCGGGCCGCAGCCCGAGCTGCGCGCATGTCATCAGCGCACCGAGGACTGACTTGTGTTCACACTCAGCCAGTTTCGGGTTCGACTGCAGGCAGGTCAGGGCATCGCGGACCAGCTGGACGGCTTCGACACCGCGAGGCATGGCGAGCTGGAACTGCTGTTCCATCTGCCGGATCTTGTTCTGCAGGCTGTTTTCGGCCTGGGCGACGGTTCGGCGTTGCGCGACAGGCTTATAGTCGGTGGCGGTCATTACGTGGGTCTCCTTCTAGTCGATGTCGACGGGTTCGTTGAAGTCGCGCCGAAATGCCCACGGCGCGTAGCTGATCGGGTGGATGAGCGGCGGATACCCGGGCCAGGTACCGGTCTGCTGGCATTCGACGTATATGTCGATTGCTTCTCGCATCTGCTCAAGGCCAAGCTTGTATTCGTCGAGCCCGAATTCGTTGACCGAGATCAGATGCGGCGGTTCGAGTTCCTGGCAGACGTGCAGGAAGATCGGCGAGTCGTCGAGCCGCAGCGCGCGGGCGAGCGCGACGTACCACGCGAACTGCATGTGGTACCCGAACCGCAGCGCTGCGCGCCACCAAGACTTCGGGTTGGCGTCGGTGGTGGTCTTGTAGTCCACGATCAGCAGCCGGTCGCCAATGTCGATGACGTTGCCGTTGGTCAGCCAGTCCGCCCGGCCCCGCAGCCGAACAGCCGTCTCGGGGTCGTCGGCGTACATAGAGACCTCCGCGCGGCCTTCGGCGAACAGCGGCCCGGCGAGCTCGTGGTCACGCACAGCGGCGCGCATCTGCTCGGCGTTGGCCAGCTGGGATCCCAGCACCGGAACCAGGCCGAGTTCCTGCGCCTGGTCGCGGGCCTCGCGGGCGTCCTTCGTTCGCCAGTCCGGGGCGTCGACCACCACCAGATCAGCGCCCTTGCCGAGGATCAGCTTGTGCGCCAGGTGCCCAAGGTCATACTCGCGCTTGGGTTTCGGCGGCTGATCCTGGGCGCGCCGGAACTTGGCCGGCGAGGACAGCAGCAGCTTCGCCCCGGAGTAGGACAGGCTGGCGCGGTCGGCGTGGTAGACGGCCTCGGGGATGCCGCCGTGCACGCCCACACGCTGGGTGTCACTCATAGCGTGCGTCCTCCCGGTCGCCGCATAAACCCAACGCGCGCCGGCACTCGTATTCCGTTACCGCGCGGTCCATCTCGGACATGTCGGCCACCGCGGCGCGCCATTCGTCTTCGTCGGTCACGCCGCCCCCCGGGTGACGTCGCCGGTGATGTCGTGCACGCGGGCCCACAACGCCTGCACCGGCACGTCGAGGTCGAACCAGGCGGCGAACGTCATGATCAGCTGCGCGGCCTTCGCGGGATGCCAGCGGCACAGATCCGTCAGCTGGTCGAACAGCAGGCGGCGGTCGTCGTCGCGGATCTTCTCAGCCACACCGACGGCGATGCTGGCGACCTGGTCGAGATCCGGGTCCGGGCTGCGGTCGAGTCGGCGCCTCATGCGTCGCCCTCTCCGATGTCGAGGATTTCGCGGAGGAGTTCGTCGATGGTCTGGCCGGCGTCACGCATCGGGTGCTCCTTTGCGGGCCTTCTGTTCTTTCAACCGGTAGTGCGCTGTGCTGAACCAAAGCGCCGAGACGCCAAGCCAATTGGCGCTCAAGACGGCGTTGATGCCGCCTTCATGGGATAGCCACGCGGTCAGGTAGAGCGCCGAAACCGCCACGGCTGCAATGGCGTTGAACAGGGCTGCTTTCATGGTTCGACCTCCGTTGCCGGGGTGACGCATACGCTGCCGTCAGCTGGAACAGACAGGACGAGGGCGGCGCCGAAGATCAGGCCGAAGATGACCATCCACAGCGGCCACGGGCCGAGCCACCGGTCGCTCATGCCGCGGCGCCCGTCAGCTCGGCGCGCCACGCGGCGATGTCAGCGGCGGCCTCGTCCGGGAAGTCCTGGGCCACCAGGAACAGCGCGATGTCCAGGGTGGTGGACATGATCGTCGGGAACGCCGCGATCGGGGCCCGCTCATAGATGCTGCGGGTGTGGATCGCCTCGAGCAGGTCACGGAAGTAGTGCAGGTCGGAGTGGAAGTCGACGTCGTCGTCGGTCATCACCGGCTCGAGTTGCAACACCGGCTGGTGGCGTTGCCGCCAACGGGCGAGGATCCGCTTGGGGCCGGTTAGAATCGGGCTGCTCACGGGAAATGGGGTTCCTTTCCTGGTTGGGTTGGCCCGTCCCCGCTCTCTTCGGGGACGGGCCGCTTACTTGGCGGGCTGCGGGTAGGGGCTGGCTGGGCAGTCGAAGGTGTGGAAGCCGGGAACCGTCGAATTGCAGTTGCACGGCGGCGGCTGCCGCGCCAGCAGCAGGTTGCGGATGTCTTCGAGCTGCGCGCGGATCACGCCGAGGTGATCGGCCATCTCGTCGAGCAGGATCAGTTCAGCGTCGGGGCGCCGGCGGCGCTCCTCCCAGATCGCGTCAGCGGCCGGGTAGGCGATGTGCGCGAGGGCGTCGAAGGCGGCGGCGGCGAGCCAGCGTAATGCGTTGATCACGACACCGCTCCACTCACGAGCGCGACCGCGCGCTCACCAACGCCAGCTGCCCAGTGCCGCGCAGCCTCTTATGCAGCTCCGCGAGCCCCTTCGGCGTGATCCGCACGGTGGGCTCACCGGCGACCAATTCGCCGCGGCCTTCATGCCAGAACGGGCGCCCGACTTTCTCGGCCAGCCGGCCGCAGTCGACCTGGGCTTGATAGGCGCGCCACCGGCCGTCACGTTTGAACAGCCACCGCTCGGCGGACATGAACAGGAACAGCCGGTCACGACCGATGCTGATGCTCGGATCCCGGGACAGCACTTTCGCGGCGTCGGCCACCGCGTAGTCGCCGGTGGATTCAGCGAGCTCGTTCCACGCCGACGCGGGCGCGGCCAGCTCAACCACCTTCGCGGTCAGCGCCTCGACGCGGGCCTGGGTGATGGTCAGCGCCCGGTGAACGATCTCGTCCTCCGTCAGCACGGGGGCGCCGTAGCTGCCGGTCTTACGGATCGACGGCAGGACCTCGCTTGTCACCCAGCGACGGACGTCGCGGGCCCGGTCCTTGTTGCTCTGGAAGATGAGCGCGTACATGCCGGACTCGTTGACGACCGTGATCACCTGGACCTGGGCGGCGATACCCTCGAACAACTGCGGAGTATCTGACCTGTGCAAAAGCCGTTTGTCGTCGTCGTGGACCATCTTCATCGCGGAAGTGGTGTCCCGGAGGCTGAGCATCCGGCAGGCATCCGCGGCCACGAACCACGGCTCGCTTTCGACCAGCACAGTCCGTAGGTGCGCGCCCTCGTAGCGGAACAGCTCGACGGCGCTCATGCGTCGCCGCTTTCGGCGTGGCCGGGCCCGACTTCCCCAGCCGGGCCCGGCCGGTCCTCTCCTACGCTCTGGTTGTCCAGACCGAGCGAAGGAGAAGCATCGTGACTACCCCCACCCCCGACGAAGCCCGAGACGGAATCCGGGCCCTCACGAACCACGTTCCGGAGACGATGACGGCGACTCACAGCGTCTTGTATCTGCTTGAGTCCCTGCGTTCCGTCCGTGGTGACGAAGGTGATATATCCATCGAGAAACTCCACCAAGTTGTCAGTAAGTTCGCGGCGACGTTCTCCATCTGCGTCCAGACCTTGGAGAACCGGATCGAGCGACTCGAAGGACGTCCCGGAATCAATGACTCCACCTGGGAGGCGATCATGGTGGAGTTCGGCCTGCTGAGCGGCTAACTCCTCACGGACGATCTCCCGCACCCGAGCCTCGGTCAGCGCGGTCATGCGCTGGCCTCTATTTCCTCACGGACGATTTCGCGGATCGCCTGCTTGGTGAGCGCCTGCGTCTCGATCACCGTCAGCGCTTCATCAAGGTCCCGCTGGTAGATGCGATAACCGCGTCCTCCTGGGAGCCGTACGGCCCGGACGCGACCCTCTTTTATCCACCGCTGCACCGAGCGCACGCTGGTGCTGAGCTGATCGGCGACCTGCGCAACGGTGAGAGCCTGATTAGTTGGTTCTTCTGCATGAATATGGCGATCGGCCATGCGACGCACTGTATGGCGGATGGCCATAAGATGTCAAGAACGCCACAGGCATTGTGCCGCGTGTCGTCTATGGCGTATCTTGACGCTTATGACATCTATGGAAGCGCCGGACCCGAAAAAGCAGGGCAACGCGCTGATTGGTGAACGCGTCCACACGCTCATGTGGCGCGCTGGCCGCACGCAGAAACAGCTCGCGGCCGTCCTAAACGTCGACCAAGGCTCGGTATCGAACCGTCTACGCGGCAAGACCGTCTGGTCGGCAGTTGACCTCGCCGCGGTGGCGGCGTGGCTCGAGGTCCCGATCACGGACTTGCTGCCCGAAGTGGAGCTCGAACCGCCGGACCCTAACGACGGGGGTAAAGCCAGTGCCCCCACCAGGGCTCGAACCTGGGACCTGCGGATTAAAAGTCCGTAGCTCTACCAACTGAGCTATAGGGGCCGCGGAGTTTCAGGATACTTGGACCCAAAACCGGGCTCGTTTGAGGATTGGGCCCACGGTGACCTAAGCTGACGTGGCTCCCAACGAAACCACGTTGCGAGTACCCCGGAGAGATTCGGTTCTGGCCCCCTTCGTCTAGCGGCCTAGGACGCCGCCCTTTCAAGGCGGTAGCGCGGGTTCGAATCCCGTAGGGGGTACGCAACGCGGCGACGCGGAGCAGCAGCAAGGCCCTGTGGCGCAGTTGGTTAGCGCGCCGCCCTGTCACGGCGGAGGTCGCGGGTTCGAGTCCCGTCAGGGTCGCCAGCGCGGCGAGGCACTCGCTGCCTTCCGGCCAGGTAGCTCAGTCGGTACGAGCGTCCGCCTGAAAAGCGGAAGGTCGGCGGTTCGATCCCGCCCCTGGCCACCAAGTATCTGTGCATTTCAGCGCCCCTTTTCGCTCTGTCTACGAACTCGTCATCACCGATTCGGACTCGGCGATGGGGCCAATATGGGGCCAAAAACGAGGTGCCGTCGCTGCCAACTCTGTATCGGATCCGTCCCCCTCGACTCTCCGCTGTCTTCGAGCGGAGCCCTACGCGACATGCGCGTGGCCAGTGGCGATTGCACTAGCACCTGCGAGGCACAATTGCGTCGTGCCCGTTCGCTGGTCAGTCGTGGCTGCCGACGACTGGGCTGTCGCTGGCCTCGAGAGCCAGGGCCAGCATCCGCACGACTGGCTCAAACATCCGTCGAGAGAGCGTACCTGGCTGTTCAAACCCGCACGGCCAGAGCGCGATCGTTCCCTCGGGGAAGACACTGTGGAGAAGCTCGGAAGCGAGATGGCTCGGCTGGTCGGAGTGCCGGCGGCCACGGTCGAACTAGCCACTCGGGGCGGGGTGCGTGGCGCATTGGTTGAAGACGTGCGATTGCCAGAGTGGGAATTGCAGGCAGGGCAGGCGCTAATGCCAGAGGTGGTTATCGATTACGACCCGACTGATCCTGAAGCGCGCGGATACAATGTCGGCTCTATCAGGCAGGCACTCACACGGTTTGGATCACCGCCAGGCTCATCGATGCCTACGTCGTTTCGGGCTTTCGATGCGTTCGCAGGATATCTCCTGTTTGACGCGTTGATCGCGCATGGAGATCGCCACGACCGCAACTGGGCCGTCCTTGTGCCGCCGCCGGACGTATCCGAGCCCTCTTTCGACCACGCAGCTAGCCTCGGCTTTACGTTGAGCGACGAACTGCGCGCCGAGCACTTACGCGACGGAACAGTGATGAAATGGGCAGAACGTGGGCACGCGAGCCGATTTGAGCATCGCAAGGGCACGCGTTGGCAGACACTCGTGGACCTGGCAGGCGACGCCATCAGACTCTGTGGACCGAGCACCCGCGAGTACTGGCGTGAACGGATACTGTCGCTTGAACGGCGGACCGTTGAGGACCTATTTGCTTCTGCCCCAGGGATGACGGAGACTGCGCACCGTTTCACGGTCGAACTCGTCAAGATTAATCGAGAGAGGTTGCTCGATGTCCTCGCCTGAATTGCTGTTATCGCGGACGTCAATGGCCACGCGACGCTTCGCTGTCGCATGGCGGAACCGGCGGCGACGCTTAAATTACGCCGGTGGCCGTACTAGACCACGGTGCCAAAGGCTATCGATTCCAGTACCTAGTTGCGTCCAGCAGAGTGGTGTACGAGCCGGTGATGACCGGCGTGTCGTAGCCGGATGAATGAAGGTCATCGCGTGATTCTTCGAGGGACCGACCAAAGTCACTCGAGCAAAGGAATCAACGCGATGACCATTGCCCACGATATCGACCTGTCTGCCGTGCTGGCCGAACGACTCACCACCACGCACCCTGATGTGCTGCGCGAGTTGTTGGCCGCCTTCATTCACGCCCTGATGGGCGCCGAAGCCGACGCGGTGTGCGGTGCCGGCTACGGCCAGCGCAGCAGCGAGCGCACCAATTCCCGCAACGGGTATCGGCACCGCGAGTTTGACACCCGCGCAGGCACATTGGATCTGGCGATTCCCAAGCTAAGGCAAGGTTCGTACTTCCCGGACTGGCTGCTGGAACGGCGCAAACGCGCCGAGCGGGCCCTGACCACGGTGGTGGCTACCTGCTACCTGCTGGGCGTTTCGACGCGGCGGATGGACAAACTCGTCGAGACTCTGGGCATCACCAGCTTGTCGAAGTCCCAGGTCAGCGTGATGGCCAAAGAGCTCGACGCCGCGGTCGAGGCGTTCCGGACCCGGCCACTGGATGCAGGCCCGTACACGTTCATGGCTGCTGACGCCCTGGTGCTCAAGGTTCGCGAAGCAGGCCGGGTGGTCAACGTGCACGCGCTGATCGCCACCGGGGTCAACGCCGAGGGCTACCGCGAAATCCTGGGCATCGACGTCACCACCGCCGAGGACGGGGCCGGCTGGCTGACCTTCCTGCGGTCGCTGACCGCCCGCGGCCTATCAGGGGTCCGTCTGGTCACTTCCGACGCCCACGCCGGTCTGGTGGCCGCGATCGGCGCCACCCTGCCTGGGGCATCGTGGCAACGGTGTCGCACCCACTACGCCACCAACCTGATGGCCATCACTCCGAAATCATCGTGGCCGTGGGTACGCACACTACTGCATTCGGTCTTCGATCAACCTGACGCCGGTTCCGTTGCAGCCCAATATGACCGCATCATCGACGCACTGGCCGACAAGCTCCCCAAGGTCGCCGACCACCTCGAAGACGCCCGCGCCGACCTGCTCGCCTTCACCGCCTTCCCCAAACAAATTTGGCGGCAGATCTGGTCCAACAACCCACTATCCGTTAACCGGCTCTCCGGGGACACGGTTCGGGCTGCAGCGTGAGGTTCACGCACAAGCGCTGAGCACGGATGGATGCTGTCTGCATCTCGGTGGGGGAAGGCGGAGCGGCGATGCGGGTACTCAAGAGCGACAGCGGATATGTCCTGGAGGGCGACTGGGACGGGCAGGACGCGGTGAACGCGTTTCTCAACCATTTGGCGGGACGGGGGTTCAGCGCGGCCACGGTGCGGGCCTACGCATTCGACGTCGCCAATTTGAGCCGGTTCCTCGTCCAGCAAGCGGTCGGGCTCGCCGCGGTCGATGCGCCGTTGGTGTTCGACTGGATCGACTGGCAAGGCGTCCGCCGAACGGACCAGCCCACCGGCGGTCACCGCTCGTCGACCCCGCCGGCAGCTTCGACGGTGAACCGCCGGGTCGCGGCAGTGCGCGCGTTATTCGAGTATCTGGTGATGACCGGTGTCTGCACCGACAATCCGGTGCCGTCGCCGCGGCGGGGACAGGGGCTGCGCCAGTCGCAGCGGGGGTTGCTCGGTCATCTGGGTCCCGGGCGTGCACGCAGTGGCGGTAGGTTGGTGCGTCAGCCGCAGCGTCTTCCGGAATCGTTGTCCACCAACGATGTCGACGCGTTCCTGGCGACACTGGCAACGCACCGGGACCGGGCGATGGTGCTGGTGATGCTACTCGGAGGGCTGCGTTCGGCCGAGGCGCGTGGCCTGCTGCTCGCCGACGTCGATATGGGCCGGCGCCGGCTTCGGGTGATCGGCAAGGGCGGCAAGGAACGTCATGTCCCGGTCGATGCGGCGTTCTTCACCGAGCTCGCCGCCTACCTGCGATGGGAGCGGCCGCCGGGGTTGGCGACGCCGCAGTGCTTCGTAGTGCTGCGCGGCCGACGACCGGTGCACCGGTCAGCGAGGCCGGGCTGCGCAGCCTGTTCCGTCGGCACCGGGAGACCTCTGGCGCCACAAGAGTCCGCCGCACCGTTTACGGCATACCTACGGCACCGAATTGTCGGCGGCCGGAATCGATCTGCTGGCGTTGCGGGCGTTGATGGGGCATGTCTCGCCGGAGACCACGGCCCGCTACGTGCATTTGTCGATCGAGCAGCTCGCCGCCGAATACGGTGCTGCTCGTGCGACGTTGGCCGGAGCCCGGCAGTGACCACGGTGTTGGTCGGCCAACCCGTAGGCGCCGACGAGGTGGTGGCGGATTATCTCGACCACGTCGCCACCCTGGGTTTGAGCGGGCGGGCGGTACGCGACCGGATTCGGATCGCTCGCGACTTCACCGCACGCCACCGCGACCTGCACGCCTGGATGACGCTGCCGGCAGCCGAGCGGATCGCCGAGATACGGGACACCGGGGCGTGGCCGCTGATCTGTCACACGATCGGCACCGGCCGGTTACGGCTGGACGTCGAGCTGGCCGCGGTCAAACAGTTGACCGGGCTGGGCCGCGCAGTGGAGGACCGGGATCCGAGCGGATTCGCCGCGTTGCGGAATGCGGGAATTCGGTTGGGCTGGAGGAGTTCCTGGGTCGAGACGGTCCTCGGCGAATGTCTGGCGGTAGTGCTGGCACACCACGGCGGAATGGTCGCCGACCTGACCGGCGACGCGCTCGACGACTTCGACGCCGCGCTGTCACGTACCGTGGTGCCGCCATCGTCGCGGCGGGCATACAGGGGGCGGCTGGCCAGCCTGCGGCAGCTGTTGTTCGAGACCGCGGTCATCGACACCGCGCCGAAACGCCGGCGGTGGGCCCGTAGCCTCGAGCAGCGCTTCACCGAGGTGGAGATGCCCGACCCGATCCGTCAGACGTTGCTGCGCTACATCGGCGTGCGCGCGGCGGTGCTGCGGCCC
>NZ_JAOS01000059.1:0-6483 GCF_000523975.1 Mycobacterium sp. MAC_080597_8934 | reverse complement strand
GGTCGTGCGGGTTGCTGGGGTCGCGAACGGCTCAATCGGAGGTCAGGCCATCAGAGCCTTGCTATTAGGGCGCCGCGCGTTCTCACAAAGGGTCACGCACCCAACACATTTCGACAACCAAGGAGGTAAATTTGTCCATGGTCACGTGTGGGATCGACTGGGCCCAGGATCATCATGACGTCGCGCTGGTGGATGCCGACGGTCGGCTGGTCGCCAGACGGCGCATCCCCGAGTCGGTCGCCGGATTCGCCGAACTGACCGCCATGCTGGCCGATGCCGACGACGACCCTGAGGATCCGATCCCGGTCGCGATCGAGACCCCGCGCGGGTTGCTGGTCGCCGTGTTGCGGGCCAGCGGTCGACCGATCTACCCGATCAACCCGATGTCGGTGGCCCGCTATCGGGAACGGACGTCGATGTCGGGCAAGAAGTCTGACCACGGCGATGCGGTCACGCTGGCCAACATCCTGCGTACCGACATCGACCAGCATCGTCGGTTACCCGCCGACACCGAACTGGCGCAATCGATCACCGTGCTGGCCCGTGCCCACCAGGACGCCACCTGGCGGCGTAACCGGGCCGGCAACGAACTGCGGTCGCTGCTGCGGGAATATTTCCCGGGTTTCCTGCACGCCTTCGCCGACCGTCCCGGCGGAATCACCGCACCCGAAGCTCGTGCGGTGCTCGCCATCGCTGCCACCCCGGCCAAGGCGGCGCGGCTGTCAAAGCCGCAGATCACCGCCGCCCTGCGCCGCGCCGGACGCCAACGCGGCCTGACCACGCTCGCGGCGACAATCCACCAGCAGCTGCGGCTGCCGCAGCTGCGACACCCCGCCCCGGTCGAAGACGCCTTCGGTATCCAAGCAGTCGCATTGCTGGCCACCCTCGACGCTGAGTGCGCCAACGTCGACCGGCTGGGCGAGGCCACCGCCGCCACCTTTGCCCAGCACGCCGACCACAGGATCATCACCTCATTTGTGGGGGTCGGCGACCTTACCGGTGCCCGCCTGCTCGCCGAAATCGGCGACGACCGAACACGATTCGCCGACGCCCGAGCATTGAAGGCGTTCGCCGGGTCGGCGCCCGTCACCAAAGCCTCTGGGCGCAGCATCCGCATCACTCACCGGCACGTGAAGAACAACCGACTTGCCGCCGTCGGATTCGTCTGGGCGTTCATCGCGGCCGGCTGCGAAGGACCCACCCGCGCTCACTACCTGACACGCCGCGACCACGGCGACCGCCACCCCGCAGCCCTGCGCCACCTCTACAACCGCATGCTCGGCCAGCTCTACCACTGCCTGCAAACCAGCCAAACCTACGACCCAATCAAGGCATACCGACCACCCCCGACGCACCCCACACGAGCCGCCGCTTGACTGTTAACAAGATCGGAGGTCTGTGGATGAGCCTCGGCGGGGCGCGTGAGAAATGGGCGCACCTTCCCGAGGATGATCTGAAAGTCCAGTAGCTCTGATCAAGACCGGCGTTGGCGCGCTGGTTGGGAAGGTACGCCCATGCTCACGGTAGTTCACGACCAGGATTCCTCCAACGAGGACGCGTGCGGGTCGCGGTCGTTGCTCGATGAGATCGTCCGCGACGGTGCCCGCCAGATGCTGGCGGCGGCGTTGGCCGCCGAGGTCGCCGCCTACATCGACGCCCATGCTGGGGAGGTCGATGAGAACGGGCATCGGCTGGTGGTCCGCAACGGCTATCACCGCGAGCGTGAGGTGTTGACCGCGGCGGGTGCGGTGACGGTGATCGCGCCGCGGGTCAACGACAAGCGTATCGACGCCGATACCGCTGAGCGGCGGCGGTTTTCCTCGGCGATCCTGCCGGCGTGGGCGCGTAAGTCCCCGCAGATGACCGAGGTGCTGCCGCTGCTGTATCTGCACGGCTTGTCGACCAGTGACTTCGGTCCCGCGTTGGAACAGTTCCTCGGCTCGGGTGCCGGGCTGTCGGCCACCACGATCACTCGGCTCACCGCGCAGTGGCAGGACGAGGCCAAGGCCTTCGGCGAGCGCGATCTGTCGGGCACCGACTACGTGTACCTGTGGGTCGACGGCATTCATCTCAAGGTCAGGTTGGAGCAGGAGAAGCTCTGCTTGCTGGTGATGATCGGCGTGCGTTCCGATGGCCGAAAGGAGCTCGTTGGGCTGGCCGATGGGTATCGGGAGTCGACCGAGTCGTGGGCCGATCTGCTGCGGTCGTGTCGACGCCGCGGGATGACCGCCCCGGTGCTGGCTGTCGGTGATGGTGCACTGGGCTTCTGGAAGGCGATGCGCGAGGTGTTCCCGGCTACCCGCGAGCAGCGATGCTGGTTCCACAAGCAGGCCAATGTCCTTTCCTGCCTGCCCAAGTCAGCCCACCCCGGTGCGTTGGCGGCGATGCGGGAGATCTACAACGCCGAGGACATCGACCACGCACAGGTCGCGATCAAGGCCTTCGAAGTGGACTACGGGGCCAAGTACCCCAAGGCGGTCGCCAAGATCGTCGATGACGCCGACGTGCTGCTCGAGTTCTACCGCTACCCGGCCGAACACTGGATCCACTTGAGAACGACCAACCCGATCGAGTCGACGTTCGCCACCGTCAGGTTGAGAACCAAGGTCACCAAGGGCCCCGGATCACGCGCGGCCGGAATTGCCATGGCCTACAAGCTGATCGACGCCGCACAAGCCCGCTGGAGGGCCGTCAACGCACCACACCTGGTCGCCCTGGTCCGCGCCGGCGCGGTCTTCCACAAGGGCAAGCTACTCGAACGGCCCGTCGACATCACACCACCCGAACCGGCCGAATCAGCCGAAACGGAGGTCGCCTGAAACACCCCAATCCACAGGTCTTGACAATTCCTCCCGCGGTCAACTCCGCGTCGATCAAGGCTTGGTAGATCGTTTCGGCGGCTTGAGTGATCCGCTCACCGGCATCGGCGGTGCGCAGTGCGTCGAGCACCTCCAGCAAGGCAGACTGGTCCAGGGCCATCGCGATGTTCCTCTCGGTAGTGATTCTTGGTCGTTTCACCACAGAGACTCACGCGATGGCCCTCTTACGTCAGGGACCGACACGCCGCCATCACTTACACCACTCCCCGGGACGCTCCCCGTCTATCGTCCGGTCGGGGTGAAACCAGGTCACTGCGGCGAATGGAGTCAGTTCATCGAGATCGGCGAGCGCGGCACTGCCGTCCGCGCGCAGTTGGTAGCAGACCCCATCGAGCACCAGCATTTCGCCGTCTAGACGGTTGAAGGTGCCGAGACCAAAGTCTCCATGGCGCAATAATTCACGGACCGTGACGTTTCCCTCGTACACGCCATCCAGCAGTGCTCCCATTGTCGAGGTCTGGAAGATCTCTTGAGCCCAACAATGGTCAGAGGCTGCCACTTCAGAGTTCCTCCCCCTCGTTGAGATCCGCCGGTTCGCCGCGGAGCCCACGGATGATGATTTGGTTGTCTTGTTCCACGGTCAGCTCAGTCTCCAGGACAGAAGTACAGCAAGGCATTACACAGCGCGGCGGTGTCGCGGCCGGCTCGCATCACGGTGCGGTCGGGCCGAACGATCGCGGCGGTAGCACGGCCTCGCCGCAGCCAGCGGTCGAGTTCACAGCCGGGTTTGACCGATAAGACGACGGCCCCGCGGTGGTCAAGTTCGATGCGCTGGCCCTTCGTCAGCGGTAAGGACGCGATCAGCGCGAACCGATTTCCGACGACGTTGTCGAACCGAGCACCGTTGTCTAGCAACGGGTTCGGACACAGCGTGGGGAACGTCCCGGGGCGTGGTGTAAATAGTGGCGGCGTGTCGGTGCTGATGTAGAGGGCCATCGCGTGAGTCTCTGTGGTGAAACGACCAAGGATCACTACCGAGAGGAACATCGCGATGGCCCTGGATCAGTCTGCCTTGCTGGAGGTGCTGGACGCATTACGCAATGCCGATGCCGCTGATCGGATCAAGCAGGCCGCCGAGACGATTTATCAGGCACTCATCGATGCGGAGCTGACGGCGGTGATCGGCGCCGGTCCGCATGAACGGAGCGCATCACGAACCAACCAGCGCAATGGGTCTCGGCCGCGCACACTGTCGACGATCGCTGGCGATTTGGAGTTGCGGATTCCCAAGCTTCGGTCGGGCTCGTTCTTCCCGGCGCTGCTGGAGCGGCGCCGCCGGGTCGATCAGTGCTTGTTCGCGGTGGTGATGGAGGCCTATTTGCACGGCACCTCCACCCGCAAAGTCGACGATTTGGTTAAAGCCCTCGGCGCGGACGCCGGCATCTCCAAAAGCGAGGTCTCCCGGATTTGCGCCGATCTGGACACCGAGGTAGGCGCCTTTCGGGACCGGCCTCTATCCGAGCAGCACTTCCCGTATGTGTTCCTCGACGCCACTTACTGCAAGGCTCGGGTCAACCATCGGGTGGTCTCCCAAGCGGTCGTCATCGCCACCGGTGTCGCGGTTGACGGACGCCGTGAAGTGCTCGGCTTCGACGTCGGTGACTCCGAGGACGGCGCGTTTTGGACGGCGTTTCTGCGCTCACTGAAAACCCGCGGCCTGTCCGGGGTGCAGCTGGTGATCTCTGATGCCCACACCGGGTTGCGCAGCGCCATCGAGGCCATCCTCATCGGCGCATCTTGGCAACGATGCCGGGTGCACTTCCTGCGCAACGTGCTCGCCCAGGTGCCCAAGGGATCAGCCGAGATGGTCGCCGCAGCGATCCGCACCATCTTCGCCCAACCCGACGCCGAACATGTGCGAGAGCAACTCGACACCATCGCCGGCATGCTCGGCCGCCAACTGCCCAAGGTCGAAACGATGCTGCGCGAGGCCGCCGACGACATCACCGCATTCGCCGATTTCCCTGTCCTGCACTGGAAAAAGATCTGGAGCACCAACCCCCTCGAACGACTCAACAAGGAGATCAAACGCCGCACCGACGTCGTCGGCGTCTTCCCCAACCCCGCCGCGCTGCTACGGCTGGCCGGCTCCGTTCTCGTCGAAGCCCACGACGAATGGCAAGTCGCCGAAAAGCGCTATCTCTCCGAGACCACCCTGGCCCTATTACATCCCCGCTCCGATTCAGCCGACCAATCCGTTGCCGTCCCCGCCGCCATCACGGCATAGTGGAAACTCGCAGAGCCTCAGGCGAAACGCCGATCGGCTTTACACCACTTCACGGGGCACAACCCACAGCGTGCCTGCAAGGTCTCGGCGGAGACGGGATTTGACAACGAGCGCGGATCTGCGCAGAGCCGGGGTTCTGCTGTTGACGATCCTGCCCCGCATGCCGGGGACGAGGTGCAGGCGCGGGACAACAGTGCGTCGGATCGCGTCCCCGATGCCACCGCCGGCGGTCATGGCCCACCCCATCCCGAGGGCAAGGGCGATCAACGCGCGCGCATGTGGTTTGCGCTCTTGCTCGTAGGTTTCCAGGACCTCCTCGGGCAAGTCTTCGCCGAGTACACCGGCCAGCTTCCAGGCTAGGTTCATCGCGTCCCGGAGCCCTGCTCCCATGCCTTGTCCGATGAACGGCGGTGTGAGATGGGCTGCGTCGCCGAGGAGAAACACGTTGCGATCCCGCCACCGGTTCGCCAGCTGGGCACGGAAGGTGTATTCGGCCACCCGCACCAGTTCGAGGTCTTCGTCGGCTACGTCGCCGACCCACGGTGAGATCAGGCTACGAAGCGCAGCACAGCTGCGGTAATCGTCGGCAGTTTCGCCGGGCAGCAGCCGAAATTCCCATCGGTAGCGAGTGGCCCCGATGCGCATGTACGTCGGGGAGCGTCCCGGGGAGTGGTGTAAGTGATGGCGGCGTGTCGGTCCCTGACGTAAGAGGGCCATCGCGTGAGTCTCTGTGGTGAAACGACCAAGAATCACTACCGAGAGGAACATCGCGATGGCCCTGGACCAGTCTGCCTTGCTGGAGGTGCTCGACGCACTGCGCACCGCCGATGCCGGTGAGCGGATCACTCAAGCCGCCGAAACGATCTACCAAGCCTTGATCGACGCGGAGTTGACCGCGTTCATCGGGGCTTCTCCCCATGAGCGCACCGAGACCCGCTCCAATCAGCGCAACGGCTCGCGTCCGCGCACGCTGTCCACGGTCGCAGGGGACCTGGAACTGCGGATTCCCAAGCTGCGCACCGGGTCATTTTTCCCGGCGTTGTTGGAGCGGCGTCGCCGGGTCGATCAGTGCTTGTTCGCGGTGGTGATGGAGGCCTACCTGCACGGCACCTCCACCCGCAAGGTCGACGATCTGGTCAAGGCACTGGGTACCGATACCGGGATCTCCAAAAGCGAGGTCAGCCGGATCTGCAAAGACCTCGACACCGAGGTCGCGGCCTTCCGGGACCGGCCGTTGGGTGATCAGCGCTTTCCGTATGTCTTCCTCGACGCCACCTACTGCAAGGCCCGGGTGAATCATCGGGTGGTGTCGCAGGCGGTGGTCATCGCCACCGGGGTGGCCGCTGACGGGCGCCGCGAGGTACTGGGCTTTGAGGT
>NZ_JAOS01000058.1:0-3196 GCF_000523975.1 Mycobacterium sp. MAC_080597_8934 | reverse complement strand
GCGGAGCTGACGGCGGTGATCGGCGCCGGTCCGCATGAACGGAGCGCATCACGAACCAACCAGCGCAATGGGTCTCGGCCGCGCACACTGTCGACGATCGCTGGCGATTTGGAGTTGCGGATTCCCAAGCTTCGGTCGGGCTCGTTCTTCCCGGCGCTGCTGGAGCGGCGCCGCCGGGTCGATCAGTGCTTGTTCGCGGTGGTGATGGAGGCCTATTTGCACGGCACCTCCACCCGCAAAGTCGACGATTTGGTTAAAGCCCTCGGCGCGGACGCCGGCATCTCCAAAAGCGAGGTCTCCCGGATTTGCGCCGATCTGGACACCGAGGTAGGCGCCTTTCGGGACCGGCCTCTATCCGAGCAGCACTTCCCGTATGTGTTCCTCGACGCCACTTACTGCAAGGCTCGGGTCAACCATCGGGTGGTCTCCCAAGCGGTCGTCATCGCCACCGGTGTCGCGGTTGACGGACGCCGTGAAGTGCTCGGCTTCGACGTCGGTGACTCCGAGGACGGCGCGTTTTGGACGGCGTTTCTGCGCTCACTGAAAACCCGCGGCCTGTCCGGGGTGCAGCTGGTGATCTCTGATGCCCACACCGGGTTGCGCAGCGCCATCGAGGCCATCCTCATCGGCGCATCTTGGCAACGATGCCGGGTGCACTTCCTGCGCAACGTGCTCGCCCAGGTGCCCAAGGGCTCCGCCGAGATGGTCGCCGCCGCGATCCGCACCGTCTTCGCCCAGCCCGACGCCGAGCATGTGCGCGAGCAACTCGACACCATCGCCGGCATGCTCGGCCGCCAGTTGCCCAAGGTCGAAACGATGTTGCGCGAGGCCGCCGCCGACATCACCGCCTTCGCCGATTTCCCTGTGGTGCACTGGAAAAAGATCTGGTGCACCAACCCCCTCGAACGACTCAACAAGGAGATCAAACGCCGCACCGACGTCGTCGGCGTCTTCCCCAACCCCGCCGCGCTGCTACGGCTGGCCGGCTCCGTTCTCGTCGAAGCCCACGACGAATGGCAAGTCGCCGAAAAGCGCTATCTCTCCGAGACCACCCTGGCCCTATTACATCCCCGCTCCGATTCAGCCGACCAATCCGTTGCCGTCCCCGCCGCCATCACGGCATAGTGGAAACTCGCAGAGCCTCAGGCGAAACGCCGATCGGCTTTACACCACTTCACGGGGCACAACCCACAGCGTGCCTGCAAGGTCTCGGCGGAGACGGGATTTGACAACGAGCGCGGATCTGCGCAGAGCCGGGGTTCTGCTGTTGACGATCCTGCCCCGCATGCCGGGGACGAGGTGCAGGCGCGGGACAACAGTGCGTCGGATCGCGTCCCCGATGCCACCGCCGGCGGTCATGGCCCACCCCATCCCGAGGGCAAGGGCGATCAACGCGCGCGCATGTGGTTTGCGCTCTTGCTCGTAGGTTTCCAGGACCTCCTCGGGCAAGTCTTCGCCGAGTACACCGGCCAGCTTCCAGGCTAGGTTCATCGCGTCCCGGAGCCCTGCTCCCATGCCTTGTCCGATGAACGGCGGTGTGAGATGGGCTGCGTCGCCGAGGAGAAACACGTTGCGATCCCGCCACCGGTTCGCCAGCTGGGCACGGAAGGTGTATTCGGCCACCCGCACCAGTTCGAGGTCTTCGTCGGCTACGTCGCCGACCCACGGTGAGATCAGGCTACGAAGCGCAGCACAGCTGCGGTAATCGTCGGCAGTTTCGCCGGGCAGCAGCCGAAATTCCCATCGGTAGCGAGTGGCCCCGATGCGCATGTACGTCGGGGAGCGTCCCGGGGAGTGGTGTAAGTGATGGCGGCGTGTCGGTCCCTGACGTAAGAGGGCCATCGCGTGAGTCTCTGTGGTGAAACGACCAAGAATCACTACCGAGAGGAACATCGCGATGGCCCTGGACCAGTCTGCCTTGCTGGAGGTGCTCGACGCACTGCGCACCGCCGATGCCGGTGAGCGGATCACTCAAGCCGCCGAAACGATCTACCAAGCCTTGATCGACGCGGAGTTGACCGCGTTCATCGGGGCTTCTCCCCATGAGCGCACCGAGACCCGCTCCAATCAGCGCAACGGCTCGCGTCCGCGCACGCTGTCCACGGTCGCAGGGGACCTGGAACTGCGGATTCCCAAGCTGCGCACCGGGTCATTTTTCCCGGCGTTGTTGGAGCGGCGTCGCCGGGTCGATCAGTGCTTGTTCGCGGTGGTGATGGAGGCCTACCTGCACGGCACCTCCACCCGCAAGGTCGACGATCTGGTCAAGGCACTGGGTACCGATACCGGGATCTCCAAAAGCGAGGTCAGCCGGATCTGCAAAGACCTCGACACCGAGGTCGCGGCCTTCCGGGACCGGCCGTTGGGTGATCAGCGCTTTCCGTATGTCTTCCTCGACGCCACCTACTGCAAGGCCCGGGTGAATCATCGGGTGGTGTCGCAGGCGGTGGTCATCGCCACCGGGGTGGCCGCTGACGGGCGCCGCGAGGTACTGGGCTTTGAGGTCGGAGACTCCGAGGACGGGGCGTTCTGGACCGCGTTTTTGCGGTCGTTGAAATCCCGCGGTCTGGCCGGAGTCCAACTGGTCATCTCCGATGCCCATGCCGGACTGCGCAGTGCCATTGACGCCGTGCTGATCGGGGCCGCCTGGCAGCGGTGTCGAGTGCACTTCCTGCGCAACGTGCTCGCCCAAGTGCCCAAGGGCTCCGCAGAGATGGTCGCCGCCGCGATCCGCACCGTCTTCGCCCAGCCAGACGCCGAGCACGTGCGCGAACAACTCGACACCATCGCCGGCATGCTCGGCCGCCAGTTCCCCAAGGTCGAAACCATGTTGCGCGAGGCCGCCGCCGACATCACCGCCTTCGCCGACTTCCCGGTGGCCCACTGGAAAAAGATCTGGTCAACCAACCCACTGGAGCGATTGAACAAGGAAATCAAACGCCGCACCGACGTCGTCGGCGTGTTCCCCAACCCCGCCGCGCTGTTACGGCTGGCCGGCTCGGTACTCGTTGAGGCCCACGACGAATGGCAGGTCGCCGACAAGCGCTACCTCTCCGAGACCAGCCTCGCTCTGCTCGACGTCAGTGACCAAAGTGCCGAAACCATTGCCCCCACAGCCGCTCTCACGGCATAGTGGCTACCACAGAGCCACACGCGGACACGCGACCGCTCTTACACCACTCCACGGGACGTGACCGAC
>NZ_JAOS01000057.1:0-14521 GCF_000523975.1 Mycobacterium sp. MAC_080597_8934 | reverse complement strand
GGAGCGTCCCGGGGAGTGGTGTAAGTGATGGCGGCGTGTCGGTCCCTGACGTAAGAGGGCCATCGCGTGAGTCTCTGTGGTGAAACGACCAAGAATCACTACCGAGAGGAACATCGCGATGGCCCTGGACCAGTCTGCCTTGCTGGAGGTGCTCGACGCACTGCGCACCGCCGATGCCGGTGAGCGGATCACTCAAGCCGCCGAAACGATCTACCAAGCCTTGATCGACGCGGAGTTGACCGCGTTCATCGGGGCTTCTCCCCATGAGCGCACCGAGACCCGCTCCAATCAGCGCAACGGCTCGCGTCCGCGCACGCTGTCCACGGTCGCAGGGGACCTGGAACTGCGGATTCCCAAGCTGCGCACCGGGTCATTTTTCCCGGCGTTGTTGGAGCGGCGTCGCCGGGTCGATCAGTGCTTGTTCGCGGTGGTGATGGAGGCCTACCTGCACGGCACCTCCACCCGCAAGGTCGACGATCTGGTCAAGGCACTGGGTACCGATACCGGGATCTCCAAAAGCGAGGTCAGCCGGATCTGCAAAGACCTCGACACCGAGGTCGCGGCCTTCCGGGACCGGCCGTTGGGTGATCAGCGCTTTCCGTATGTCTTCCTCGACGCCACCTACTGCAAGGCCCGGGTGAATCATCGGGTGGTGTCGCAGGCGGTGGTCATCGCCACCGGGGTGGCCGCTGACGGGCGCCGCGAGGTACTGGGCTTTGAGGTCGGAGACTCCGAGGACGGGGCGTTCTGGACCGCGTTTTTGCGGTCGTTGAAATCCCGCGGTCTGGCCGGAGTCCAACTGGTCATCTCCGATGCCCATGCCGGACTGCGCAGTGCCATTGACGCCGTGCTGATCGGGGCCGCCTGGCAGCGGTGTCGAGTGCACTTCCTGCGCAACGTGCTCGCCCAAGTGCCCAAGGGCTCCGCAGAGATGGTCGCCGCCGCGATCCGCACCGTCTTCGCCCAGCCAGACGCCGAGCACGTGCGCGAACAACTCGACACCATCGCCGGCATGCTCGGCCGCCAGTTCCCCAAGGTCGAAACCATGTTGCGCGAGGCCGCCGCCGACATCACCGCCTTCGCCGACTTCCCGGTGGCCCACTGGAAAAAGATCTGGTCAACCAACCCACTGGAGCGATTGAACAAGGAAATCAAACGCCGCACCGACGTCGTCGGCGTGTGCCCCAACCCCGCCGCGCTGTTACGGCTGGCCGGCTCGGTACTCGTTGAGGCCCACGACGAATGGCAGGTCGCCGACAAGCGCTACCTCTCCGAGACCAGCCTCGCTCTGCTCGACGTCAGTGACCAAAGTGCCGAAACCATTGCCCCCACAGCCGCTCTCACGGCATAGTGGCTACCACAGAGCCACACGCGGACACGCGACCGCTCTTACACCACTCCACGGGACGTGACCGTACGTCGCGGCTCGCACCGGACTGCATACCTGATACACGCCGTCCCACTGATTGAGATCGACGTCGGTAGCCACGTCGACGACCAGCCAGCGTTGCTCAAAGTGCAGATCGTCCATCGCGGCCCCGATCGCCGACCGCACCACACTGTTCGCGCCATCGCAGCCCAGAACGTAATCCGCATCGACGACGTGTCCCTCGCCGGTGGCGCGATCGGCGAACGTCACTCGCACGCGCCCCACCTCTGTTTGGGTCACATCGGTGACTTCCGAATTGCCTCTCATAACGGCGCCGGGAAAGTTCTTTAGATTCCTGCGCAGCAGCGCCTCGAACTCCGGCTGATCAAACATGTTGGCTTGCGGGAATCCATGGACACTTTCGGCTGGATCGCGGTTGAACTGAGCGAGCACTCCGAACTCGGGATCGAGAAGTCGCAGGCCCAACGCCGGGCGCGAGATCGCAGCGAATTCATCGTTGATACCTAGCCGAGCCAGGATGCGACGAACCTCGTCGTCGAGATGGACAGCACGGGGTTGCGGATAGACATCGTCCCAGCGCTCCAGGACAAGGCAACGAATGCCATGCTGAGCCAACAACGTCGCGGCGGTGATCCCGGTCGGGCCGGCACCCACGATGACAACCGGCACGGATTCTTCCGCATGCTTGTACGCGGGTGAATCCGTCATTTCCGCTCCTTGCTTGCGGTTTGGTGCATATCGATCAGCAGTAGTCCAAAGATGTGGCGCCGGTGCTCATTTCGCAAATCTCACCACATTGCGCTGTGTGCCGAGGTCGATGGCGCCATCATCGGTTGCAATGGCGGTTTCGACGACATCGCCGTCGCGCAGGTACTTCGGGTTTTTGGCTTGGGCGTTGAAGAACGCTTTCCATTTCACCGCGGGCGGCAGCAGCGACGCGATGATCTGCACGGGCTTGGGCGGGGCGCTGAGCGCGGTGCCGACCGGGGTGCCGGTCAAGACCAGATCGCCCGGGTCGAGGCGCTGGAACCGCGCCAACGCCTGCAATGCCTGCACCGGTGGGTAGATCATGTCGCCGTCGACGCGCATGTCCTGGCGAACCTGACCGTTGACTCGCAGCTGAAGCCGCAGGTCGCCGAAGCGCTTCAGCTCGTCAGCGTCGAGCAGCACCAGTGCGGGACCGACCGGGGTGAACGTCGGGTACGACTTCGATTCGTAGAACTGAGTTTTCGGAAGCTGGATATCACGCGCCGACACATCGTTGGTCACCACCGCACCTGCGGTGTAATCCGCCAGGTTCGCCTCGCTGACGGCTGCGCCGACGGGCAGCTCGCGGCCGATGACCAGACCGATCTCGACCTCGTAGTCCAGGAAACGAACGTGGTCGGGCTTGACGATGTCGTCGAACGGTCCAGTGATCGAACCAGATGCCTTGCGGAAGAACGTCAGTGGGATGGTGTTGGGATCCATGCCCGCGTCTTTGACGTGCGACGCGAAATTGGTCATCTGGGCCACCACCCGACACGGCGCCGTCACCGGAGACAAAAGGTTCAGGCCTTCGACGGGCACAGCGTCGGAACTGGAGGCGGCGGCGTCGATGGCGGCACGGTCGGCCAGCAGCTCCCGCGTAGTGGTGGCGTCGGTGTTGACCTTGACGGCGCCAGTCGCGGTTTGGACCCACCAGGCGTCGGCGGTGCGCAGGATCGAGATGGTCATGAGTTGGCTACTTTCATCAGGCCGATAAGACGGTGGATATCGAATTCGTTGCGGTGGCGAAGCGCACTGATCATCGAGCACGCCTCGTGCGGAAGGGCTTTGGGATTGGTGCCGAGGAAGTTCTTGCTCGCGGGAGGCCCCCACTGCGCCAGGCCGGAGGCGGTGAACGGCGCCCAGCCCGGCTCCAGCGTGCAATCGAACATGTCGCCGTCGCTGAAGTGCTCCACCAAGAAGCCGTCCGGGTCGCGCCAGTAGTCGAAGATCTGGCTGCCCTGGATGTGGCGCCCGATCCCCCAGGATCGTTGGTAGCCATGGTCTTTCAAATACTCACCGCCGGCGGCTAGGGCGTCGAGGTCGCAGACCTGGTACGCCGAGTGCACATAGCGGTTGCTCGGCCCCAGCGCCATCGCGAGAGTGTGATGGTCGGCGGGAGTCTGGCCACGGTCACAGCGGATGAAACTCATCGTCGGCCCGCGGTCGCGCTGACCGGGGAAGAACAGGAAGTCGCTGACGATCAATCCCAGGTGATCTAAATACCAGTCCAGCGCTTGCAGATACGTCGTCGTCTGCATTACCACGTGTCCGAGCCGTTGCACACGCGCGGGCTCGCGGGGCGGGCGCTGCGTGGCGTTGGCGCGCCGCAGCTCGTGTCCGAAGTTGAAGGTGTGCGGCGTCTGTGCCGGAAGAGCCTCGAGTTGGTGGGCGCCGGCAACGACACGGACGGGGATACCGCTCGGGTCGACGAGATCGACTGTGGTGCCGCCGATGGTCGCGGGCAACGCCTGGATCGGGGCACCGGTGGCCTTGCCCAGCCGCCGCAGATCGGCTTCATCGGCCGCTTGGAACGCCACGCCGGCGAACCGTGACCGCGGGCCGCGGCGGATCAGCACGCAGGGCGTGCCCGCGTCGGTACCACGCAGCTGCAGCTCATCGTCGCTGCGCAACACGGTCGTGAAGCCGAACGCGTGGGCGAACGCTTCGGCGCGAACCAGGTCCGGCTTCTGGAACTCCAGCCACGCAAGGTCGTCGACCTTGATCACCGGATTGCGTGAGCGTCCCGGGTGTTCGCCCTTGCGGGCTCCCCGTTCGCTGTGCAGGCCATTGTGGGCGCCGACCGTGCTGGTCATCTGCAACTCCTCCATTGACTGACGAAATCGTCACATACGATGCTATCCTCAGTCAAGGACTATTTGACGAAATCCTCAAAAGTGACCGAGTCGGCTACGATGGAGCAGACGGGAAGGAGACCGACGTGGCAGCAGATCTGGCCGATGGCGTTACGCCGAATCGTTTAGAGCGTCGCAAGCAGCGCACGCGCACCGCGTTGATCCGGGCGGCACAGGCATTCATCGCCTCGGGCAAGCTCAACGCGCCGATCCTGGAGATCACCCAGGCAGCCGACGTCGGCATGGGGTCGTTTTACAACCACTTCGAGAGCAAGGAAGAACTGTTCGAGGCGGCCGTCGCCGAGGTGCTCGACGCCCACGGCGCACTCCTCGACCAGCTCGTCGCGGACCTGGACGACCCGGCCGAGAAGTTTGCGTGCAGCTTTCGGCTCACCGGCCGGTTCTTTCGGCGCCGCCCAGAAGAGAGCAAGGTGCTGCTGGCGAACGGACTGTCACTGATGTCCTCCGATCGCGGCCTGGCACCCCGCGCGTTGCGCGACATCAAGGATGCCATTGAGGCGGGCCGATTCCGCGTCGACGACCCACGCCTGGCGTTGGCCGTCGCCGGCGGTGCACTGATGGGTCTTGGCCAACTGCTGCACGACGAACCTTCGCGGGACGACGAGCTCGCCACCGATCAGGTGACCGCCAGTGTGCTGCGATTGTTCGGGCTTCGCGCAAACGAGGCCGACAAAATCTGCCGACGGCCCCTCCCCGAGATCGATGGCCTGACGCGGCCCGACTCAGCCGCGTGAGGTCGGAACCCTTCGGCTTGACCGTGCGCCCGTGCGGGCGCACAGCAAGCAATTACGACTCGGGTCCGTGCTTTCCCCCGCGACGTAATCGCCGATTGTTATCCACAGCCCGACGAGCAAGCACCAAGATGTGTCTGTCGCTCCGCTTAGCATGCGGTCATGACGAACTGGATCAATACCGTCAGCCGTGACCATGTCGAAGCGGGGGTCCGCGGCCGCTTCACCCAGGCCAACCACGGCAAGCCGCACATGCTTCGCAAAATGGCCCGAGGTGACTGGATTGTCTTCTACTCACCCAAGACCGTCTATCCCGACGGCGAGCCACTACAGGCCTTCACCGCTATTGGACAAGTTGCCGACGACGAGCCATATCGAGCGGAGATGACGCCTGACTTTCAGCCGTGGCGCCGCAAAGTCGACTTCCTCGACTGCACGCAGACACCGATCCGACCGCTGATCGACCAACTCGACTTCATCGAAGATAAGGCTCGGTGGGGCTACAAGTTTCGGTTCGGAGTGTTCAAGATCGATGATCACGACCTGGAGGTGATCCGCTCGGCGATGACCGACTCATGAGTTATCCATTAGTCGTACCGATCATGGCGTTGATATCGCGACTGGCGTCGTCGAGGTGATCGGCGTCGTACTCCAGACGCCCAGCCCACCAAGCACCACGCGTACGGCGCAGATCCAAAAGCTGCCATTGACCAATGTCACCATTTGGTGTTGACTGCATTGCATGACGGGCGGTGTTCCGGCTCGCGGGTCATTGCGGTCCCGCGGCGCGGCAGCGGTAAGTACGTACACCCTTCGGCCGATCACCAGCGTGATCCCGCCCGAGCGGGCATGGGGGCTGTGGCTGTCGCGCCAGATCGTCGCCCGGATCATGGGAACGTTCGGCCCCTCGTTGTCCGGCACCCGCGTCCAATCGGTGGACACCAGGCTGCCCGACGGCCGCCGGGTCAAGGGTGAATGGGTCTTCGGCCCGCGCACCCCGACGAGCGAGCACTCGCGCCCGTCCAGCATCGCCGAAGCGATCTACTACATACACGGCAGCGGCTACGCGGTGTGTTCGCCAAAGACGCACCGCCGCTTGACATCCTGGCTGTCGTCGCTGACCGGCCTGCCGGTGTTCTGCGTGGACTACCGACTGGCCCCGCGTCATCGCTTCCCCACCGCCGCCGACGACGTGCGCGCCGGCTGGGACTGGCTGATCAACACCTGCGGTGTGCCGCCCGAACAGATGGTGATCGCCGGTGACTCGGCCGGCGGTCACCTGTCGGTCGACCTACTGCTGCAACCGGGGGTCGAACACCCCGCCGCCATGGTGTTGTTCTCCCCCCTCTATGACCTGACGTTCGAGCTGGCCAAGGCGCGAGAACGGATTCGCCCCGATCCGGCCACCCGGGCGGCCAACGCGATCCGGCTGGTGGGCCTCTACCACAGCGGCGTCGACCTCACCCATGAGCGGCTGACGCTCGACGTCGCCCGCGGTCCCGTGCTTCCGCCCACACTGATCCAGGCCGGCGGAGCCGAAATGCTGCAAGCGGACGCCCACCAACTCGCCGCCGACATCCGCACCGCCGGCGGCAGATGCGAACTACAGATCTGGCCGCACCAGGTGCACGTCTTTCAGGCGTTGCCGCGCATGACGCCCGAAGCCGCCAAGGCCATGGCCTATGTCGCGCGGTTCATCACCCACGCCCTGCAGGATGCCCGTGCCCTCACCCAGGAGGTGCACTGACATGTTGGACCGGCTGCTGCACCGATCGAAGACCAGCCGCGGCGCCCTGGCGGTGGTGACCGGCGCGGGAAGCGGCATCGGTGCGGCCTTCGCCCTCGAACTGGGCAAGCGCGGCGGCACCGTCGTGTGCAGCGATATCGACCAAGCCGCGGCCCAGCGGACGGCCGACGCGATCACCGAACACGGCGCGAAAGCCCTCGCAACCCGTTGTGATGTCTCGCAATTCGGGGTCGTGCAGGCGCTGGCCGAGCAGTCGCAGTCCTGGTTCGGCGCCCCACCCACACTGGTGATCAACAACGCCGGTGTCGGCGCCGGCGGCGCGGCCATCGGTGATGCGCCACTGGACGATTGGCAGTGGACGCTGGGAATCAACCTGTGGGGTCCCATTCACGGCTGTCATGTGTTCACCCCGATCCTGCGCGACGCCGCGCCGTCGGCCGCGCCGCGGGGCATCATCAACGTGGCCTCGGCCGCGGCGTTCGGCGCGGCCCCCGGCATGGCGGCCTACAACGTCAGCAAGGCGGGCGTGCTGTCACTGTCCGAGACCCTGGCCGCCGAGCTGTCCGGCACGCCGGTGCGGGTCACCGTGCTGTGCCCGACGTTCGTCAAGACGACCATCCTCGAATCCGGGCGAATCAGCGAGGAATCCGGCGAACTGGCCGCAAAACTGATGCGCTGGACCGGGTTCTCCGCGGACAAAGTCGCCCGCATCTGCTTGGACGCGCACGACCGCGGCGACCTGTACTGCATGCCGCAGCTCGACGCACAAATCGGCTGGCACATCAAACGCCTTGCCCCGCAGGCCTATACGCGAGCAGCCGGCCTGGTGTCCCGAATCAACCTGCCCTGATCACCCGACGGAAAGGAGCCTCCGGTGGCCATCGACATGGAAGCCATGCTCGCCAAGATCAAGGATCGACAGTGGGCGCTCGCCGACATCGATTGGACCGCGCCCGGCGCCGACATGATCAGTGACGAACAGCGGCCACAGCTCAAGGCGTTCATGGCCGACCTGTGCTGGATCGAGAACATCGGCGCCAGGGGATTCGCGGCACTGGCGAAGAAGGCGCCCACCCCGACCATCGCCGAGATCTACCGCTACTTTCACGCCGAGGAGCAGCGGCACGCCAACGCCGAACTGGCGCTGATGAAACGCTGGGGCATGCTCACCGACGGTGAGATTCCCGAGCCGAACGTGAACATCCGGCTGGCGATCGACTGGTTGGACCGCTGGGCCGACGACATGCCGCTGTCGCTGCTGGGCACCGTCATCCCGATGCTCGAGGTGGCACTGGACGGCGCCCTGTTGAAATTTCTCCTCGACGAGGTGCACGACCCCATCTGCCATCAGGTCTTCGAGAAGATCAACAATGACGAATCCCGCCATCTCGTCGTCGATTTCGAAGTCCTCGACATGATCGGGCACGCCAAGGTCCGGCGGTTGCTGATCGACTTCGTCGGTCACCATGCCACCCCGGGCCTCATCATCGGTGCGATCACCGGCGCACCGCTGATCAACCGGATCCGCAACGAGATCACCGCCATGGGCATGGAGCCGGAGCGGCTCTACCGGGCGGTGAAACGATTCAAAGAGCTTGGCGATCGCGGCGAACGCACCACTCGGGTGCCGACCTATCGTTTCCTGAGGCGCTACGCCGGAGTGGTCACCAACCCACGCCACCCCTACCACCTGCTGGCGAATTCGATGGTGTGGCTTTCCGACCGGTATCCGCGGCTGCTACTTCCGCGGGTGCCATCCTGGGTGGAAGAACTCACCCACGAGCCGGCGGCGTGAGCATGGCACGCGATCACGCCCACGCGGCGCTCATCATCGGAGCCGGCTTCACCGGTCTGGGTGCGGCGATCCGACTGGCCGAGGCCGGAGTCGACGACATCGTGATACTGGAGCGCGCCGACCGGGTCGGCGGAACCTGGCGTGACACGACGTATCCCGGTGCCAGCTGCGACGTTCCCTCGCTGCTGTATTCCTACTCGTTCGTCAAGAACCCGACCTGGTCGCGAACCTACTCGCCGGCCCCCGAGATCTATCGCCACCTCGAGGACATGGCGGACCGGTTCGACATTCGCCGGCGCATCAGGTTCGGCCACGAGGTCAGCGGTTTGGCCTTCGACGAGGACGCCGGCGTGTGGACCGCCACCACCAAGAACCGCAAGAAGTTCCGCGCCCGCACCGTGGTGCTGGCGTCGGGTCCCCTGTCCGACGTCAGCTTCCCCGACATCCGTGGGCTGGACAGCTACCGCGGGCACAAGATCCACAGCGCGCGCTGGGACCACGACTACGACTTCGCGGGCAAGCGGGTCGCGGTCATCGGGACCGGCGCCAGCGCCATCCAGATCATCCCCGAACTGGTCAAGCAGGCCGGGTTCGTCAAGGTGTTTCAGCGCACCCCGTGCTGGGTGCTGCCGCGGCTGGATGTCGCCACCCCACCGGCTGTCCAGGCGTTGTTCGCGAAAGTCCCTGCCGCACAGGAACTTGCCCGCCAGGCGCTGTACTGGGGCCACGAAGCCAGCGCCACCGCGCTGGTGTGGGACACGCCGTTGACGTCGCTGGTCGCCCGGCTCGGAAAGGCGCATCTGCGCGCTCAGGTGAAGGATCCGTGGCTGCGCCGTCAGCTGACGCCGGACTTCCGGCCCGGCTGCAAGCGCATGCTGGTCTCGAGCGACTACTACCCGGCGCTGCAACGCGACAACTGCAAGCTCATCGACTGGCCGATCGCCACGTTGAGCCCGGCCGGCATTCGCACCAGTGACGGCATCGAGCACCACCTCGACTGCATCGTGTTCGCCACCGGCTACGACGTGCACCTGACCGGTCCGCCGTTTCCGGTCACCGGGCTGGGGGGCCGATCGCTGGCCGCCGAATGGGCCGGTGGCGCACAGGCTTACAAGAGCATCAACGTGCACGGCTACCCGAACCTGTTCGTGATGACCGGCCCCAACTCCGGGCCGGGGCACAACTCGCTGCTGGTCTACATCGAGGGCCAGCTGGACTACGCGGTCCGCGGCATCACCACCATTCTCAACGACGACCTGCGCTACCTCGATGTGCGCGAAGAGGTTCAACGCCGCCACAACGAGGCCATTCAACGCCGGCTCACCAAGACGACCTGGATGTCGGGGTGCCGAAGTTGGTACCTCACCAAGGACGGATTCAACGGGTCGATGTATCCCGGCTTCGCCACGCAGTATCTTCGCCAGATGAGCGATTTCCGGTACCAGGACTATCAGGCCGTGGCGCGGCGTGCCCGCACACCCGCCGCCTCCTCCGCCTGAGCCGGCGCACCGACATGGCAACCGAGCGCGCACCCTACCGTTCTTCCAGGCCGGAGCCGGGCACCATCGCCAGCGTGCTGCACAACGTGCGGCGGGCACCCAAGCGCGTCCGGCGCCAGTCGCGGGAATATCGCCAACTCATCGAGGGCGCGGTGTCGCAGCTTTTCGACGCGGCGGTCCGTCACCCGCACGGCGACCCCAACTCCGGTGAGTACCGGATCGAGGACCTGGCCCGGCTGGCCGGCACCACCACCCGCAACATTCGCGTCTACCGTGATCGCGGGCTGCTGCCGCCGCCCCTGCGCGTCGGCCGGATCGCGCTGTTCAACGACACCCACCTGACCCGGCTGCGGCTGATCACATCGATGCTCGACCGCGGCTACACCATCGCCCACGTCCGGGAAATGCTCAGCGCCTGGGAGCAAGGCAAGAACCTCGGCGACGTGCTGGGCCTGGAAACCGCCATCGTGGGCACCTGGACCACCGAGAAACCGGAGACCATGTCGCTGGCCGAGGCGCAGCGACTCGTCGGCGACCCCCGCGCGTTCGAGCGCCTGGTGGCGCTTCAGGTGATCCGCGTCGACGGGACCCGGGCCACCCTGACCCGCCCGAAGCTGATCGAGGCGTTCAACGAAATACGCGGCTACGGCGTCGAGTTCGACAAGCTCATCGACCTGCACGAGCAGATCGTCCCCGAGATCGACAAGATCAGCGACATGCTGGTGCGCGCGGGCGCCGAACACGTGCTCGATCGGATCAAGCCCGGCGAACCATTGCCGGCCGACGCCGAGATCGCCGAGCTGATCACCATGCTGGTGCGGTTCCGCACCCAAGCGGTCGCGACGGTCACCGCGACGCTCGCGTCGTCGATCGAAGCCAATATCGAGTCGTTGGTCAGCCGGATTCTGGCCGACTATCTCGAATCCAGCTCGTCGGCCTGAATACGGCTTCGCGCGCACCTCGGGTCGTGCGCGCGCAATCTAGACGTGGGTCAGCACTAAAAAGGAGTGCTGACCACAGTGCAGGTTAACCACGTGTAGGTGCCCGTGCAGGCTGCGGCCGTGGGGTAAGTGAGGGCCAGCATTACGGCAAGAATGATTTTGGACTTACGGCCAGACACAAATACTCCATCCCGTTGAAGGTGGCACAGATGCTAAACGCGGCGCTGTCAGAAAACCGGAGAATGATGGATTTTCGGGGAGCGTCCCGGGGAGTGGTGTAAGTGATGGCGGCGTGTCGGTCCCTGACGTAAGAGGGCCATCGCGTGAGTCTCTGTGGTGAAACGACCAAGAATCACTACCGAGAGGAACATCGCGATGGCCCTGGACCAGTCTGCCTTGCTGGAGGTGCTCGACGCACTGCGCACCGCCGATGCCGGTGAGCGGATCACTCAAGCCGCCGAAACGATCTACCAAGCCTTGATCGACGCGGAGTTGACCGCGTTCATCGGGGCTTCTCCCCATGAGCGCACCGAGACCCGCTCCAATCAGCGCAACGGCTCGCGTCCGCGCACGCTGTCCACGGTCGCAGGGGACCTGGAACTGCGGATTCCCAAGCTGCGCACCGGGTCATTTTTCCCGGCGTTGTTGGAGCGGCGTCGCCGGGTCGATCAGTGCTTGTTCGCGGTGGTGATGGAGGCCTACCTGCACGGCACCTCCACCCGCAAGGTCGACGATCTGGTCAAGGCACTGGGTACCGATACCGGGATCTCCAAAAGCGAGGTCAGCCGGATCTGCAAAGACCTCGACACCGAGGTCGCGGCCTTCCGGGACCGGCCGTTGGGTGATCAGCGCTTTCCGTATGTCTTCCTCGACGCCACCTACTGCAAGGCCCGGGTGAATCATCGGGTGGTGTCGCAGGCGGTGGTCATCGCCACCGGGGTGGCCGCTGACGGGCGCCGCGAGGTACTGGGCTTTGAGGTCGGAGACTCCGAGGACGGGGCGTTCTGGACCGCGTTTTTGCGGTCGTTGAAATCCCGCGGTCTGGCCGGAGTCCAACTGGTCATCTCCGATGCCCATGCCGGACTGCGCAGTGCCATTGACGCCGTGCTGATCGGGGCCGCCTGGCAGCGGTGTCGAGTGCACTTCCTGCGCAACGTGCTCGCCCAAGTGCCCAAGGGCTCCGCAGAGATGGTCGCCGCCGCGATCCGCACCGTCTTCGCCCAGCCAGACGCCGAGCACGTGCGCGAACAACTCGACACCATCGCCGGCATGCTCGGCCGCCAGTTCCCCAAGGTCGAAACCATGTTGCGCGAGGCCGCCGCCGACATCACCGCCTTCGCCGACTTCCCGGTGGCCCACTGGAAAAAGATCTGGTCAACCAACCCACTATCCGTTAACCGGCTCTCCGGGGACACGGTTCGGGCTGCAGCGTGAGGTTCACGCACAAGCGCTGAGCACGGATGGATGCTGTCTGCATCTCGGTGGGGGAAGGCGGAGCGGCGATGCGGGTACTCAAGAGCGACAGCGGATATGTCCTGGAGGGCGACTGGGACGGGCAGGACGCGGTGAACGCGTTTCTCAACCATTTGGCGGGACGGGGGTTCAGCGCGGCCACGGTGCGGGCCTACGCATTCGACGTCGCCAATTTGAGCCGGTTCCTCGTCCAGCAAGCGGTCGGGCTCGCCGCGGTCGATGCGCCGTTGGTGTTCGACTGGATCGACTGGCAAGGCGTCCGCCGAACGGACCAGCCCACCGGCGGTCACCGCTCGTCGACCCCGCCGGCAGCTTCGACGGTGAACCGCCGGGTCGCGGCAGTGCGCGCGTTATTCGAGTATCTGGTGATGACCGGTGTCTGCACCGACAATCCGGTGCCGTCGCCGCGGCGGGGACAGGGGCTGCGCCAGTCGCAGCGGGGGTTGCTCGGTCATCTGGGTCCCGGGCGTGCACGCAGTGGCGGTAGGTTGGTGCGTCAGCCGCAGCGTCTTCCGGAATCGTTGTCCACCAACGATGTCGACGCGTTCCTGGCGACACTGGCAACGCACCGGGACCGGGCGATGGTGCTGGTGATGCTACTCGGAGGGCTGCGTTCGGCCGAGGCGCGTGGCCTGCTGCTCGCCGACGTCGATATGGGCCGGCGCCGGCTTCGGGTGATCGGCAAGGGCGGCAAGGAACGTCATGTCCCGGTCGATGCGGCGTTCTTCACCGAGCTCGCCGCCTACCTGCGATGGGAGCGGCCGCCGGGGTTGGCGACGCCGCAGTGCTTCGTAGTGCTGCGCGGCCCGACGACCGGTGCACCGGTCAGCGAGGCCGGGCTGCGCAGCCTGTTCCGTCGGCACCGGGAGACCTCTGGCGCCACAAGAGTCCGCCCGCACCGTTTACGGCATACCTACGGCACCGAATTGTCGGCGGCCGGAATCGATCTGCTGGCGTTGCGGGCGTTGATGGGGCATGTCTCGCCGGAGACCACGGCCCGCTACGTGCATTTGTCGATCGAGCAGCTCGCCGCCGAATACGGTGCTGCTCGTGCGACGTTGGCCGGAGCCCGGCAGTGACCACGGTGTTGGTCGGCCAACCCGTAGGCGCCGACGAGGTGGTGGCGGATTATCTCGACCACGTCGCCACCCTGGGTTTGAGCGGGCGGGCGGTACGCGACCGGATTCGGATCGCTCGCGACTTCACCGCACGCCACCGCGACCTGCACGCCTGGATGACGCTGCCGGCAGCCGAGCGGATCGCCGAGATACGGGACACCGGGGCGTGGCCGCTGATCTGTCACACGATCGGCACCGGCCGGTTACGGCTGGACGTCGAGCTGGCCGCGGTCAAACAGTTGACCGGGCTGGGCCGCGCAGTGGAGGACCGGGATCCGAGCGGATTCGCCGCGTTGCGGAATGCGGGAATTCGGTTGGGCTGGAGGAGTTCCTGGGTCGAGACGGTCCTCGGCGAATGTCTGGCGGTAGTGCTGGCACACCACGGCGGAATGGTCGCCGACCTGACCGGCGACGCGCTCGACGACTTCGACGCCGCGCTGTCACGTACCGTGGTGCCGCCATCGTCGCGGCGGGCATACAGGGGGCGGCTGGCCAGCCTGCGGCAGCTGTTGTTCGAGACCGCGGTCATCGACACCGCGCCGAAACGCCGGCGGTGGGCCCGTAGCCTCGAGCAGCGCTTCACCGAGGTGGAGATGCCCGACCCGATCCGTCAGACGTTGCTGCGCTACATCGGCGTGCGCGCGGCGGTGCTGCGGCCCAAATCGGTCGAGTCGCTGATCAACGACCTGCTGCCTTCGCCGAATACCTCACCGCTCACCATCCCGACGTCATCAGCCTGCGTGAACTCGACCGGAGCTGCATCGAGGGCTACCTGAAATGGAATCGCACCCGGGGCTGGCGTGGTCAGCGCGCCGCCGCGGGCGCCGGGCGCACCGTCTCGGCCGCGGTGGCCCAGTCGGCAGTGCTCAGTCTGCGCAACCTGCTCGACGACATCACCGCCTGGGGCTGGGCGCAGGCCCCACG
>NZ_JAOS01000056.1:0-200521 GCF_000523975.1 Mycobacterium sp. MAC_080597_8934 | reverse complement strand
CCGCACCTCGATGTTGCGGTCCGTCGGAAATCCGGCAAGCAACTTCTTGCTGTATTCGAATTGGTTGCGGCTCAAAGTGATTCCGATGACGTTGACGTCATACTTCTCCAGGGCCCGCTTCAGCGCGCCGCCCCAGCCGCACCCGATGTCCAGCAGCGTCATCCCGGGCTCGAGGTTCAGCTTGCCCAGCGCCAGGTCGAACTTCGCGGTTTGCGCTTCTTCGAGCGTCATGTCGTCGCGTTCGAAGAAGGCGCACGTGTAGGCCATGGTCGGATCGAGAAATAACGCAAAGAATTCGTCGGAGACGTCGTAGATGGACTGCGATTCCTCGTAATACGGTTCCAAGCCCGTCATGCGCGGCACAAACCTTTCGTCTTATTCAGCGCGAGCATAGTAACCGACCTGATCACGCGCGGCCGCGCGGGCGCCGGTCAATACCTGTCAATACGTGTAGAAACCCTGGCCCGTCTTCTTGCCGAGCCGGCCGGCCTCCACCATGCGCAGCAACAGCGGCGGGGCGCCGTACTGCGGCTCCTTGAACTCCTCGAACATCTTGTCCGCGATCAGCTTCAGGGTGTCCAGGCCCACCAGGTCGGAAAGCCGCAGCGGGCCCATCGGATGCGACAGCCCGGCCACCACGGCCTTGTCCACGTCCTCGACGGTGGCGAAGCCGGCCTCCACCATCCGGATCGCCGACAGCAGGTAGGGCACCAGCAGCGCGTTGACCACGAAACCGGACCGGTCGCTGCAGCGCACCACCTGCTTGCCCAGCACCGCGCTGGCGAACTCCTCGGTGCGCACGGCGGCGGCCTCGTCGGTGACCAGCGTGCTGACCAGCTCGACCAGCGGCAGCACCGGCACGGGATTGAAGAAGTGCAGCCCCAGCACCCGTTGCGGGTTCTTGGTCGCCGCGGCGAGCTTCATGATCGGGATGCTGGAGGTGTTGGAGGCCAACACCGCATCGGGGTCGGTGACCACCCGGTCGAGTTCGGCGAAGACCTGGGCCTTGACGGCGTCGTCCTCGATGATGGCCTCGATGACCAGTTGGCGATCGGCGAGGTCTTTCAGGTCGGTGGTGAAGGTGAGCTTGCTCAGCGCGCGGTCACGCTCCCGCTCGGTGACCTTGCCGGCGCTCACGCCCCGCTCCAGCGACTTCACGATGCGGTTGCGTCCCGCCGTGATGAGGGCCTCGGTGGTCTCGAACACCGTCACGTCGACGTCGGCGCGGACCGAGACCTCGGCGATGCCGGATCCCATCTGGCCGGCCCCGACCACTCCTACTCGCTGAATCGCTGCGTCACTCACTGTTTCTCCGCCAATCGTCTTGTCGTGCACCGCACCTTACACGCCGCGAGCAGACGCAAAGGCACCGCTTTTGCTGTGCAAAAGGGTGCCTTTGCGTCTGCTCGGCAGCACTAACTCAGTGGCTCAAGCCGTCGGTTCCACTTCCTCCTCGCGGCTGACGCCGCTCGTCGTCAGTGGCTCAAGCCCTCGGTTCCACCTCGTCTTCGCGGGCAAGCCCGCTCAGCCTCAGTGGAACTGGCCCTCTTCGGTGGAGCCGGTCAGCGCGGTGGTCGACGACGTCGGGTCGACCGTGGTGGCGATCCGGTCGAAGTAACCGGCGCCCACCTCGCGCTGGTGCTTGGTGGCGGTGTAACCGCGCTCCTCGGCGGCGAACTCGCGCTCCTGCAGCTCGACGTAGGCGGTCATCTGGTTGCGGGCGTAGCCGTAGGCCAGATCGAACATCGAGTAGTTCAGCGCGTGGAAGCCGGCCAGCGTGATGAACTGGAACTTGAATCCCATTGCGGCAAGCTCCTTTTGGAACTTCGCGATGGTGGCGTCGTCGAGGTGCTTCTTCCAGTTGAACGACGGCGAGCAGTTGTAGGCCAGCATCTGGTCGGGGAACTCGGCCTTGACGCCCTCGGCGAACTTGGCGGCCAGCTCCAGGTCGGGCGTGCCGGTCTCCATCCAGATCAGGTCGGAGTACGGCGCGTACGCCTTGGCCCGGGCGATGCAGGGCTCGAGGCCGTTGCGGACCCGGTAGAAGCCCTCCTTGGTGCGCTCGCCGGTGATGAACGGCTGGTCGCGCTCGTCGACGTCGGAGGTGATCAGCGTGGCCGCCTCGGCGTCGGTGCGGGCGATGACGACGGTCGGCACGTCGCACACGTCGGCGGCCAGCCGGGCCGAGGTCAGCGTGCGGATGTGCTGCTGGGTCGGGATCAGCACCTTGCCACCCAGGTGGCCGCACTTCTTCTCCGAGGCCAGCTGGTCCTCCCAGTGCGAGCCCGCCACACCCGCGGCGATCATCGCCTTCTGCAGCTCGAAGACGTTGAGCGCACCACCGAAGCCGGCCTCGCCGTCGGCGACGATCGGCGCCAGCCAGTTCTTCACCGAGGTGTCGCCCTCGACCTTGGCGATCTGGTCCGCGCGCAGCAGCGCGTTGTTGATCCGGCGCACCACGGTCGGCACCGAGTTGGCCGGGTACAGGCTCTGGTCGGGGTAGGTGTGACCGGACAGGTTGGCGTCACCGGCGACCTGCCAGCCCGACAGGTAGATGGCCTTCAGGCCGGCGCGCACCTGCTGCACGGCCATGTTGCCGGTCAGGGCGCCCAGCGCGTTGATGTACTCCAGGTCGTGCAGCTGCTCCCACAGCACCTCGGCGCCGCGGCGGGCCAGGGTGTTCTCCTCGACGACGGTGCCCTGCAGGGCGACGACGTCCTCGGCGGTGTAGGTGCGGGTGACATCCTTCCAGCGCGGGTTGGTGTCCCAGTCCTTCTGGATCTCCTCGGCGCTCTTGGGGGTGCCAACGACAGACATGGGCATGCTCCTTCACGATCTTCACTACGGAATTGCTGGATGCCTCACCGGCGGTAGCTAGCGGCTCAACTTCACTGGTGTGCTAACTCGAAGATGGCACAGCCGATAACGCCCGGTCCAGCCGTTTCAGTTGCCAATTTCAGCAACGGGACCGGGCGATTTTGCGAAGTTTGCTAAGCCGGTAACGAACTTAACCGTTTCAGAAGCTACCCGTCAGTAACCCCAAAGCCGCAGGTCACGCCGCAAATTAACCCGGACGCTTGTACTGTTAGCGAGCAAAGATCGCGGCGACGGCTTTGGCCTCGTCGCCGACGGCGTATGTGAGCGTTGTAACAGTGCGATCGGCCAGCTCGGGACCGAATTGATCGGTGGATCCGGCGGGGTGGACGTGGGAGATGATCTCCAGTTTGTCGCCCAGGGCCACCGGCGCCTCGTGTTCGATGGTGACGCGCAACGGCGTCCGCATCAGCTCGGTGTGCGACGCCAGGTAGTCCTCGATGACGCTCCAGTACACGGAGTTGTTCATGTGGTCGAACAGGTCGATGTCGGTGACCCGGACCGGGAACTCGTGGATCTCGACCGCGTCGTCGCGGCTGGCCGGTTTGAGGTAGGGCTTCCAGCGCAGCCGGTCCACCGAGGTCGTCTTGTGCAGGCCGGCCAGGAAGTCGTCGGCGATCCGCGACGGCATCTGGGTTTCCCGGTTGATGTTGATCCAGAACGCCTCGGACTCGATGAGGCCGCCCTTGCGGCCGTCGATGCGGACCCGCATCTCGCACCACCGGTTCGAGGTCCCCGAGCACCACCGACGCAGCCGCAGCATGTCGTTGAACTCGATCGGCCGGATCAGGTCCAGCATGGTGCGCCGGACGATCCACAGCGGGTGGGTCTCCTCGAAACCCATCTCCCGCAGCTGGTCCTGGCCGATGTCCTGAATGTGGCGGGCCGCGGCGTCCAGCCGCAGCCGCCCGGTGCGGTCGATGTCGCCGACCCGCAGCGGCCATTCGCGATCGAAAACGTCGGGGTGACCGTCGGGCACCGGCATCATTTGTTTGTCCAGGCTCACGGTGTCGCTCCCCGTTTCCTCCTCGTCGGTGCCCCCAGGCTAAGGCCTGCGGCCCCGCTCGAATCATGCCAACGACGTGCGCCGAACACCAATCGCGACGCGGCCATCGCGGCTGCCAACTCTGCGAACCAGGGCTTCACAGGCCCGGTAACCTGGGTGGAGTGTCCAAGACGTTCGTCGGCTCACGCGTTCGCCAGCTGCGTCACGAACGCGGGTTTTCCCAGGCCGCGCTGGCCCAGATGCTGGAGATCTCGCCGAGCTACCTCAACCAGATCGAGCATGACGTCCGACCGCTGACGGTGGCGGTGCTGCTGCGCATCACCGAGGTGTTCGGGGTGGACGCCACCTTCTTCTCCTCGCAGGACGACACCCGGCTGGTGGCCGAGCTGCGCGAGGTCACCATGGACCGGGACCTGGACATCGACGTCGACCCCACCGAGGTCGCCGAGATGGTCAGCGCCCATCCCGGTCTGGCCCGCGCGGTGGTCAACCTGCACCGGCGGTACCGGATCACCACCGCGCAGCTGGCGGCCGCCACCGAGGAGCGGTTCTTCGACGGCAGCGGCACCGGGTCGATCACCATGCCGCACGAGGAGGTCCGCGACTACTTCTACCAGCGGCAGAACTATCTGCACGAGCTGGACACCGCCGCCGAGGACCTCACCATCAAGATGCGCCTGCACCACGGGGATCTGGCCCGGGAGCTGACCCGCCGGCTCACCGAGGTGCACGGCGTGCACATCAACCGGCGCATCGATCTGGGCGACACCGTGCTGCACCGCTACGACCCCGAGACCAAGACGCTGGAGATCAGCAATCACCTGTCGTGGGGGCAGCAGGTGTTCAAGATGGCCGCCGAACTGGCCTACCTGGAGTTCGGCGACCTGATCGACAGCCTGGTGGCGCAGGGAAAGTTCACCAGCGAGGAGTCGCACAAACTGGCCCGGCTCGGGCTGGCCAACTACTTCGCCGCCGCGGCGGTGCTGCCGTATCGCCAATTCCACGACGTCGCCGAGAATTTCCGCTACGACGTCGAGCGGCTGTCGTCGTTCTACTCGGTCAGCTACGAGACCATCGCGCACCGCCTGTCGACCCTGCAGCGGCCGTCGATGCGCGGGGTGCCGTTCTCCTTCATCCGGGTGGACCGGGCCGGCAACATGTCAAAACGCCAGTCCGCCACGGGTTTTCACTTCTCCTCCAGCGGCGGTACCTGCCCGCTGTGGAACGTCTACGAGACGTTCGCCAACCCGGGCAAGATCCTGGTGCAGATCGCCCAGATGCCCGACGGCCGCAACTACATGTGGGTGGCCCGCACCGTGGAGCGGCGCGCGGCCCGGTATGGTCAGCCCGGTAAGACCTTCGCGATCGGCCTGGGCTGCGAGCTGCGCCATGCGCACCGGCTGGTCTATTCGGAGGGACTCGACGTCTCGGGGGGCCCAGGAACAGTGGCGACACCGATCGGCGCGGGCTGCCGGGTCTGCGAACGCGACAACTGCCCGCAGCGCGCCTTCCCCGCGCTCGGCCGCGCCCTCGACCTCGACGAGCACCGCAGCACGGTGTCTCCCTACCTGGTGAAGCAGCCGTGACCGCGCCCCGCATCCCGGCCGGGCGGTTTCGCCAACTGGGACCGATCAATTGGGTGATCGCGAAGCTGGGCGCGCGCACCGTCGGCGCGCCGGAGATGCACCTGTTCACCACGCTGGGTCAACGCCGGCTGCTGTTTTGGACCTGGCTGGCCTACGGGGGCCGGCTGCTGCGCGGCAAACTGCCCACCGCCGACACCGAGCTGGTGATCCTGCGCGTCGCGCACCTGCGCGGCTGCGAATACGAGCTGCAGCACCATCGCCGGATGGCGCGGACGGCCGGTCTGGACCCGGATCTGCAGGCCGCGATCTTCGCCTGGCCGCAGCGACTCGAACCGGTGCAGGCCCGCCTGACCGTGCGTCAGCAGGCGCTGCTGGCGGCGACCGACGAGTTCGTCAACGACCGGACCGTCAGCGAGGCCACCTGGCGGCAGCTGGCGGAGCACCTGGACCGCCGGCAGCTGATCGAATTCTGCCTGCTGGCAAGCCAATACGACGGGCTGGCGGCCACCATGTCGGCACTGGCGATTCCGCTGGACCACCCCGAGGGGTCATGAGCAGGTGTCATAGGTAGACGTCGGCCAGGATGGCCAGCGTCAGCAGCACGGGAAGCACCGGCAGCGCGAAGGCGAAGGCGGCCCGCGGCCGGCTGCCGCGCCGGCGCTGCCAGGCGCCCCACACCGCCGCGGCGCCGCCCAGCACCACCGACGCCACCAACACGAGCGGCCCCCACTGGCCCACCGTGGCGTTGTCCCCGTTCGAAATGGCAAGCAGCCAAAGGACATAACCGGTCGCCAGGCCACCGAGGGCGGCCGCGATGGTCTGGGGCGTCAGGGTGCGCAGCATCGTCGAGGGCTCAGAAGTTGATCATGTGCCCGGTCAGGCCGTGGAAGCATTCCTGCAGCGCCTCGGACATGGTCGGGTGGGTGTGCACGTTGCGGGCCAGCTCGGTGGCCGTCAGGTCCCACTTCTGCGCCAGGGTGAGCTCCGGCAGCAGCTCGGAGACGTCGTGGCCGACCAGGTGCCCGCCCAGCAGCTCACCGTATTTCGCGTCGGCGATCAGCTTGACGAACCCGCTGGGGTCGCCCACGCCGTGCGCCTTGCCGTTCGCGGTGAACGGGAACTTGGCCACCACCACGTCGTGCCCCTCGTCGCGGGCCTGCTGTTCGGTGAGCCCGAAGCTGGCGACGTTGGGCTGGCAGAAGGTGGCGCGCGGCATCATCCGGTAGTCGCCGAGCGCCAAAGTCTCTGCGCCGGCGATGGTTTCGGCGGCCACCACGCCTTGGGCCTCTGCGACGTGGGCCAGCTGCAGCTTGCCGGTGACGTCGCCGATGGCGTAGATGTGCTCGATGTTGGTGCGCATGTAGTCGGTGATGCCGATGGCCTTGCGGTCGGTCAGCGCGACCCCGGCCGCCTCCAGGCCGTAGCCCTCGACGTTGGGCGCAAAACCGATGGCCTGCAACACCTTTGCGGCCTTGAGTTCCTGGCTGTTGCCGTCCTTGCTGACCACCACCGTCACTTGCGAGCCGTCATCGGAGATGGATTCGACCTTGGTGCCGGTGAGGATCTTGACGCCCAGCTTCTTGAACTGCTTCTCGATCTCCTTGGACACGTCGGCGTCCTCGTTGGGCAGCGCGCGCGGCAGGAACTCGACGATGGTCACCTCGACGCCGTAGTTGTGCAGCACGTAGCCGAACTCCATGCCGATGGCGCCGGCGCCGGCGATGATGATCGACTCGGGCAACTCCCGGGACAGAATCTGTTCCTCGTAGGTGACCACGTTGGCCGACAGCGACGTGCCCGGAACCAGCCGGGTGCTGCTGCCGGTGGCGATGATCGCGTTGTCGAACGTGACCGTCTCGGTCCCGCCGTCGTTGAGCTCGACCGCCAGCGTGTGCGGGTCGGTGAACCGGCCGTAGCCGTGGATCTCGGTGATCTTGTTCTTCTTCATCAGGAAGTGCACGCCGGCGACGCGGCCCTCGGCCACCTTGCGGCTGCGGTCGAAGGCGGCGCCGTAGTCGAAGGTCGCCTCGCCGTTGATGCCGAACGTCTTGGCCTCTTTGGTGAAGATGTGGGCGAGTTCGGCGTTGCGCAGCAGCGCCTTGGACGGAATGCAGCCGACGTTGAGGCAGACGCCGCCCCAGTATTTCGGTTCGACGATGGCGGTGCTCAGCCCCAGCTGCGCGGCGCGGATGGCTGCCACATATCCGCCGGGACCGGCCCCGAGGACGACGACGTCATAGTGAGAAGTCACGTGCCCACCCTAGTGGGCGCCGGCTGGCAGCGGACAACGCCGTGAGTCGCGCCGCTCCCAACGCGCCGAGCGGTGGCCTCGAATCACGTCAGTACGGAACGACGCCCACCAGACAGTGCCCCACCCGCGCGCAGTAGTAATAGCCGTACAGCGGCGCCGCGGCCGCCAGCGCGGCGAACGGCCCGGACAGCACTGCCACCGCAAGCGCCGAAATCAGCGGCCTGGCCTCGACCATCGCCAGCATGACGCCGCCGACGACGCACACCACCACGAACACCAGCACCGCGAACAGCGCCGGGGTTTTGTCGATCGAGTGGTACCACCAGGAGAACAGGCCCAGCCCGACCACCGCCGACGCGGCCCACACCGCGAGCAGCACCAGGACCAACTTCCACCACTTGACGTAGAAGTAGCGGCCGGGCACGGCGACCGGCGGCACCGGGCCGGCGAACCCGGCCGGCTCCGGTTCGGGCTCCGGCTCCGGCCCCCGCTCGGCCGCGGGCTCGGCCGCCTCGGTGTCGTCGTCCTCGGCGTCATCGTCGAAGTCCGGCGCCCACGACTGGGTGCCGGTGTCGGCGGCGTCGTCGTCATCGGAGAAGTCGGGCACGAACGCCTCGGTGCCCGGGCTCGAGGCGTCCTTGTCGTCAGCCACCGGCGGTCACCCGCAATGCGACGAGCACCCCGAACCAGCCGGGCGCCACCGCCAGCACGAACGCACCCAGGGTGGTGACCCAGCGCCGCCCGGAGAACAGGATCAGGGCCAGGCCGATCACGCTGGGGATGCCGACCACCGCCGCGACCGCCAGGTCCGGGCGAACGCGGGCGTGCACGGCGACGGTGAACGCCACGCCGGCCAACAGCCCGACCGCGCTTCCGATCAGCATGGCGCCGGCCAGCACCCAGGGACGCGGAAGAGGAATCACCGTCTCGACTGTACTGCGGTGACCGGCGTCAAGGGCAGGTCCTGCAGGCCGCGTCGGCCACCACCGCGCCGCGCGCCGCGGGCCGTTCACCGTGCTGGTAGTCCGCGCCGGTGATGATCGGCGCGGCGGCCACGGCCGCCTGTTCGGCCGCGCTGAAAACCCTGCCGCGGGACAGGAACCGGACGCCGTCGGGGGCCTCCAGGCTGAACCCGCCGCCGCGGCCCGGCACCACGTCGATGACCAGCTGGGTGTGCTTGTCGCGGTAGTGCGCCGCGTACTGCGGGCCCGAGATCCATACCGGCACCCCATCAGCGCCGACGTCGAGCACACCGAGCAGCACGTCGCGATCGCCGACCAGGAAGTCGCCCACCGGATAGCACATCGGCGACGACCCGTCGCAGCAGCCGCCGGACTGGTGGAACATCACCGGGCCGTGCTGCCGCTGCAGCCGGGCCAGCACCTCGGCGGCCGCGGCGGTGATGACGACTCCGGACGGGGGCCGCGGCTCCATCTAAAAGAAGCCCTGCGCCTTGTTGCTGTAGGACACCAGCATGTTCTTGGTCTGCTGGTAGTGGTCGAGCATCATCTTGTGGTTCTCCCGGCCGATGCCGGACTGCTTGTAGCCGCCGAACGCCGCGTGCGCCGGATAGGCGTGATAGCAGTTCACCCACACCCGGCCGGCCTGGATGTCGCGGCCGGCGCGATAGGCGGTGTTGCCGTCTCGGGACCACACGCCCGCGCCCAGCCCGTACAGGGTGTCGTTGGCGATGGAGATGGCGTCGTCGTAATCGGTGAACGACGTCACCGCCACCACCGGCCCGAAGATCTCCTCCTGGAAGATGCGCATCTTGTTGTTGCCGGCGAAGATGGTGGGCTGCATGTAGAAGCCGCCGGACAGGTCGCCGCCCAGTTCGGCGCGTTCCCCGCCGGTGATGATCGTGGCGCCTTCGTCCTTGCCGATTGCGATGTAGGACAACACCTTTTCCAGCTGATCGTTGGACGCCTGCGAGCCCAGCATGGTCTCGGAATCCAGCGGGTCGCCCTGGCGGACCGCCTTGGTGCGGATCGCGGCCAGCTCCAGGAACTCGTCGTAGATGTCGGCCTGGATCAGGCTGCGCGACGGGCAGGTGCACACCTCGCCCTGGTTGAGGGCGAACATGGTGAAGCCCTCGAGCGCCTTGTCCTGGTAGTCGTCGGCCTTGGCCATCACGTCGGAGAAGAAGATGTTGGGGCTCTTGCCGCCGAGCTCCAGGGTGACCGGGATCAGGTTCTGGCTGGCGTACTGCATGATCAGCCGCCCGGTGGTGGTCTCGCCGGTGAAGGCGATCTTGGCGATTCGGTTGCTCGACGCCAGCGGCTTGCCGGCCTCGGCGCCGAATCCGTTGACCACGTTGACGACTCCGGGCGGCAGCAGGTCGCCGATCAGCGACATCAGGTAGAGCACCGAAACCGGGGTCTGCTCCGCGGGTTTGAGCACGACGGCGTTGCCGGCCGCCAGCGCGGGCGCCAATTTCCAGGCACCCATCAGGATCGGGAAGTTCCACGGGATGATCTGCCCGACCACGCCGAGCGGCTCGTGGAAGTGGTAGGCCACGGTGTCGTCGTCGATCTGGCTCAGCGAGCCCTCCTGCGCGCGCAGCGCCCCGGCGAAGTACCGGAAATGGTCGGCCGCCAACGGGATGTCGGCGGCCAGCGCCTCGCGGATCGGCTTGCCGTTGTCCCACACCTCGGCCACCGCGAGGGATTCCAGGTTCTCCTCGATGCGGTCGGCGATCTTGTTCAGGATCGCGGCCCGCTCCGGCGGCGCGGTCTTGCCCCACGCCGGCGCCGCGGCGTGGGCGGCGTCGAGCGCCTTGTCGACGTCGGCCTCATCCGAGCGGGCCACCTCGCAGAACGTCTGGCCGGTGACCGGTGTCGGGTTCTCGAAGTAGCGCCCGCGCGCCGGTGCAACCCACTGCCCCCCGATGAAGTTGTCGTAGCGGGATTCGTACGACATCAACGCCCCGGCCGAACCCGGACGTGCGAAGACAGTCATCTGCTCTCACTCCTCGTTCACCTGTGTAATACACCTCACACTACCGCCGCGACCACAATGGCTGGCATGACGTCGCACGCCCGCACCGATGCCGCCGCCGAGCACGACCCCTACCTGTGGCTCGAGGACATCACCGGCGAGCAGGCGCTGGATTGGGTGCGCGCCCGCAACGAGCCGACGCTGGCCCGCTTCCGCGACGCCGAGTTCGAGCGGATGCGCGTCGAGGCGCTCGAGGTGCTCGACACCGACGCCCGCATCCCGTACGTGGTCCGCCGCGGCGAGCACCTCTACAACTTCTGGCGCGACGCTGACAACCCGCGCGGGCTGTGGCGGCGCACCACGCTGGACAGTTACCGCACCGACGCGCCCGAGTGGGAGGTGCTGATCGACGTCGACGAGCTGGGCCGCGCCGACGGCGAGAAATGGGTGTGGGCCGGCGCCGCCGTCATCCACCCCGAATACACCCGCGCGCTGATCAGCTTGTCCCGCGGCGGCTCGGACGCCTGCATCGTGCGTGAATTCGACATGCAGACAAAGCAATTCGTCGATGACGGGTTCGCGCTCGCCGAGGCCAAGTCGCAGCTCAGCTGGGAGGACCCCGACACCGTGCTGGTCGGCACGGACTTCGGCCCCGGCACCCTCACCGAGTCCGGCTATCCGCGGGTGGTCAAGCGGTGGCGCCGGGGCACGCCGCTGGACGAGGCGCAGACGGTGTTCGAGGGCGCCCGCTCCGACGTGAACGTGGTGGCCAGCGTCAGCCGCATCCCCGGCTTCGAGCGCACCCTGATCGGCCGGGCGCTGGACTTCTGGAACGAAGAGGTCTACGAGCTGCGGGGCGGCCAGCTCGTCCGCATCGACACCCCGACCGACGCCAGTGTGAGCCTGCACCGCCAGTGGCTGCTGGTCGAGTTGCGCAGCGACTGGACGCTGGGCACCCGCACCTACGCCGCGGGCTCGCTGCTGGCCGCCGACTACGAGGAATTCCTTTCCGGCGCACGGGATTTCCGCGTCGTCTTCGAACCCGACGAGCACACCGCGCTCAACCACTACGCGTGGACCGAAGACCGGCTGCTGATGGTGACCCTGGTCGACGTGGCCAGCCGCGTCGAGATCGTCAGGCCCGGTGACTGGCGGCGCGAGCAGCTGGCCGGGATCCCGGCCGCGACCAACACCGTCGTCGTCTCCGCGGACGACACCGGCGACGAATTCTTCCTGGACTCCAGCGGATTCGACTCACCGTCGCGGCTGATGCGGGGCACCGACGACGGGCGACTCGAGCAGCTCAAGACTGCCCCGGCCTTCTTCGATGCCGAAAACATCAGCGTGGCACAGTATTTCGTCGACTCCACCGACGGCACACCGATCCCCTACTTCGTGGTGCGGCCGACCGGCCCGGCGGCCGACCGGCCCGGGCCCACCCTGCTCTACGGCTACGGCGGCTTCGAGTCCTCGAACACCCCCGGCTACAGCGGGGTGCTGGGCCGGCTGTGGCTGGCCCGCGGCGGCACCTACGTGCTGGCCAACATCCGCGGCGGCGGCGAGTACGGCCCCGGCTGGCACACCCAGGCGATCCGCGAGGGCCGGCACAAGGTGCACGAGGACTTCGCCGCTGTGGCAACCGATTTGGTGGACCGCGGCATCACGACGGTCGCCCAACTCGGGGCCCAGGGCGGCAGCAACGGCGGACTGCTGATGGGCATCATGTTGACCAAGTATCCGGAGAAGTTCGGCGCGCTGGTGTGCAGCGTGCCGCTGCTGGACATGAAGCGCTACCACCTGCTGCTGGCCGGCGCCTCCTGGGTGGCCGAATACGGCGACCCGGACAACCCGGACGACTGGGCGTTCATCTCCGAATACTCGCCGTACCAGAATATTTCGGCGACGCGCCGGTACCCGCCGGTGCTGATCACCACCTCCACCCGCGACGACCGGGTGCACCCGGGGCATGCCCGCAAGATGGCGGCCGCGCTGGAGGCCGCCGGCCACCGGGTGTACTACTACGAGAACATCGAGGGCGGTCATGCCGGGGCGGCGGACAACGAGCAGGTGGCGTTCAAGTCGGCGCTGACCTATTCGTTCCTGTGGCAGACGCTCGGCCGGCCCTAAGATCGTCGACGTGTCGGCGCAACGGATCGAACTCACCCTGCTGGCGACCGGACTGATCTTCATCCTGGTTTCGGCGGCGCAGGCGCGCTACCGGTTCATCAACGACCGGCGGGCCGGCCGGCGCTTCTACTGGGCGACATCGGTGATCGGCATCGTCTGCTTCGCGTTCGGGACCGGCCGGCTGTGGCCCAACGGCGTCCTGGCGGTGGCGATCTTCGCGGCCGTGGTGGCCTTCTCGGCCTACCTCACCACCCCGTACCTGAAGATCAACGGCCGCATCTATGCGTCTTCGCCGGAAAACCGCGAGCCCGATCCCTAAGTTAGGGCCATGCCCTCCGACTTCGAAACGCTGCTGTACACCACGGCCGGTCCGGTCGCCACGATCACGCTGAACCGCCCGGACCAGCTCAACACCATCGTGCCGCCGATGCCCGACGAGATCGAGGCCGCCGTTGGGCGGGCCGAGCGCGACCCGGCCATCAAGGTCATCGTGCTGCGCGGAGCGGGCCGGGCCTTCTCCGGCGGCTACGACTTCGGCGGCGGTTTTCAGCACTGGGGCGAGGCCATGATGACCGACGGCCGCTGGGACCCGGGCAAGGATTTCGCGATGGTCAGCGCCCGCGAGACCGGCCCGACCCAGAAATTCATGGCCATCTGGCGGGCCTCCAAACCGGTGATCGCGCAGGTGCACGGCTGGTGTGTGGGCGGGGCCAGCGACTACGCGCTGTGCGCGGACCTGGTCATCGCCAGCGAGGACGCCGTGATCGGCACGCCCTACAGCAGGATGTGGGGGGCGTATCTGACCGGGATGTGGCTCTACCGGCTGAGCCTGGCCAAGGCGAAGTGGCATGCGCTGACGGGACGGCCGCTGACCGGCGTGCAGGCCGCCGAGATCGAGCTGATCAACGAGGCGGTGCCGTTCGAGCGGCTGGAGGCGCGGGTCGCCGAGGTCGCCGCCGAGCTGGCGCGCATCCCGCTGTCGCAGCTGCAGGCGCAGAAGCTGATCGTCAACCAGGCCTACGAGAACATGGGGCTGGCGTCCACCCAGACGCTGGGCGGCATCCTCGACGGGCTGATGCGCAACACCCCCGACGCGCTGGAGTTCATCAAGATCGCCGAGACGCGGGGGGTGCGGGCCGCCGTCGAGCGCCGCGACGGCCCGTTCGGCGACTACAGCCAGGCCCCGCCGGAGCTGCGGCCCGATCCGAGCCACGTCATCGTCCCTGATCGCGATGGATAGTGAGATGCACTAGCGATCACGCTGGCGGTGACCTGGGAACTGTTCGCGCCGGGCCGAGAAGTGCTACCGTAACGTCTATGTCTCGGCTGAGTAGAGGCCTGCGTGCAGGCGCCGCGTTCGTTGCCCTGGGTGTCACCGCTGCGATCTTCCCGTCGACCGCGGTGGCCGACTCGACGGAGGACTTCCCGATCCCCCGCCGGATGATCAACACCACGTGCGACGCCGAGCAGATCCTGGCGGCCACGCGGGACACCAGCCCGGTGTACTACCAGCGCTACATGATCGACTTCAACAACCACCCCAACGTCCAGCAGGCGACCATCGACAAGGCGCACTGGTTCTACGCGTTGTCGCCGCAGGACCGCCGGAACTACTCCGAGAACTTCTATGCGCCCCAGGCCGATCCGCTGTGGGAGGCCTGGCCCAACCACATGAAGATCTTCTGGAACAACAAGGGCGTGGTGGCCAAGGCCACCGACATCTGCAACCAGTACCCGCCCGGCGACATGTCGGTGTGGAACTGGTCGTAATCGCTTAGCCCGATTCCTTAGCCCCTCAGCGAGGCTGGACCACGCCGCCCGGCGGGTGCTCGTCGACGTCGGCGAGGATCAGCTCGCGCACGGCCCGACGCGGTCCGTAGGGCCGCAGCATGGTGCTGGCCGGGCGTGGACGCACGTGCTGCGGCCACCAGAACCAGCGCCCGAGCAGGGTGGCCAGTGACGGCGTCATGAACGACCGCACGATCAGGGTGTCAAACAGCAGGCCCAGCGCGATCGTCGTACCCACCTGGGCCATCACCAGCAGCGGGCTGAACATGAACGTGGCCATGGTGGCGGCGAACACCAGACCGGCGGAGGTCACCACCGAGCCCGAACCGGCCATCGCGCGGATCGTCCCGGTCTTGAGCCCGGCGTGGATCTCCTCCTTGAACCGCGAGATCAACAGCAGGTTGTAGTCCGAGCCGACCGCCAGCAGCAGGATGACCGCCATCGCCAGCACCATCCAGTGCAACTTCAGGCCCAGGAGGTACTGCCACAGCAGCACCGAGAGGCCGAACGAGGCGCCCAGCGACAGCAACACCGTACCGACGATCACGAAGGCCGCCACGACGCTGCGGGTGATCACCAGCATGATGATGAAAATCAGTGTGGCCGCGGCGATTCCGGCGATCAACAGGTCGATGTTGGAGCCGTCGTGCATGTCCTTGTACGTCGCGGCGGTGCCGCCGAGGTAGACCTTGGCGCCCTCCCAGGGGGTGCCCTTGATCGCCTCGTGCACGGCCTGCTTGATCGGTTCGATGTGCCTGATGCCCTCGGGACTGGCCGGGTCGCCTTCGTGGGAGATGATCAGCCGGACCGCGCGCCCGTCGGGCGAGATGAAATTTTTCAGGCCTCGCGCGAAGTCCGGGCTCTTGAACGCCTCCGGCGGAAGGTAGAACGTGTCGTCGTTCTTCGCCTTGTCGAAGGCATCGCCCTGGGCGGTGGCGTTGTCGGCCTGCGCTTTGGCCTGGTCGTTGAGGCCCTGGGTGATCGCGTAGTTCGACATGATGGTGTCGAGGTTGCGCTGCTGACTCTCGATCTGCGGCGGGATCAGCGCCACCAGCTTCGGCTGAATCCTGTCCAGCTTGTCCAGGTTCGCGCTGAGGTTCACGATGTTCTCGGCCACTTGGTCGATGCCGTCGAGCGCGTTGAAGACCGACCGCAGCGCCCAGCAGACCGGGATGTCGTAACAGTGCTTCTCCCAATAGAAGTAGCTGCGGATCGGCCGGAGGAAGTCGTCGAAGTTGGCGATGTCGTCGCGCAACCTCTCGGTGATCTGCACGGTTTCCTTGGTGAGCCTGGTGGTTTCGTGGGTGGTGTTGCTCAGGTCCTGGGTGACCTGCATCTGCTCATGCAGCGTCGCCATCGTCTTGCGCAGCTCGTCTGCCTGCTTGAGTAGATTGTTCGCCTGCTCCTCCTGGTAGTGCTGGGTCTGCAGCCGCCCCGCGGCCTGCGCACCCATCTGAAAACCCAGCGTGCTGTGGTCGAGCGGCGTGCCCAACGGCCGGGTGATGGTCTGCACCCGGCCGATCCCGGGGATGTGGAAGACCGCCTTGGCGACTTTGTCCAGGACGATGAAGTCGGCCGGGTTGCGCAGGTCGTGATCGGTCTCGATCATCAACAGCTCGGGATTGAGCCGAGCCTGGTCGAAATGCCGGTCCGCGGCGGCATAACCGACATTGGCCGGGGTGTCCGCCGGCAGGAAGTGGCGGTTGTCGTAGTCCGTCTTGTAACCGGGCAGGGCGAGCAGACCGACCAGTGCGACCGCGATCGTCACCGCCAGAACCGGCGCGGGCCAGCGGACGACCGCGGTGCCCATCCGGCGCCAGCCCCGGGTCTGCAGCGTGCGCTTCGGATCCATCAGCTTGAAGAACGAGGCGACCGTCAGCATCGCCGGAGCCAGCGTCAACGCCGCCAACACCGCGACCAGCATGCCGACCGCACACGGCACCCCCAGCGACTGGAAGTACGGCAGTCGGCAGAAGCTCAGGCAATACATCGCGCCGGCGATGGTCAGGCCGGATCCGAGCACCACATGCGCGGTGCTGTGGAACATGGTGTAGAACGCCTGCTCGCGGGTTTCGCCCAGCCCACGCGCCTCGTGATAGCGCCCGACCACGAAGATCGCGTAGTCCGTCCCGGCGGCGATCGCCATCAGCACCAGCATGTTGTTGGCGAAGGTCGACAGCCCCATCACGCCGTAGTTGCCGAGCGTCGCGACGACACCGCGGGCCGCCGCCAGCTCGATGAACACCATGCCCAGCATGACCGCGACGGTGATGATCGACCGGTAGACGACTAGCAGCATCACGATGATCACCACGAAGGTGATGAGGGTGACGACCGCGACGCCCTTCTCACCCGCGTGGGACTGGTCGGCGAACAGCGGACCCGCGCCGGTGACATACGCCTTGATTCCCGGCGGCGCGGGCACCGAGTCCACGATCTTGCGCACCGCCAGGGCAGACTCGTTCGCCAGGCCGCCGCCCATGTTGCCGGCGAGGTACACCTGGACGTAGGCGGCCTTCTGGTCGTGGCTCTGGGAACCCGCCGCCGTCAGCGGATCGCTCCAGAAATCCTGGACGTGCTGCACGTGTTTCTTGTCCTGCTCGACGCGCCTGACGATCTCGTCGTAATAGCGGTGCGCCTCGGCCCCGAGGGGCTTGTCGCCCTCCAGCAGGATCATGGCCGAGTTGTCGGAGTTGAACTCCTTGAACGTCGCTCCGACCTTCATCATCGACTGGAAGGAGGCCGCGTCGGTCGGGCTCATCGACACCGAGTGGGTTTTGGCGACCACCTCCAGCTGCGGGGCCACCGTGTTGGTGATGAACACGATGCCCAACCACACCAGGACGATCGGCAGGGCCAGCCGATGGATCATCCGCGGCAGGAACGGCGGGATCAGCGGCTGATCGACGCGCGGCGCAGCCTCGACCGGCTCGCTCATGCGGACTTGTCCAGGCAGTAGACGAACGCGTTCACGGTCTGGTTGGGATCCGAGCGATTCGGGGTCTTGATGACGTCACCGCTGCCGTCGTGCTTGTTCACCACGAACTGGCAGGCGATCCAGCTGCCGTCTCCTTGCGCCACCAGGTTTGCCGGGATGCCGGGTTTCGTTGAACTCAATACTTTGCTCCAGGGCAAGGGCACGTTGAGTGCCTGCTGCGGATGGGAGTTTTCGTCGAGATAGTTGATGGTTGCCGTGCTGCCCGGCGGGCCCCAGACCTGAAGCGTGATGGTCTTGGCGTTGAACTCGTCGAGCACCTCCCCCGAGGTGCCGCCGCCGAACGACCCGGGGTGCACACCGAAGATGCCGTGCAACCGGTAGACGACGAACCCCGACAGCGCGACGACGGCCGCGATCGTCAGCACCAGCCAGAAACGGCCCAGAAACCCCTTCTTCCTGGCGCGCTGCCGGGCGGTCTCGCCGCCCTCGCGGCCCGCGGAGTCCTGCTTGTTCAACGGCTCGGTCCTTGGCTCGGTCGTCGTCATGGGCGCGCCCCCCTTTCTGCGATCATGCCGATTGCGGGATGAGGCCGATGCACGTGGCGGTCAACAGCCGGGTCAGCGCGGAGGCGAAGTCCAGATTCCATTCCGGCGGAACGACTTCCGGCTCCTCTGCGTAGGCGTCGGTGAGCCGTTCCGGGGGGTTGGCCACCTGCCACAGCGTGGCCGCCAGCGAGTAGGCGGCCAGCAGGATGTCCAGCGACCCCGAGCGCCCGAGTTCGGGCAGCGCCCGCTGGATGGAGTCGGCGAGGGACAGCGTGGCGGCGGTGCTGATCCGCTTGACCTCGACCACGCGTTCGGCGTCCACCTCGTGTTCCAGGTGCAGGTGCAGGTTGGCCAGCAGGTCGCAGAACAGCGGATCGTCGGCCAGGGCGTCGGCCAGCGTCTCGGCGATCCGCGACGGCGTCGCGGCGCCGGGCTGGGCGAGCTTGTCCGACACCGTGTTCGACCACCGCACCCAGCCCTCGGCGGACAGGTGCAGCAGGACCTCCTTGTGCGAGGTGAAGTAGCGGCGCACCGCCGAGTAGTGGATCCCGGCGCGGCGGGCGACGGCGGTCAGCGTGACCGACGCGACGCCCGTCTCCAGCGCCAGCGAACGGGCCGCCTCCACGAGGGCCTCCGCACGTTGGCGCTTCTTCTCCTCGGTGCGGGCGCGCTGGAATGTTAGTTGCGCCACCGGCCGAGCGTAACGCACATTATGTGATTTGTATAACGCACGTGGCGTGATTTGTCGTTGGCCACTGAGCCCCGCCGCGACGCGTCAAGCTGGACGGGTGCAGACCATCGCCCTGATCGGGTTCCTCGGCGGCCTGATCACCGGGATCTCGCCGTGCATCCTGCCGGTGCTGCCGGTGATACTGCTGTCCGGCATGGACGGCGACCGGCGCGGCGTGGGCTCCGCGGCGCGGCCCTACCTGGTGATCGCGGGCCTGGTGTGCAGCTTCAGCGTGGCCACCCTGATCGGCTCGGCGCTGCTGACGGCGCTGCACCTGCCCCAGGATGCGATCCGGTGGACCGCCCTGGTGGTGCTGACCGTCATCGGGCTCGGACTGATCTTCCCGCCGCTGCAGCAACTGATCGAGCGACCGTTCGCCTACCTGCCGCAGCGCGAAAGTCGGCCCGGCGCAGACGGTTTCGGCCTGGGCCTGACGTTGGGCGCGCTGTACGTGCCGTGCGCCGGACCGGTGCTTGCCGCGATCGTGGTGGCCGGCGGCACCTCCTCGATCGGCCCCGGCGCGCTGGTGTTGACCGCGACGTTCGCCGCCGGAAACGCGCTGCCGCTGCTGGCCTTCGCGCTGGCCGGCCGGCGCGTCGCCCAGCGGGTCGCGGCGTTCCGCCGCCGGCAGCGGGCGATCCAGGTCGCCGGCGGGATCGCGATGATCGTGCTGGCCGTCGCGCTGGTGTTCAACCTGCCCGCGATGCTGCAGCGCGCCGTCCCCGACTACACCACCGCGATGCAGAATCGGTTGGGCGCCAACGACATTCAGCGCAGCCTGAGCCCCGCCGGGGCGCCGCCGACCCAGGGCGGCGCGCTGCAGCTGAGCCCGGGCGACGTCGCCGCCGGCGGGGCGCTGTCCGACTGCTCCGACGGGTCGGCGGAGCTGCAGCGGTGCGGGCCGGCGCCCGCGCTCACCGGGATCACCGGCTGGCTCAACACCCCGGACGGCAAACCGCTCGACCCGGCGGCGGTGCGCGGCAAGGTGATCCTGATCGACTTCTGGGCCTACTCGTGCATCAACTGCCAGCGCGCCATCCCGCACGTAATCGATTGGTACGACCGGTATCACGACAGCGGATTCCTGGTCATCGGGGTGCACACCCCGGAATACGCCTTCGAACGGGTCCCGGGCAACGTGGCCAGCGGCGCGGCCGACCTGCACATCGGCTATCCGATCGCCCTGGACAACGACTACGCGACGTGGAACAACTACCGGAACCTGTACTGGCCGGCCGAGTACCTGATCGACGCGACCGGGCAGGTGCGGCACACCAAGTTCGGCGAAGGCGACTACGACGGCACCGAACGGCTGATCCGCGAACTGCTCACCGCCGCCCATCCCGGCGCGCGGCTACCCGCCCCGGCGAACACCGCCGACACCACGCCGCAGTCCAGGCTCACCCCGGAGACCTACCTGGGCGTGGGCAAGGCCGGAAACTACGGCGGCACCGGCGATTACCGGTCGGGCACCGCGACGCTGAGCTATCCGGCCACCCTGGGCGAGGACAGGTTCGCGCTGCGCGGGCGCTGGACGCTGGACGACCAGGGCGCCACCGCGGCCGGCGACGACTGCGCGGTCCGGCTGAACTACACCGCCAAAGACGTCTACGCCGTCGTCGGCGGCACCGGCACCCTGACCGTGACCCGGGACGGAACGACCACCACGACGCCGATCGGCGGGGCGCCCACCCTGCACCGGATCGTCGCCGACGACTCCGCGCACCGCGACCAGCTGGACATGCGCGTCAGCCCAGGGCTGCAGGTCTTCTCGTTCACCTTCGGCTAGCCGCACCGGCCAGGCCGCCCAGCACCGCCACCAGCACGCCCAGCCCCGCCAGCGCCGCCCCGGCCAGCAGCGTGGCGTTGAGCCATTGGTGCACACCGGATTCGGCGTGCGCGACCATCACCTCGGCGATGCGGCGGACGTTGCCGGTGGTGTGGTTGAGCGCGTCGTTGACGTAGCGGCCGGCCGCCTCCAGGCCGGCCCATCCGGCCGCGCCGACCAGCAGCGCCGCGACGCCCAGGCTGCTGAGCGCCTTGCCGCGGCGCCGGGCGGCGGCCAGCGTCAGCAGCGCGCCCACCCCGCACAGCGCCGCCGACCCCAGGCTCAGCCACGGCCCCCAGCGCGTCAGCCCGCTGAGCCGGCCCTGCCGAGGCACCGAAACGGTAAGCGGCACAGTCAGTTTCGCCGGGACCGCGACGTTGTGCCGGCGCAGCAGCGGCCGGATCGAGGGGTCGTCGAGCATCGGGGCCACATCGACCGCCCACTGGTCGCCGCCCGCGCCGGACCCGTCGAACAGCCAGGCGTGCGCGGCGCGGTTGGCCTGGGCGAACAACGGCGGAAACGCCGGCCCCGCGGTGAACGCGGCAGCGGCGTCGTGCACCTGCGTACCGTCCACCGGGTAGCGGCCGCCGCCGTGCTCGGCGATCAAAGCCATTGCCCGCGTGGTGAGTTCGGCTGCCATGGCGGATTGCAGGGCCGGGTCGGCGGCGGCCCGGCGGGCCAGCGCGGCATAGCCGTCGGCGTCGACGACGTGCAGCTGCACCCATCCCGCCGGCACCGCCACCGCCAGGGCCAGCGTGGCGATCAGCCACCCCAGCACGACGCCCGCGAATCGCACGGCCGCGAATCTACTGAATTCCCCGCACGTATGCGGCCTGCCCGAGGTGCTGGGCGCAGTCGTCGATGATGCTCACCAGCCGCGCGCTGGCCGTCACCGGCGGGTCCCAGTTGGTGTCCACGACGCGGCGCAGCTCCCCGGCGGTCACCCCGGCGATGTATTCGCAGGTGAGCTCGTGCACCGCGTGGTAGTAGCCGGACAGCAGGTCGGCGGGCGCCCGCACCTTGGCGACGTCCTCGGGTGATTGCCCGTAGCCGGTGTCGTTGCGCGGCAGGTCCAGCCCGAACCGGTCCACCCAGCCGTCGCGGGTCCACACCTGCTCCACCCCGGCGATGTCGGCCAGCTGGATGTCCTGCACCCGGGCGCTGTGCCAGATCAGCCAGGCGATGCTGTTGGCGTCGGGGGTCGGGCGGTAGCCCGACACCTTGTCGGTCAGTCCGTCGGTGAGTTCGTCGACGTGTTCGATCAGCCGGGTGAACGCGTCGCGCAGCAGCTCTCGGGTAACGGCGTCGCTGTCAGCTCGCATAAGGCCGACCCTACGCGCCGTGCCAGACCGCCTCGACGTTGTTGCCGTCGGGGTCGCGCACGAACGCACCGAAATAGCCGGGGTGGTATTCGGGCCACAGCCGCGGCGGGTGCAGCACCTCGGCGCCCAGCTCGACGGCCGCCCGGTGGAAGGCACGCACCGCGTCCTCGTCGGCGGCCTCGAAGGCCAGGTGCACCTCCCGGTTGGGGCCCGCGAGCGCGTCCGAGATCCAAAACGTCGGTTTGCCCGCGCGGCCGTAGCCGATGGCTGGCCCCACATCCAGCTGCCGGGAGAAACCCAGGGTGCCCAGCACGGCGTCGTAAAACCGCTGAGATTCCGCGTAGTTGGCGCAGTTGATTCCCACGTGATCGATCACGGAACAGATCCTGGCACGACCGGCGGGAACGGTCGTAGATTGTTTGAATGACGTACGACCTCATCATCCGTAATGGCAGCATCGTCGACGGGCTGGGGGGTGAGCCGTACGTCGGCGACGTGGCGGTGCGCGACGGCGTGATCGCGGCGGTCGGTGCGGTGAACGGGGCCACCGCGAACCGCGAGATCGACGCCACCGGGCGGCTGGTCACGCCGGGCTTCGTGGACCTGCACACCCACTACGACGGCCAGGCCGTCTGGTCGGAGCGGCTGACCCCGTCCTCGGCGCACGGGGTGACCACGGTGGTGATGGGCAACTGCGGCGTCGGCTTCGCCCCGTGCCGCCAGTCCGACCACGACGTGCTGGTCGACGTGATGGCCGGTGTCGAGGACATCCCCGGCGTCGTGATGACCGACGGCCTGCCGTGGACGTGGGAGACGTTCCCCGAATACCTGGACACCCTCGAGGCCGGCAAGCGTGACATCGACGTGGCCGCCTATCTGCCGCATTCGCCGCTGCGGGTGTACGTGATGGGTCAGCGCGGCGCCGACCGGGAGCCGGCCACCGCGGAGGACCTGGCGAAGATGCGGGCGCTGGCCAAGGAGGCGGTCGAGGTGGGCGCACTGGGTTTCGCCTCGTCGCGGCTGACCATCCACAAGACCGAAAGTGGTTCTCCCATCCCGAGTTACGACGCCGCCCGGGAGGAAATCGAGCAGATCGCCCGGGGTGTGGTGGACGGCGGCGGCGGCCTGCTGCAGTTCGTTCCCGACATCCCGGCCGCCGGCTACCAGCCGGTGCTGCAGACGGTGTTCGACGTCGCCGAGGACGTCGGCCTGCCGCTCACCTTCACCCTCGTCGTCGCCAACTCCGGTGACCCGACGTGGCCGGACGCCATCACGATGATCGAGAAGGCCAACGCGGCGGGCGGCGACATCACCGCGCAGCTGTTGCCGCGCCCGATCGGGTTGATCATCGGATTGCAGTTGAGCGCAAACCCATTCGTGCTCTACCCCAGCTACCGCGAGATCGCGCACCTGCCGCTGGCCGAGCGGGTCGCACAGATGCGCAAGCCCGAGGTGCGGGCCCGCATCCTGGCCGACAAGCCCGGCGAGGGCCACCCGATCCTGTACGTGGCCCAGATGTGGGACTGGATCTACCCGCTCGGCGACAACCCCGATTACGAGCCCGACCCGTCGACGTCCATCGCGGCCCGGGCCCGCGCCCGCGGCGTGGATCCGATGGAGGAGGCCTACGACCGGCTGCTCGACGACGACGGCCGGGCCATGCTGCTGGTGGCGACCAGCAACCTGCAGGGCAACTCGCTGGACACCGTCGGGGAGCTGCTGCACCGCGACGATGTGGTGCTGGGTCTGGGCGACGGCGGCGCGCACTACGGGATGATCTGCGACGCCAGCTACTCGACCTACTTCCTGACGCACTGGGCGCGCGACCGAAAGTCGGGGCGGTTCAGCGTGGCCGACGCGGTGCGCCGGCTCACCTCGGTGCCCGCGCGGGTGGCAGGGCTGGGCGACCGCGGCCGCATCGCGGTGGGCTACAAGGCCGACCTCAACGTCATCGACCACGCCGCGCTGCGGCTGCACAAGCCGGTGATCAGTCACGACCTGCCGGCGGGCGGGCGGCGCCTGGATCAGACCGCCGACGGCTACGTCGCCACCATCGTGTCCGGGGAGATCATCGCCGAGAACGGGGTGCCCACCGCCGCGCGTCCGGGCAAGTTGGTGCGCGGCCGCCGGCCCGGCCCGGCACCCTTGCGATAACGCCCCAAAAGTGGCATATACCAGCTAAGTTGGGTCCGTGACGAACCCGCATTTTGCGTGGTTGCCGCCAGAAGTCAACTCGGCACTAATTTATTCCGGTCCTGGTCCCGGGCCGCTGCTTGCTGCCGCGGCGGCGTGGGACGGCCTGGCCGAGGAGCTGGCGTCGTCGGCACAGTCGTTTTCTTCGGTCACGTCGGATCTGGCCAGCGGGTCGTGGCAGGGCGCGTCGTCGGCGGCCATGATGACCGTCGCCAACCAATACGTGAGCTGGCTGTCCGCGGCCGCCGCGCAGGCCGAGGAGGTGTCGCACCAGGCCTCGGCCATCGCGACGGCGTTCGAGGTGGCCCTGGCGGCCACCGTGCAGCCCGCCGTGGTGGCCGCCAACCGGGCGTTGGTGCAGGCGCTGGCCGCCACCAACTGGCTGGGCCAGAACACACCGGCGATCGCCGACATCGAGGCCGCCTACGAGCAGATGTGGGCCTCGGACGTGGCGGCGATGTTCGGCTACCACGCCGACGCCTCGGCGGCCGTGGCGAAGTTGCCGCCGTGGAATGAGGTGTTGCAGAACCTCGGGTTCTCCAATGCCAGCACCGCCGTCACCCGCCCGGCCGGCTCGGGCGCCGTGGCCCGCGGCTACACCTCGCGCATCGCGGGGTTTCTCGCGCCGCGCGCGCCGCAGTGACGCCGCGCGCGCCTATCGTGGAACATCATGCGCAGCAAGAAGAAGGTCGATCTGCAGGCGCTGGCCGACGCGCTGGCCGACTACCCGTATGCCTACCTGATCACGGTCGACGACGACTACCGCGCGCACACCGTGACGGTCGAACCGGTGCTGCGTGAGTCGATCCTGGACGTCGGGTTGATCGGTGGCCGCACTCAGCAGAACCTGGCCCGGCGCCGCGACGTCACCCTGCTGTGGCCGCCGACCGAGCCGGGCGGCTACTCGCTGATCGTCGACGGCACGGCGCAGGTGAGCGAGGCCGGCGACGCGGTTCGGCTGGCGGTGGCGCCCACCCGCGCGCTGTTGCACCGCGACGCCGACTCGGCCGACGCCGCCAAGGGCTGTCTGCATGACTGCGTGGTGTTCTCGCTGCCGGCCTAGACGGTATGGGGGTCTGGGGCCTCACTCACATGTGAACGTGGGTTGATCAGCGCAAAAAACGCTCCGTGGTTGCCAACGCCTCGATCGCGCGTGAGCTGGCCGGATAGTGCTGGTCGCTGGCTGTGCTCGACGATTGAACACCCCACAAATGTCTGGATGAGTCAGCAGGTGTCGGCAAGCGTCTTGGAGTGACCCGCGTCGCCGCTATGAGCAATCACGTTGCACCACAACGGGATAACGCTCACCCTACGGGCGCCGAGCGTGGGCCTTACGCACGGGAACTCGCTCGCGGTCGACCGTAGGCCCCACGCTCGGCGAGCTTGGCCGTGACGCGCTCGACGATCACCTGCGGCCGCGACAACATCGCCGCGCTGACTCTGATCACGGCCCAGCCGGCCGCCTCGAGCAACGCGATTCGCTCGATGTCCCAGGCCCGCTGAGAGGGATCGTCCCAGTGCTGGATCCCGTCGTACTCGACGGCGACCTTCCACTCCCGCCACCCCATGTCCACCCGAACGCGCAGCTCTCGCAGCTCGATCTGCGTCTGCGGCTTCGGCAGTCCGGCCCGCACCAGCAGCACCCGCAACCTGGTCTCCTGCGGAGACTCCGCACCGCCGTCGGCCAGCTCCAGCGAGGCGCGCAGCCGCCGAATGCCGCGGGCGCCCCGGTGCCGGTCGGCCACAGCGACGACGTCGGCGGGCTTGATACCCGTCGCGTTGAGTAACGCGTCGAGGATCGGCAGCGCCTTGGCGGCGGGCAGGCCGCAACCGATGTCGAACGCCGTCCGGGCGGCGGTCGTCACCCGCATTCCGGACACGGTGTCCGCCTCGTCATCGGCCAGCGTGTAGCTGCGCACGAGGATGCCGCGCTGACCGTGCCGATCCGCGCGCACGATTTCGGCGGGCGCGGCCGCATCGAGCCACTTGGTGCCATGGATCGCCGCGGCGGACAAACCGGCCAGTGTCGCACCGGTCGACAGCCACGCCGCGCGCGCCTTGCCGGCCGGCGTCAGCTCGGCGTCTTTCGCGATGTAGACGTCGCGGAACACCTTGCGATACCGCGTTCGCAGTTGACTGCGGGTCACCGCGCCGCGGTGCAGGGCGTCGCTGCCCAGAAACGGGGACATGCCGGCATATTCGCCGCCGCACACGCGCGGCGGGTGCGCCGAGCGTGGGGGCTGTGCACGAATTCCGGGGTGTGGACGAACGTAGCCCCCACGCTCGGCGCGGTAAACCAGGCCCGACGCGGGCACGAAAAAGCCCGGCCCACTCGAGATTTCGAGGGACCGGGCTTTTCCGTAACGGACTCAGAAGTCCATGCCGCCCATGCCGCCGGTCGGGTCGCCCGCGGGAGCGGCCGCCTTCTCCGGCTTGTCGGCGACGACCGCCTCGGTGGTTAGGAACAGCCCCGCGATGGACGCCGCGTTCTGCAGCGCCGAGCGGGTCACCTTCACCGGGTCGGCAACGCCGGCCTTGAGCAGGTCCTCGTACTCACCGGTGGCGGCGTTGAGGCCGGTACCGGCGGGCGAGTTGCGGACCTTCTCGGCCACCACGCCGGGCTCCAGGCCACCGTTGAAGGCGATCTGCTTCAGCGGAGCCTCGAGGGCCACCCGGACGATGTTGGCGCCGGTCGCCTCGTCGCCCTCGAGCTTCAGCTCGTCGAGCGCCGGGATCGCGTGCAGCAGGGCCACGCCACCGCCGGCGACGATGCCCTCTTCCACGGCCGCCTTGGCGTTGCGGACCGCGTCCTCGATGCGGTGCTTGCGCTCCTTGAGCTCGACCTCGGTCGCGGCGCCGGCCTTGATGACCGCCACGCCGCCGGCCAGCTTGGCCAGCCGCTCCTGCAGCTTCTCGCGGTCGTAGTCGGAGTCGCTGTTCTCGATCTCGGTGCGGATCTGGGCCACCCGGCCGGCGATGGCGTCGGAGTCACCGGCGCCCTCGACGATGGTGGTCTCGTCCTTGGTGACGACGACCTTGCGGGCCTTACCGAGCAGCGAGATGTCGGCGCTCTCCAGCGACAGGCCGACCTCTTCGCTGATGACCTGGCCGCCGGTGAGGATGGCCATGTCCTGCAGCATCGCCTTGCGGCGGTCGCCGAAGCCGGGCGCCTTGACGGCCACCGACTTGAAGGTGCCGCGGATCTTGTTGACGACCAGGGTGGACAGGGCCTCGCCCTCGACGTCCTCGGCGATGATCAGCAGCGGCTTGCCGGCCTGGATGACCTTCTCCAGCAGCGGCAGCAGGTCCTTGACGGTCGAGACCTTGGAGCTGACCAGCAGGATGAACGGGTCCTCGAGGACGGCTTCCTGACGCTCGGCGTCGGTGACGAAGTAGCCCGAGATGTAACCCTTGTCGAACCGCATACCCTCGGTGAGCTCGAGCTGCAGGCCGAAGGTGTTGGACTCCTCGACGGTGATGACGCCCTCGTTGCCGACCTTGTCCATCGCCTCGGCGATCAGGTCGCCGATCGACTGGTCGCCCGCGGAGATGGCCGCGGTGGCAGCGATCTGGTCCTTGGTCTCGACCTCCTTGGCCGACTTGAGCAGGGTCTCGGTGACCTTCTCGACGGCCTTCTCGATGCCGCGCTTGAGACCCAGCGGGTTGGCGCCGGCCGCGACGTTGCGCAGGCCCTCGCGGACCAACGCCTGGGCGAGCACCGTGGCCGTCGTCGTGCCGTCACCGGCGACGTCGTCGGTCTTCTTGGCGACTTCCTTGACCAGCTCGGCGCCGATCTTCTCGTACGGGTCCTCCAGCTCGATCTCCTTGGCGATGGACACACCATCGTTGGTGATCGTGGGGGCACCCCACTTCTTCTCCAGGACGACGTTGCGACCCTTGGGGCCCAACGTGACCTTTACCGCGTCGGCGAGGGCGTTGAGCCCCCGCTCGAGGCCGCGACGGGCCTCTTCGTCGTACGCAATTGTCTTGGCCATTGCGAAGTGATTCCTCCGGATTGGGGATGACACGTCCTGGCCGGGTGCAGTGCCCGCGACGGACGACCAGGCTGCTGCCGTCGGGCGACGACAGAGCCGAGCCTCACCGTCCCGACCTAGCACTCACTGGTCGCGAGTGCCAAGTCATTCTTAGCACTCGCCCATGCCGAGTGCAAGAACAGGTCGGGGCGCAACTAGGGCAGGTCGAGCAGCTGCTCGTAGAAGCCGCCGAAACCGCGCCGGCGGTCCACCAGATGGATCTCCAGGATCCAGTGGCAGGTGCGGCCGCGGGGATCGGTGCGGCGCATCGGCTTGTCCGATCCGGGCATGATGTACCACTCGATGCCCGGCCCGGCGATCTTCTTGTGCGCGAACTCTCCGATCAGATGCCCGGCGATGTGGCTGCCCCACTCGAAACCCTCGGCCCGCGCCACCGCGACGACGGCGTCGAACAGCTCGGCCCCGGTGACGTCGGGGTGGCCGGCGAAGTGGTCCCGCCCGGCCTGCCACACCCGCGGCAGCGCATCGCGAACGGCCTTCTTGTGCGGGTCGTCGCCGAGCAGGAAGGTACGCCCGAAGTCGGCCTCCCACTCCTCGAAGACCGGCCCCAGGTCGAGGAAGACGATGTCGTCGGCGGCGATCGTGCGGTCCGGCGGGCGTTCCTGGAACGGCTGCAGGGTGTTGGGGCCGGCCCGCACGATCCGCCGGTGCCAGTGCTGGCGCACCCCGAACATCGCCCCGGCCAGGTCGTGGATCTCGTCCGAGAGCTGCCGTTCGGCCACTCCCGGGCGGATCATGCCGCGCCGCTCGATCTCGTCGAACAGCTGCGCCGCCTTGTCCTGGGCGTCCAGCAGCCGTCGCACCCGCACGTCCTCGGAGGCCTCCACCTTGGCGATGCTAACTGGCAGGCTGGACCTCATGTCCCTCGTCGTGCCGCCCTATCCGCCCGCCCGCTACACGAAAGACCAGCCGGAGACCAGCGCCTGGCTCAAGCGGGCCGACGAACCGCCCGACTACCAGACCGCCGGCGTCAAGTACCACTACCTGGCCAACCAGCACGACACCGCCGGCGACTACGGGTTGTACCGGGTCGACATCGCCCCGGCCGGCGGCGGGCCCGGGCCGCATTTCCACCGCGCCATGTCCGAGGCGTTCTTCGTGCTCTCCGGCACGATGAAGCTCTACGACGGCACCGAGTGGACCGACGGGCACCAGGGCGACTTCCTTTACGTCCCGCCCGGCGGGGTGCACGGCTTCCGCAACGAGGCCGACGACCCCGCGTCGATCCTGATGTTGTTCGCGCCCGGCGCGCCGCGCGAGGCCTACTTCGAAGGCTTCGCCGCGCTGGCCGACATGACCGACGAGGAACGCCGGGAATGGTTCGCCCGGCACGACAACTTCTGGGTTCAATAGCGCGTCCCGGTCGGTGAGTATGTTGTGGGCCATGGCTCCCCACGACAAACGGCACCGCGACTGGTCGGAGGCCGACGTCGGTGATCAGAGCGGCCGCGTCGTCGTCATCACCGGCGCCAACACCGGCATCGGCTACGAGACGGCCGCCGTGCTGGCCCACCGCGGCGCCCACGTCGTGCTCGCGGTCCGCGACCTGGAGAAGGGCAACGCGGCGCTGTCGCGGATCGTGGCCGCCAGCCCGAACGCCGACGTCACGCTGCAGCAGCTGGACCTGGCCTCGCTGGCCTCGGTGCGTTCTGCCGCCGAGGCGCTGCGCGCGGCCTACCCGCGCATCGACCTGCTGATCAACAACGCCGGCGTGATGTGGACGCCCAAGCAGGTCACCGAGGACGGTTTCGAATTGCAGTTCGGCACCAACCATCTGGGGCACTTCGCGCTGACCGGGTTGCTGCTCGATCACCTGCTGGGAGTGCGGGATTCGCGGGTGGTGACGGTCAGCAGCCTCGGCCACCGGCTGCGCGCGGCCATCCACTTCGACGACCTGCACTGGGAGCGCCGCTACGACCGGGTCGCCGCCTACGGCCAGTCCAAGCTGGCCAACCTGCTGTTCACCTACGAGCTGCAGCGCCGGCTGGCGGCCGCCCCGGACGCGAAGACCATCGCGGTCGCCGCGCACCCCGGCGGCTCCAACACCGAGCTGGCCCGCCACCTGCCCGGCATCTTCCGGCCGGTGCAGGCGGTGCTGGGGCCGGTGCTGTTCCAGAGCCCGGCGATGGGCGCGCTGCCGACGCTGCGGGCCGCCACCGATCCGGCCGTGCAGGGCGCGCAGTACTACGGTCCGGACGGCTTCCTCGAGCAGCGCGGGCGCCCGAAGCTGGTCGAGTCCAGCGCCCAGTCGCACGACGAGCAGTTGCAGCGCCGGCTGTGGGCCGTGTCCGAAGAACTCACCGGCGTCCACTTCCCGGTCTGACGTCCATGGCCGCGATGCGCTCCGTCGCCGAACACCAGCGGGTGGTGGCCGGGCTGATCCGCGCCCGGCCGCCGGTCGCGGTGCCGCTGGCGCAGGCCCAGGGCCTGGTGCTGGCCGAGGACGTGGTGGCGGGGCTGGCGCTGCCGGTGTTCGACAACTCCGCGATGGACGGCTACGCGGTGCGCGCCGAGGACATCGCGGGCGCCACCCCCGAGCGGCCGGTCGTGCTGCCGGTCGCCGAGGACATTCCGGCCGGGCGCACCGACGAGCTGACGCTGCAGCCGGGCACCGCGCACCGGATCATGACGGGCGCGCCGGTGCCGGCCGGGGCGACGGCCGTCGTGCCGGTGGAGGACACCGACGGCGGCGTGGACGTGGTGTCGATCCGGGCGCCGCGCGAACCCGGCAAGCACATCCGCCGCGCCGGCGAGGACGTCTCCCCCGGCACCACCGTGTTGCGCCGCGGGCAGGTGGTGACGCCGGCGGTGCTCGGGCTGGCCGCGGCGCTGGGCATCGCCGAGCTGTCGGTGATCCCGCGGCAGCGGGTGCTGGTCATCTCGACGGGATCGGAGCTGGTGGCCCCGGGCGCCGCGCTGCGGCCGGGGCAGATCTACGAGTCCAACTCGATCATGCTGGCCGGGGCCGTGCGCGACGCCGGCGCGGAGCTGGTGGCCGTCACGACCGCCGAGGACGAGGTGGCACAGTTCAGTTCGATCATCGACCGGTATGCGGCCGGCACCGACCTGATCATCACCAGCGGCGGCGTCAGCGCCGGCGCCTACGAGGTGGTCAAGGACGCCTTCGGGCGCGAGGGTGATCAGGGCGTGGAGTTCGTCAAGGTGGCCATGCAGCCGGGCATGCCGCAGGGCGTGGGACGGGTGGCCGGGGCGACCATCGTCACGCTGCCCGGCAATCCGGTCAGCGCGCTGGTGTCCTTCGAGGTGTTCATCCGCCCGGCGCTGCGCGCCGCGATGGGCCTGCCCGATCCCGAACGCCCGCACCGGTCGGCGGTGCTCGCCGAGTCGCTCACCTCGCCGCGCGGCAAACGCCAATTCCGCCGCGCGGTGCTCGACGACGACGCCGGCACCGTCGTCAGCTACGGCCCGCCGGCCTCGCATCACCTGCGCTGGCTGGCGTCGGCGAACGGGCTGCTGGACATCCCCGAAGACGTCGTCGAGGTGCCCGAGGGGACCACCCTCGAGGTGTGGGATCTGCGCTAGCCCGATTCAGCCGGCGGGCGCTCGATGGAATTCGTCGGCGGTGTCGAAGGCCGGCGTGTAGCGGATGGCGACGGCGACGATCGTCATCATCACCGGGATGGTGACCAGCGCCCCCGACAGGCCCACCCACTCGGACAGGTGGCCGATCAGCGGCGGGCCCAGCAGATAGCCCAGCCAGCCGGTGGCGGCCACGATCGCGATCGCCGATCCGGCGCCGCGGGCGCCGTAGGCCGCGCTGAACGCGGTGGGCACCAGCAGCGCGACGCCGACGCCCAGCGCGGCGAACCCGAGCACCCCGGCGGCCGCGTCGGCGGTTGCCAGCGTCACGCTCATGCCCGCCACGGCCAGCACCGCCAGCGCCGGCAGCAACCGGCGGCTGGGCAGCCGCGCGTGTAGCCGGCCGGCGGCGAACCGGGTGACGACCATGGTCAGGGTGTAGGCCGCGTAGCTCGCCGCGGCCACGCTCGGGCCGGCGCCGACGACGTCGCGCAGGTAGGTGGCCGACCAGTCGGTGGCCGCTCCCTCGCACAGGAACGACGCGAACGACACGGCCGCCAGGATCGCCACCGCCGGCGTCACCCGCCGGCCCGCGGCCGGTTCCGGCGGCGCGGCCACGGAATCGGCCGCGTCCGGCAGCAGGCGTCGGGTCAGCATTACCACCACGAGGAGCACGACCGCCCCGAGCACCGTCAGCTGAGCGGTCAGGCCGATGCCGGCGCCGACGCAGGCCGCCCCGATCAGCGCCCCGGCCAGGGTGCCCAGGCTCCACATCCCGTGAAAGCGCGCCATCATCGGCGCCCCGGCGCGCCGTTCGACCGTGCCGGCCTGGGTGTTCATCGCGACGTCCAGCGCGCCCTGGAACATCCCCCACAACGCCAGCGCCGCGAACAGCGCCGGCCCGGACCGGGCCAGCCCCACCGTCGTCCCGGCCGCCGCGTAGCCGGCGACGGTGACCGGGATCAGCCGGTGGCTCCCCCAGCGCGGCAGCGCCCAGTGGCCGGCCAGCGTGGCCAGCACCGAGCCCAGCGGAGCGCCGAACAACGCCGTGCCCAGCGCGGCGTCGTCCAGGCCGAGTCCGGCTTTGACCTGCGGAATGTGGGCGGCCCACGACGCGAACAGCAGGCCGTGAGCAACGAACACCGCGGTGACACCGCGTTTGGCCCGACTCAGCATCTCGACGGTGAACGTTCCCTTCGCGGGCGGCGACGAATCCGTCACCGGCTCCGTAAGATGGCCGCGTGGCACGACGCCCCCGCACCATCGGCCCCTCGGCTTCCGACCCCGGTTTCAGCCCCCAGCATGCGCTGGAGTTGGTGCGCTCCGCCATCCCGCCGGTGCATCCGGCCGGCCGGCCGTTCGTCGGCGCCGGGCTGGCGCTGGCGCTGGCCGGGCGCCGGCACCGCTGGCTGCGCCGGGCGGCCTGCTGGCGGCGGGGGCGTGCGCGGGATTCTTCCGGCACCCGCCCCGGGTGCCGCCGGCCCGGCCCGGCGCGATCGTCGCGCCCGCCGACGGCGAGATCTGCGTGATCGACGTCGCCACCCCGCCCGCCGAATTGAGCATGGGCGACGTGGCGCTGCCGCGGGTCAGCATTTTCCTGTCGCTGCTGGACGCCCACGTGCAGCGGGCCCCGGTCAGCGGCGAGGTGATCGACGTGCAGCACCGGCCGGGCCGGTTCGGGTCGGCCGACCTGGCGGCCGCGAGCACCGAGAACGAACGCACCAGCCTGCGCATCCGCACCCCCGGCGGCGCGGAGGTGGTCGCGGTCCAGGTCGCCGGGCTGCTGGCGCGGCGCATCATCTGCGACGCGCACGTCGGCGACAAGCTGTCGATCGGCGACACCTACGGCCTGATCCGCTTCGGCTCCCGGCTGGACACCTACCTGCCGGCGGGCGCACAGCCGCTGGTGACCGTCGGCCAACGCGCCATCGCCGGCGAGACCGTGCTGGCCGAGCTGCCATGATCAGCAAGCCGCGCGGCCGCCGGGCAGTCAATCTGCAGATCCTGCCCAGCGCGATGACGGTGCTCTCGGTGTGCGCGGGGCTGACCTCGATCCGGTTCGCCCTCGAGCACCAGCCCAAGGCCGCGATGGCGCTGATCGCGGCGGCCGCGATCCTGGACGGGCTGGACGGCCGGGTGGCGCGGATCCTGGACGCTCAGTCCCGGATGGGCGAGGAGATCGACTCGCTGGCCGACGCGGTGAACTTCGGGGTGACCCCGGCGATCGTGCTCTACGTGACGCTGCTGACCACGTCGCCGGCCGGGTGGGTGGCGATCCTGCTCTACGCGGTGTGCGTGGTGTTGCGGCTGGCCCGGTTCAACGCGCTGCTGGACGACGGCAGCCAGCCCGCCTACACCCACGAGTTCTTCATCGGCATGCCGGCGCCGGCCGGCGCGGTGTCGATGATCGGCCTGATCGGACTCAAGCTGCAGTTCGGCGACGGCTGGTGGACGTCCCCGCTGTTTTTGTGCATCTGGATCACCGGGACGTCGATCCTGATGGTCAGCAAGATCCCGATGCGCAAGATGCACGCGGTGGCGGTGCCGCCGAGTTGGGCGGCGCCGCTGCTGGCGGTGCTGGCGATCTGCGCGGCGGCGGCGGTGCTGGCGCCCTACGTGCTGATCTGGGTGATCATCGTCGCCTACCTGTGCCACGTGCCGTTCGCGGTGCGCAACCAGCGCTGGCTGGCCGCGCACCCCGAGGCGTGGGACGAGGCGCCCAAGCAGCGCCGCGCCGCCCGGCGGGCGATCCGCCGGGCACAGCCCAACCGCCGGTCGGTGACGCGGCTGGGCCTGCGCAAGCCGGGCAGGCGCGTGCCGTGACCGGTTCCGGCTCGGCGCGTCAACTCACGCTGACCGCCCGGCTGAACACCTCGGCCGTCGACTCCCGTCGCGGCGTCGTCCGCCTGCACGCGAGTGCCGTTGCGGCCCTTGGCATTCGGGAGTGGGACGCGGTGTCGCTGATCGGTTCGCGCACCACCGCGGCGGTGGCCGGCCTGGCCGGCCCCGAAATACCCTCCGGCACCGTGTTGCTCGACGACGTGACGCTGTCCAACGCCGGCCTGCGCGACGGGACCGCCGTGGTGGTCAGCCCGGTCACCGTGTACGGCGCGCGGTCGGTGACCCTGTCCGGCTCGCCGCTGACCACCCGGTCGGTGTCACCGGTCACGCTGCGTCAGGCGCTGCTGGGCAAGGTGCTCACCGTCGGCGACGCGGTGTCGCTGCTGCCCCGCGACCTCGGGCCCGGCACCTCGACGTCCGAGGCGACCCGCGCGCTGGCCGCCGCGGTGGGCATCAGCTGGACCTCCGAGCTGCTGACCGTCACCGGCGTCGACCCGGACGGGCCGGTCAGCGTGCAACCCAACTCGCTGGTCGGCTGGGGCGCCGGGGCGGCGCCCGCGGCGGCGTCGCGGGTCTCGGTCGAGGTGGCCCGCCCGCAGACGGTGGTCGAGGAGCTCAAGGGCTGCCAGCCGCAGGCCGCCAAGCTGGTCGAATGGCTCAAGCTCGCGCTGGACGAGCCGCACCTGCTCAAGACCCTGGGCGCGGCCACCTTCCTGGGCGTGCTGGTGACCGGCCCGGCCGGGGTGGGCAAGGTGACGCTGGTGCGCGCGGTGTGCGGGGATCGCCGGCTGGTCACGCTGGACGGCCCGGAGGTCGGCGCGCTGGGCGCCGACGACCGGCTCAAGGCGGTGGCCTCGGCCGTGCAGACGGTCCGCGACGGCGGCGGCGTGCTGCTGATCACCGACGTCGACGCCCTGCTGCCGGCCACCGCCGAGCCGGTGGCCTCGTTGATCCTCGCCGAGCTGCGCGGCGCGGTGGCCAGCGAGGGTGTCGCCCTGATCGCCACCTCGGCGCGCCCCGACCAGCTCGACGCCAGGCTGCGCGCGCCGGACCTGTGCGACCGGGAGCTGAGCCTGCCGCTGCCCGACGCCGCCACCCGCAAGGCCCTGCTGGAGTCGCTGCTGCGCAACGTGCCCACCGATGGCCTCGATTTGGATGAAATTGCTTCTTGCACACCGGGTTTCGTCGTCGCCGACCTGGCCGCGCTGATCCGCGAGGCGGCGCTGCGGGCGGCGTCGCGGGCCAGCTCCGACGGCCGTCCCCCCGCGCTGCACCAGGAGGACCTCACCGGCGCGCTGAGCGTGATCAGGCCGCTGTCCCGCTCGGCCGCCGAAGAGGTCAGCGTCGGGGACATCACCCTCGACGACGTCGGTGACATGGCGCAGGCCCGGCAGGCGCTCACCGAGGCGGTGTTGTGGCCGCTGCAGCATCCGGACACGTTCGCCCGGCTGGGTGTGCAGCCGCCGCGCGGGGTGCTGCTGTACGGGCCGCCCGGCTGCGGCAAGACCTTCGTGGTGCGCGCGCTGGCCAGCACCGGCCAGCTGTCGGTGCACGCCGTCAAGGGCTCCGAGCTGATGGACAAGTGGGTGGGCAGCTCGGAAAAGGCGGTGCGCGAACTGTTTCGGCGGGCCCGCGATTCGGCGCCCGCGCTGATCTTTCTCGACGAGGTGGACGCGCTGGCCCCGCGGCGCGGGCAGAGCTTCGACTCCGGGGTGACCGACCGGGTGGTGGCCGCGCTGCTGACCGAGCTGGACGGCGTCGACCCGCTGCGCGACGTCGTGGTGCTGGGCGCCACCAACCGGCCCGACCTCATCGACCCCGCGCTGCTGCGGCCGGGCCGGCTGGAGCGGCTGGTGTTCGTGGAGCCGCCCGACGCCGCGGCGCGGCGCGAAATCCTGCGCACCGCGGGCAAATCGATTCCGCTGAGCGCTGACGTCGACCTCGACGAGCTGGCCGCCGGCCTGGACGGCTACAGCGCCGCCGACTGCGTGGCGCTGCTGCGCGAGGCCGCGCTGACGGCCATGCGCCGGTCCATCGACGCCACCGACGTGACGGCCGCCGACCTCGCCGCGGCTCGCGAAAACGTCCGTCCCTCTTTGGATCCCGCGCAGGTCGCGTCGCTACGGGCGTTCGCCGAAGCTCCGTAGCACGGCCCGGGCCGACGCGGCCACGTCGGTTTCGAGCCAGGACGGCATCGGGTCGTCGTGCGCGTGACGGCGCACCACGGCATACGGCAGGTCGGCGACGGCGCGGGCGACGGCGTCGACCGATCGCGGCCGGGCGTTCCCGTACAGGTGCCGGGCCAACTGCGCCAGCCGCTGGGTCAGCGGGGCGTTCATCGCGGCCAGCGTCTGCCGGAACGCAGCGTCGGGCTCGCCGTCGAGCAGGTCGCCCGGGCGGATCGTCAGCAGCAGCCGGGCGTCGTCGGGCAGGGCGCGGGCGAAGCTGACCGCGGCCACGGCCATCGCCACCGCGGTGTCCTCCGGGGTGTCGCCGTCGGCGGCCAGCGCCCGGGCCTGGAAGCGTTCCAGCGCCCGCAGCCACGCCGCGGTCAGGATGCCGTCGCGGTTGCCGAACCGGTGATACAGCGTGCCCGCCGGCGCGCCACTGGCTGTCGCGATCGCTGCCACGCTGGCCGTGCGCGGCCCGCCGTCGAGCACCAGAGCCCGGGCGGCGTCGAGGATCACATCGGTTTCATGCTTCCGCGGAGGCGCCATGATCTAGTACATTCCTTCTATATGGAACGATTACCCTATATCGATGAGCATGCCATAACCATCGAGGCCAACCGCGACGACACGTGGGCGGCGCTGCTGCGGGTGCTGTGCCGCGACCCGCGCGACCCGTCGACCGTGCCGCTGGGCTTCGCCCTGGACGAGGCCCGGCCGCCGGTGCGGTTCGCGCTGAAGGGCCGCCACCCGTTCGCGGTGTACCGGTGGGTGTTCGAGCTGGACGCGCTCGACGGCCCGGCACGCACCCGGCTGCGGGCGGCCACCTGGGCGGCCTTCCCGGGGGTGCACGGCAAGGCCTACCGGGCGCTGGTCATCGGCACCGGCGGGCACCGCATCGTCGTTCGGCGCACGCTGAACCGTGTCGCCCGGGCCGCCGCGCGGGCCGACTACACCGACGTGTTCGAAGCACCTCTGCCCCAAGGGGATTCGCGCAGCGCCGAGGAGACCTTTCGCGACGCGGTGGGGCGTCCGGGCGCGGGCGGCGACGCGGTGCGCTGGGTGCACCGGCACGTGCTGCGGCTGGGCGGGTGGACGATCGTCCGTTCGGCTCGCGACGAAGTCGTGCTCGCCGCGCGCGGGCCGCTGCTGTGCGGCGAGCTGACCTTGCGCCGTCACGACGATCGGCGCGCCGCCCTGACCACGCGGGTGCGCTACCGCCGCCCGATCGCCGCCCGGGCGGTGTGGGCACTGGTCGGTCCGCTGCATCGCCGGGCGGCGCCGCGGCTGATGCGGCGCGCCGCCGTCATGGCTCCGGCAGCGGCTCCCACTCCGACGACAGCCGCGCGGTGAAGCGCGGCGCCCGGTGCTCGCGGAACGCGGCGACGCCCTCGGCGGCGTCGGCGCCTCCCATCACCCGTTCGTGCAGCAGGGTTTCCAGCGCGGCGACCTGTCGCGGTGGGTAGCGATTGATCGCGCTGTCCCACAGCAGGCGTTTGCACAGCGCCGCCGACATCGGCGCCACGTTGACGGCGATGTCGCGGGCCAGCGCCATCGCCTCGTCGAGCACCCGATCGGCGGGCAGCGCGCGGTTGGCGACGCCGAGCGCGGCCGCCTCGGCGCCGCCGAACATCCGCCCGGTGAGCAGCAGCTCGGCGGCCACCCCCAGGTTGGTCAACTGGGGTAGCGTCCAGTGCGCCATGCAGTCGGGTAGCACACCCCGGCGCACCTGCACCACACCGTATTTGGCGTCCGCGGCGACGATGCGGATGTCGGCCTGCAACGCGATGGTCAGGCCGATCCCGACGGCGTGGCCGTTGACCGCGGCGATCACCGGTTTGCGCAACTCGAACGCCGCCGGGGTGATCGGTGAGGCGGTGAAGGCGCCGTCGCCGGCCGGGGCGTCGAACGGGCTTGCGCCGCCGGAGAAGTCGGCCCCGGCGCAAAAGGCGCGCCCGGCGCCGGTCAGCACGATGACCCGGACGTCGTCGTCCTCGTCGCACTCGCGGTAGGCGCGGCTCAGCAGCTCGCCCATCGCGGCGGTGTAGGCGTTCAGCCGCTCGGGCCGGTTGAGCGTGAGAACCGCGACGCCCGAGTCGATTTCGACGGTCAGGTCGGCGGTCACGGCAGCGCCGGCACCCGGTGCAGGGCGCCGATCAGGTCGGCGACGTCCGCGGGGCGGGGGGTGTAGCCCGGAAAGTAACAGCACACCTCGTCGGCGTGCTCGCCGAACCGGGCGGCGATCTGCTCGGCACACTGCTCGGGTGTTCCCACGATCCCGATCCGGGCCACCAGCTCGTCGGTGATCAGCCCGCGCATCTGCGCGAAGCGGCCCTGCTTGGACAGCGCGTTGAGCTCGGGCTGGATGCCGTCCCAACCCTCGACCTGCAGCACCGGCAGGTAGGCCGGCGTGGAGCCGTAAAAGGCGATGAGGGAGGCCACCCCGTCGATCGCCGTCGCCAGGTCGGCCTCGTCGCGGCCGACGGCCACCATGGCCTGGGCGATGATCGGGAACTCGGTCAAGGTCCGCCCCGAACGGCGCAGCCCCTCGCCGATGGCGGGCAGGGTGCGCTCGGCGAAGTGGCGGGCGCTGTTGAACGGCATCACCAGCAGCCCGTCGGCGACCTCGGCGGCGGTGCGGGTCATCATCGGACCCAGCGCGCCCAGCAGCACCGGCGGCGGCCCGTACGGGTTGGGGCCGGGATCGAAGGTGGGCGCCATGATGGTGTGCGTGTAGAACTCACCGCGAAAATCCAGGCGGGCCCGGCCTTCCCACGCGGCGAAGATCGCCTTGATCGCCGAGATGGCCTCGGCCATCCGCGCCGCGGGCGGCTCCCACTTACTGCCGTAACGCTTTTCGACGTGCACCTTGATCTGCGAGCCCAGCCCCAGCCGGAACCGGCCGCCGCTGTAGAGCTGCAGGTCGTAGGCCGCGTAGGCCAGGTGCATCGGACTGCGCGGCGGGGCGATTGCCACGTTGGTCATCAGCTCGCACCCGGTGGCCTCGGCGGCGATTAGCAGCGGGAAGAAGACGTCGTGCTGACCCTCGAAGGTGAACAGGCCGTCGGCGCCGGTCGCGGCGATCTCGGCGGCACTTGCCGCCGCCCGCACCGGCGAACCGTCGACCTGCAGCTGAACCTTCATCGTAAGCTCCTGTCGCGCAGCGCTATTCGGATAGCTGGAACTCGACCACTTCGGTCACCGCGTCCACGGCCTCGCGCAGCGCGGCCAGGCGCTCGGCGGCCGACGGCGCGCAGAGCACCGTGTAGCGGTCGGCTGTGCCGATCGGGATGCGGGAGGCCAGCTCGTAGAGGCGTTGCCCGGGCGGGCGTTCCGGATCGTGGCGGCCCAGCAGCAGGTCGCGCCCGGGCAGGGTGATGCCGCGCGCCTGGGCGATCCGCTCGAACAGCGCCACCGCGCGGTCTTCCACGCCGCGCAGCTGCTCCGGCGTCACCACGGCGCCGGGCTCGTCGGGCCACGGCATCACCGTTGCCCGGGGATAGGGGTCGTCGGGCAGCCACTCGGACACCCGAATGCGTTGCCCGGTACGGCAATTCAGCAAGTACCGGCCGGCGCCCTGGTCGACGCAGTCGACGATCCGGGACAGCACCCCCACGTCGCAGCGCGCGTCACCGCCGCCCACCTCGCGGCCGCGGGCGATCAGCACCACCCCGAACTGCTCGCCGGTGTCCAGGCAGTGCCGCACCAGCGCGCCGTAGCGGGGCTCGAAGATCCGCAACGGCAGGTCCTGGTCGGGCAGCAGCGCCGACTCCAGCGGAAACATCGGCAGCGCAACAGGTTCGGTCATCAGATCTCCAGCTCGGCCACCAGCGCGTCGACGACCGCGCGCAGGTCGCCGTCGTGTTCCTCGGCCACCCGGCGCTGACGCTGGTATGACGCGCCGTGGCGGGGGATGTCGGCCACCGCGGCCAGCTCGTCGGCGCACTGCAGCTTGCGGGCGACCGGCTCCAGCCGGTTGAGCACGTCGTCGAGGTCCTCGGTGACCAGGCGTTCGTTGCTGTCGGCGTCCAGGATGATCACCGCGTCCAGGCCGTAGCGGGCGGCGCGCCACTTGTTCTCCTGGTGATGCCAGGGCGGCATGGTCGGCAACGACTCGTCGGCCTCCAGCCTGCGATCCAGGTCGACCACCAGGCAGTGCGTCAGCGCCACCAGCGCGGCCAGCTCGTGCAGGTTGGACACGCCGTCGCAGATCCGCATCTCCAGCGTGCCCAGGTGCGGGGAAGGCCTGATGTCCCAACGGACTTCGTCGACGTGGTCGATGATGCCGGTCTTCTTCTGGTCGTAGACGAAGCCCTCGAACTCCGCCCAGGTCTGGAACTGGAACGGCAGCCCGGCGGTGGGCAGCTGCTGGAACATCATCGCCCGGTTGCTGGCGTAGCCCGTGTCCACCCCGGTCCACCACGGCGAGGACGCCGACAGCGCCAGCAGGTGCGGGTAGTAGTTCAGCAGCGACGTCATGATCGGCATCACCTTGTTCGGCGAGGAGATCCCGACGTGCACGTGCACCCCCCAGATCAGCATCTGCCGTCCCCACCACTGGGTGCGCTTGATCAGCTCGGCGTAGCGCGGGGCGTCGGTGAGCTTCTGGGTCGTCCACTGCGCGAACGGATGTGCGCCGGCGCAGAACAGTTCCATGCCGCGGTCCCGCACGATCCGGCGCGCGGGCCCCAGGGTCTGCCGCAGATCCTCCATCGCCTCGGGCACGGTCCGGCAGATGCCGCTGACCACCTCGACGGTGTTGCGCAGCAATTCCTTGTGCACGCGCGGGTTTTCGCCGATCTCGGCGATCACCGCGGTGGCCTCGTTGCTCAGGTCGCGGGTCTGCGCGTCGACGAGCGCGAACTCCCACTCCACCCCGATGGTCGGCCGCGGCGAGCGGGCGAAATCGATGTGCGCGTCGCCCCGTCTAGCCGGCACCGATGACACCGCACGCCACCCGCTTGCCGGCGTCACCGGTGCTCATCGTCATCTCGTCGGGGCCCGGTGTTCCGTTGGTCTGGTTGTAGCGCTCCGCCGGGATGTTGGCGAAGTTGTCCGCGCCGGCGTGGATGATGATCGCCGTCTTCTGCCCGCCGAGCAGATCCTCCATGGTGAAGGCGTCGGTGGTGGTCACCAGCGTCCCGGAGCCGTCCTTGCGCACCTGCAGCGAGGTCAGGTCGCCGCTGGCGGGTTCGCCGGTGTGCCCGGGCGCCTGGAAATGCCCTCCGGCGGACAGGAAGTCCCCCGGGGCGCCGCCGGTCGGGGCGACCGAGCTGGGTTCGCACTTGCCGACCTTGTGGATGTGCACCCCGTGGAAGCCGGGCGTGAGCACGCCGTTGGCCGTCGTCTCGATGGTGACGGTGGCGTAGCCGTTGCTGAACTCGAACTTCGCGGTCGCGACCTGGGTGCCGTCCGGCGCCTTGAGGTGGGTGGTGATGCTGGGCGCCGCGGCCGGCGCGGCCTCGGCTGCGCCCGCGCCCGACGGCGACGGCGATCCGGTCCACACCGCGGGGGTGGTACCCGGCAGCGACGACGCGTGCTGGGGCGACGAACAGGCGCCCAGCGCCACGACGCAACCGGCCAGAACCACGGGAGGCAGCAGCTTGGGCATAGCCAGCAGCCTAACGCTTCGCCGGCCCGCTCAGCCCGCGACGAGGACGATGACACCCGGGGGTTGGCCGCTCAGCGCGGGGATGCGCGGCTCGACCGGCGCGCCCAGGTTTTTGCCCACCGCGTCGGCGGTGGCGTGCTCGTCGTCGGCGTCGGTGTAGTAGACCGTGGTGGCCGAGACGTCGGGCACGGCCAGGTTGTCGACCTTGGTGACCTTGAACCCGGCGGACGTCAGCTGATCCTTGGTGCGCGCCGCCACGCCCTCTTTCGAGGAGATGTTGTACACCTGCACCTCGGCCTGGTTGGCCGCCGGCTTGTTAGTCGGCGAGGCGGACGCCGAACTGGTGGCCGTCGAGCTGGACACCGGCGACGCCGAATCGTCCTCGGAGTTCCCGGACGAACCCAGCGCCTGCCACCCGAGCAGCAGGAAGATGACGCCGAGGAACAACAGCACCATCACCATGGCCCGCAAAGGCAGTCCAGTGGAGTCGGGAACTCGTTCTTTCATCGAGCCCTACTGTAACGAGTCAGGTCACCTCGAAGCCGAGCCGCCGCGCCGCACGCGCTTTCTGCCTGCTGGCGCGCAGCCGCCGCAGCCGTTTCACCAGCATCGGGTCGGCGGCCAGCGCCTCGGGCCGGTCGACGAGCGCGTTGAGCACCTGGTAGTACCGCGTCGCCGACATCGAGAACAGCTCTTTGATGGCGTCTTCCTTCACACCGGCGAACTTCCACCACTGGCGTTCGAACGCCAGGATGTCGTGTTCGCGGCGGGTCAGCCCATCTGCGATCTCGGCGTCGTCCCCCGATCGATTTGCCCGCGCCATGGCGCTGTCCATATCGCTTCCCCTGGACCCTTTCGGCGAATTCCGAACTGCTCGAATGACTTGGCTTAGCTAAGCGCGTGGTTTGCGCGAATTATTGAAACACGCCCCAAACCCTCAAGCCGTCATCCAGACCCGCGAGTCGGCCGATTGACCCAGATTGCCCACCCGCGAGCGTGCGGTAGCTTAGCCGACCATGGCAGTCGTACCGATCCGCATCGTGGGAGATCCCGTCCTGCACACCCCGACACAGCCGGTGCCGGTCGGTGACGACGGTTCCCTGCCGGCGGATCTGGTCAAGCTGATCGCCGACATGTACGACACCATGGACGCCGCCCACGGGGTCGGCTTGGCCGCCAACCAGATCGGGGTCGGGTTGCGGGTGTTCGTCTACGACTGCGCCGACGACCGGGGGCTGACCGAGCGGCGGCGCGGCGTGGTTGTCAACCCGGTGCTGGAGACCTCCGAGATCCCCGAGACCATGCCCGACCCGGACACCGACGACGAGGGCTGCCTGTCGGTGCCCGGCGAATCGTTCCCCACCGGGCGGGCCAGCTGGGCGCGGGTCACCGGGCTGGACGCCGACGGCAGCCCGGTGTCCATCGAGGGCCACGGCCTGTTCGCCCGGATGCTGCAGCACGAGACCGGGCACCTGGACGGCTTCCTGTATCTGGACCGGCTCATCGGCCGGTATGCCCGCAGCGCGAAACGGGCCGTCAAATCCCACAACTGGGGTGTGCCCGGCCTGTCCTGGATGCCCGGCGAGGGACCGGACCCGTTCGGTCACTGATGTTCTCGTGGCCCGACCCGGGGACCCGGGTGACGGTTCGCTACCGGCGCCCGCCCGGATCGGTGCCGCCGCTGACCGACGCGGTGGGCCGGCTGCTGACGGTCGATCCGACGGTGCGGGTGCAGACCAAGACCGGCGCGGTCGTCGAGTTCGCGCCCGCCGACGTGGTTGCGCTGCGGGTGCTCACCGACACCCCGATCCGCACCTCGCAGATCCGCGCGCTCGAACACGCCGCCGCCGCGGCCTGGCCCGCCGCGGAGCAGACCTGGCTGCACGGCTGGCTGCTGCGGGCCGGCCCGCCATCCGGCCGGCCCGCCGGGCCCGCAGCCGATTCCGCTGTGCCGCTGGACCTTTCCGCTCACGCCGATGCCATCCCGGAGATCGCCGGCTGGTACCAGCGACGCGGCCTGACGCCGCGACTGGCCGTCCCGGACCGGATGCTGACGCCGCCGCCCGGGCTGGCCTGCGAGCGCACCGAACGGGTTGTGGTGCAAGACCTTTCCCGCCCGTCCGGCGACGAACCCGGGGTTCGGGTCGACGCGTCCGTCGCGCAGGCCGCGCTGAGCGCCGCACCCGACGGCGCCCGGTGGGTGGGGCTGTGGGTGCCGCCCGGCGGGCACCACGCCGAGGCCCGCGCCGGGTGCGAGGCGCTGCTGGCGTGGGGCGCCGGGCGGGGCGCCACGCGCGCCTATCTGGCGGTGCCCGACGACGACGCCGCGGCGCTGGAACTGGCCGGGGCGCTGGGTTTCCGGCTGCACCACCGGCGCCGCTACCTGACGGTCCCGGCCGGGCCGGTGGGATAGTTTCTAGTCCGTGCGGCTGGCCACCTGGAATGTGAACTCGATTCGCTCCCGGCTGCCCCGGGTGCTGGACTGGCTGGCCCGCACCGACGTCGACGTGCTGGCCATGCAGGAGACCAAGTGCGCCGACGGCCAGTTCCCGACGTTGCCGTTCTTCGAACTCGGCTACGAGGTCGCCCACGTCGGCTTCAACCAGTGGAACGGTGTGGCGATCGCCTCCCGGGTCGGCCTGGACGACGTACGGGTCGGCTTCGAGGGCCAGCCGAGCTGGAGCGGCAAGCCGGAGGTCGCCGCCGCCGCGGAGGCCCGCGCCCTGGCCGCCACCTGCGCCGGTGTGCGGATCTGGAGCCTCTACGTTCCCAACGGCCGCGCGGTGGGCGACCCGCACTACGCCTACAAGCTGGATTGGCTTGCCGCCCTGCGTGATTCGGCGGCGGGCTGGCTGCGCGAGGATCCCGCCGCCCAGATCGCGCTGGCCGGGGACTGGAACATCGCCCCGCAGGACGACGACGTGTGGAGCATGGAGTTCTTCGCCGGCGCCACCCACGTCTCCGAGCCGGAGCGGCGCGCGTTCAACGCCATCCTCGACGCGCAATTCGCGGACCTGGTACGGCCTTTCGCGCCGGGCCCGGGGGTGTACACGTACTGGGACTACACCGCGCTGCGGTTCCCGAAACGGCAAGGCATGCGCATCGATTTCATCCTGGGCTCCCCCGCGTTGGCGCGCCGCGTGACGCACGCGCAGATCGACCGCGAGGAGCGCAAGGGCAAGGGCGCCAGCGATCACGCGCCGGTGCTGGTCGATGTGAGCCGCGGCGAGCCACCGTCCTAGGGAGAAATCCGGCACCGCTTCTCGTTGTCTGCCGCGCGGCAAGGTGGCAGGCTTTGCAAAATCAGGAGCGGAAACAGCATTGCCTAGTTGTTAAGCCTGCGTTCAGCGGGTATTACTCGCTGCCGACGCCGGCGCGCGGCGTACGCAATCAAAGCCAGGGAGTCATCATGAGTGTCATCGGCGGAGCAGTCCGGGGCGTGAGTCAGGCGGTGAACCGCGCCGCGTCCGCGACGACCGCGGCCGCCGGTGCCGTGGGCGGCGCGGCGGTCAACGGCGTCATCGGCGGCGTCACCGGAGCCGCGGAGGGCGTCAAACGCGGAATGAACAGCGGCAGCCATTCCACACCCGCGGCCGCGCTGGCCTTCGGCGCGCTCGGCGTCGCGGGACTCGTGGAGTGGCCGGTGCTGCTGGCCGTCGGCGGCGGCGCCTTGCTGCTGCAGCGGTTGAACCGCAAGGAGCGCCAGCCCGAGCCGCGGGCGGTCAAGGCGAACCTGAAGTCGGTGCCGGCGGAATCGGCGCCGGCCCGCAAGGCGCCGGCCAAGACCGCCGCCAAGTCGACGGCCAAGAAGGCCCCGGGGCGCCGCGCCGGTGCCGGCGACTTGCGCAGCACCAACTGAGCTAGACGGCCACCCGGTCGGCCCGATGGGCCGACGGATCCGGACAGATCGGGCCCGCCGCCGCGGCGCGCGTCCGATCGTCGTCGCGAATCTCGACCACCCCGACGCGCCACAACAGCGCATACAGTTCAACTAGCGGCACCTTCAGCACCGAAGCAAACGACGAAACTAGCGGATCGCCCCCGGTGTCGGTCATCGTCGACATAGTTCCGACGGTGGACGCGCGACCCAGCGAGTCGGGAAACCCTTCGTTACCGAAAGGCAAATGATGGCGGAAAAGAAGGCGAGGCGCGGCACGTCCCAGCGCGAGGCGGTGGAAAAGATCCGGGAGGGCGAAACCTTCGTGGTGAACCTTCCGGGCCTGGGCCAGGTCGAGATTCCCCGGCCCGAGCAGCTGGCCTACTTCGGCGGGCTGGCCGCCCTGGCGGCGCTGGAGCTCATCGACTGGCCGGTGGCCGTGGTCATCGCCGCGGGGCACCTGCTGGCCAGCAATCACCACAACAAGATCCTCGAGGAGCTCGGGGAGGCGATGGAGGAGGTGTGAGGGTCAGCGCGCGGTGACCGCGCGGCACGAACCGGCGGGAATAGGGCCGTCGGCCATGCCATGCGGTTGCCGGTGGGGGTAACGTCGCGTGCGGACCCATCCATCAGACGCGGGAGCGCACGCCGAGTGTGCTGAGAGGACGGCTCGGGGCCGTCGACCGTACGAACCTGACCGGGTAATGCCGGCGTAGGGAGATGAAAAATGACCGCAATTGTCGAACCGAGCGTGACCACCGGGCCCATCGCGGGCAGCAGCAAGGTCTACCGCGAACTGGACGGGGTGCCCGGTGCCCGGGTTCCGTTCCGCCGCGTCCACCTGTCCACAGGCGACCACTTCGACCTCTACGACACCTCCGGCCCCTACACCGATCCGGACGCGACGATCGACCTGACGGCCGGGCTGCCGGCGCGGCCGGGCCGGGTGCGCGACCGCGGCACCCAGCTGCAGCGGGCCCGGGCCGGCGAGATCACCGCGGAGATGGCGTTCATCGCCGCCCGCGAGGGCATGCCGGCGGAGTTGGTGCGCGACGAGGTCGCCCGCGGCCGCGCCGTGATCCCGGCCAACCACAACCATCCCGAGATCGAGCCGATGATCATCGGCAAGGCATTCGCCACCAAGGTCAACGCGAACATCGGCAACTCGGCGGTGACCAGCTCGATCGCCGAGGAGGTCGACAAGATGGTGTGGGCCACCCGGTGGGGTGCGGACACCATCATGGACCTGTCCACCGGCAAGAACATCCACGAGACCCGCGAATGGATCCTGCGCAATTCGCCGGTGCCGGTCGGCACCGTACCGATCTATCAGGCGCTGGAGAAGGTCAAGGGCGATCCGACCCTGCTGACCTGGGAGATCTACCGCGACACCGTGATCGAGCAGTGCGAGCAGGGCGTGGACTACATGACCGTGCACGCCGGTGTGCTGCTGCGCTACGTGCCGCTGACCGCCAAGAGGGTCACCGGCATCGTGTCCCGCGGCGGGTCGATCATGGCCGCCTGGTGCCTGGCGCATCACCGAGAGTCGTTCCTGTACACCAACTTCGACGAGCTGTGCGAGATCTTCGCCCGCTATGACGTCACCTTCTCCCTGGGCGACGGCCTGCGGCCCGGCTCGATCGCCGACGCCAACGACGCCGCGCAGTTCGCCGAGCTGCGCACCCTGGGCGAGCTGACCAAGATCGCGAAATCCCATGGCGTGCAAGTGATGATCGAAGGCCCCGGGCACGTTCCGATGCACAAGATCGTCGAGAACGTGCGGCTGGAGGAGGAGTGGTGCGAGGAGGCCCCGTTCTACACGCTGGGTCCGCTGGCCACCGACATCGCCCCGGCCTACGACCACATCACCTCGGCGATCGGCGCGGCCATCATCGCCCAGGCGGGCACCGCGATGCTGTGCTACGTGACCCCGAAGGAGCACCTGGGGCTGCCGGACCGCAAGGACGTCAAGGACGGCGTGATCGCCTACAAGATCGCCGCGCACGCCGGCGACCTGGCCAAGGGGCACCCGCACGCGCAGGAGCGCGATAATGCGTTGAGCCAGGCGCGTTTCGAGTTCCGCTGGAACGACCAGTTCGCGCTGTCGCTGGATCCCGACACCGCGCGGGAGTATCACGACGAGACGCTGCCCGCCGAGCCCGCCAAGACCGCGCACTTCTGCTCGATGTGCGGGCCGAAGTTCTGCTCGATGCGCATCACCCAGGACGTCCGCGACTATGCGGCCAAGCACGGGCTGGACAGCGAGGAAGCGATCGAGGCGGCCATGGCCGACAAGTCTCGCGAGTTCGCCGAGCACGGCAACCGGGTGTATCTACCGCTGGCACAGTGACGGGGCCGCCGCCGACGCTGCCACTGGCGCCGCCGGGCACCACGCCGCGTCGCGTGCTGTCCATCGCCGGATCCGACTCCGGGGGTGGTGCGGGCATCCAGGCCGACCTGCGCACCATGGCGATGCTGGGCGTGCACGCCTGCGTCGCGGTGACCGCGGTGACCGTGCAGAACACGTTGGGGGTCAACAGCTTTCACGAGGTGCCCGCCGACGTGGTGGCCGGCCAGATCGAGGCGGTCGCCGGCGACATCGGCATCCAGGCGGCCAAGACCGGCATGCTGGCGTCCTCGCCCATCATCGCCGAGGTGGCCGCGACCTGGCGCCGGCTCGGGTTGTCGGTGCCGCTGGTGGTCGACCCGGTGTGCGCGTCCATGCACGGTGACCCGCTGCTGGCCGCCGACGCGCTGGACACCCTGCGCGGCCAATTGTTCCCGCTGGCCACCCTGGTGACGCCGAACCTCGACGAGGTCCGGTTGCTGGTGGACATCGACGTGACCGACGCCGCGTCGCAGCGGGATGCGGCCAAGGCCCTGCACGCGCTGGGCCCGCAATGGGTGTTGGTCAAGGGCGGGCATCTGCGGTCGTCGCAACGCAGCTGCGACCTGCTCTACGACGGCGACTCGTGCTACGAGTTCGACGCGCACCGGCTGAACACCGGCAACGACCACGGCGGCGGCGACACGCTGGCCAGTGCCGTCGCCTGTGCGCTTGCGCACGGCTTCACCGTGCCGGATGCGGTCGCCTTCGGAAAGCGTTGGGTCACCGAGTGTTTGCGCGCCTCCTATCCGCTGGGCCACGGCCACGGCCCCGTCTCCGCGTTGTTCCGGTTGTCGGGGGACGGATGAACCTCGACCGGATCGCGGGCATCGCCCACCGGCCCGACGGCACCCCCGAAGGCGTGGTGGTGCTCACCCACGGCGCCGGCGGCAACCGGGATTCGCCACTGCTGCAGCAGGTTTGCGATGAGTGGGCCCAGCGCGGCTGGCTGGCGGTGCGCTACAACCTGCCGTTCCGCCGGCGCCGGCCCACCGGCCCGCCGTCCGGGTCGGGCGCCGCCGACCGTGCCGGCATCGTCGAGGCGATCACGCTGTGCCGCGGGCTTGCCGACGGCCCGCTGATCGCCGGCGGCCATTCGTACGGGGGCCGGCAGACGTCCATGGTGGTCGCCGCCGGTGACGCCGCGGTGGACGTGCTGACGCTGTTCTCCTACCCGGTCCATCCGCCCGGCAAGCCGGAACGGGCCCGCACCGAGCATCTGCCGGCCATCACGGTGCCGACGGTCTTCACCCACGGGACGTCGGATCCCTTCGGGACGCCCGAGGAGCTCAACGCGGCCGCCGCGTTGGTCGGCGGAAGGACGGCGGTGGTCGAGATCGCCAGCGCCCGACACGATCTGCGGTCCAAGACGCTGAACGTGGCGGCGCTGGCCGTCGACGCCGCGCTGCAGCTGCTCGGCCGGAATTAGACAGTTTTAGCTGGACAGTTTTGACTGTGCAGTTTAGGCTGGCCGTGTGGATGGCGTCAGCGACTCCGCGGTGGCGGCCGCGCGCGATATCCGGGTGGTGTTCAGCCGGCTGCGGCGCCGGCTGAAGGACATCGCGGTCGACGGGTTGACCCCGTCGCAGACGGCGGTGCTCACCCGGCTGTGGAAAGAGGGACCGTCGTCGGCCAGCGCACTGGCCGCGGCGGAACGGGTGCGCCCGCAGTCGATGGCGACCATCCTGGCTGCGCTGGGCCAACGCCGGCTCATCGAACGCAGTCCCGATCCGAATGACAAGCGGCGCCAGGTCGTCTCGTTGACCGCGGCCGGCCGCAAGCGCGCCGAGAGCGACCGTCGTGCCCGGGAGGAGTGGCTGGCCCGCGCCATCCAGGAGCGCTACACGGAGGCGGAGCGGCGCGTCATCGTCGAGGCGCTGTCGCTGCTCGAGCGCTTGACCGAGCAATAGCAGAGAGGGACCCACCATGGAATTGGGATTGCATTTCATCGACTTTCTGCCCGGCGACCCGGCACGGCTGGGCCCGACGCTGAGCGAGGCGGCCCGCGCCGCCGAACAGGGCGGTGCCACGCTGTTCACCCTGGCCGATCACTTCTTCCAGATGGAACAGCTTGGGCCCGCGGAGAATCCGTTCCTCGAGGGCTACACATCGCTGGGATTTCTGGCCGCGCAGACCTCCACGATCGAGCTGGCGTTGCTGGTTACCGGGGTCACGTATCGCTATCCCGGGGTGTTGGCCAAGACGGTCACCACCCTGGACGTGTTGTCGCAGGGCCGGTCGATACTGGGGCTCGGTGCGGCCTGGTACGAACGCGAGCACACCGCGTTGGGCATTCCGTATCCCGCGCTGAGCACACGGTTCGAGATGCTCGAGGAAACCCTGCAGATCTGCCTGCAGATGTGGAGCGATGACAACGGCGCGTATCAGGGCAAGCACTACCGGCTGGCCGAGACGATCTGTGCGCCACAGCCGATTCGGCGCCCGCCGATCCTGATCGGCGGGGACGGCGAGAAGGAGACGCTGCGTCTGGTCGCGCAGTACGCCGACGTCTGGAACAGCATGTCGAACGACCTCGCCGAGCTCGAGCACAAGATCGAGGTGCTACACCGGCACTGCGACGCGGTGGGCCGCGACCCGCGGGACATCCGTAAAACGTGCGGTGGCCTGGCGACCCTCGACCCGTTCGAAGATCTGGACGAATACCTCAGGACGGTGGAACGTTTGGGCCGGCTCGGCATCGAGATGATCAACGTGGGGCCGCTGCCCGGCAATCCGGATCCCGTCGGCTATATTCGCCGGCTGGGCGATGAGGTGATCCCCCGGCTCGCCGAAATCGGTTGATGGCGCTTGGTTTTCGCTACCCCGGATAGCGCGAGTAGCAGGCGTCCGCGTTGCCGGTCACGCCGCCGCGGAACGCCGCGATGCGGGTGAAACCGGCCGGCACGCTGGTGCCGTCGGCGTCGCTGGCGACCAGATGGTTGGTCAGCAGGCCGGCCACCGCCTCGTCGAGATCGCCTGCGGTGAGCAGCAATTGGTTGTGTGAGGGCAGCTCGATGGGCTCGGCCATCCTGCGGTGCACCACGCCGGTCAGGCAGGCGGTCCGCAGCGCGGTCCACGGGCTCTGCATGGCCAGGCCGCGTTCATGCTGCACCGCCAGCGCGTAGCGCGACATCACCACGGACAGGGCGGTGTCGTCGCCCTGGGGCAGGGTGTGTTCGTTCTCGTCGGCGACCCTGCCCAGCGCGGCCAGCTTGGGCAGGTCGACCGCGATGGTGTTGGTGGCCGGACAGTAGGACGCCGGCGGGCTGGGCTTGGCGTCGGGGCATGTGGCCGGCTGGTAGGACAGCGCGGGCGGATTGGCCGGCGCGAAGATCTTTCCCAGCAGCTCCATCAACGTGGACAGCGTGTCCTGGTTGATCGGGACCTCACCGGTCTCCGGTCTGCCGCTGGTGTCCACCCGCAGGGCGTAGGGCAGGTCGCCGCGGCGCTGCTCGATTTCCTTGCGGTTGATCGACGCACAGGCCGAGGCGCCGTTGAGGAAACCCATTTGGAAGGCGCTGATCCGGTCCAGCGCCGAGCCGTGCGCGTCGTCGTTCGCGGTCTCGCTGTCCATCACCGGGTCGCGCGTGGTGATGATCCCGGCCAGCACATGGTCGAGCCCGTCGGCGGTGCTCAGCGTGAAGCGCGGCGACTTGCCGTCGGCAACCCAGAACAGATAGACCCCGGCGAAGCAGTCGGCCTGCTGTTCGCGCACGATGGTCGCATCGCGTTTGGTCACCAGTGCGGCCATCTGCTGCAGCGCGTGCCCGAACTCGTGCGCCAGCACACCGGTCACCGACATGTCGCCGAAATACTTCTGCGCCACGGGCATGAAAACGCCGCGGTCCCAGGCGATCAGGTTGCACCGCGAGGTGTAGAACGCGTTGACCAGTTGGTAGGTGTCGTTGTGGCACACGATCGGACTGCTCGGATCGGTCGAGTTGTAGGACACGATCTTGCTGATCGGAACGAATTTGCCCTTCAGCGATTGGCCGTACACCGAGCGCCAGTAGTCCTCGATGTCGTTGATCGACAGCAACGACAGCGAGTCGATCGACCCGTTGTCGGTGTTGAGCACCTTGCCGGTGGGGGCGGGGGCGTTGGAGCGGATGCCGCTGGGCCCGTTGGTCGCGGGCAGACCACCAACCAGGAACGGGTCGTTGAGCATCGACAGCGCGCGTCCCTCGACGAACGTCGAGCAACCCGCCACCAGCAGCACCGCCGCGGCCGACACGAATGCCGACCTGAGCGCGTGGCTGTGCATGGCTCAGTGTAGAGCGACCGGCCGTCGCCGGGGGCAAGAAAGGCGCTGGCTCCCTTCAAGGGATCTCGCGATTTCTCACCCTTCGGCGTGCCGGCGTAAATCGTTGTGCCGCGGTCAGGGCACTCGGGTGCGATGCCGCTTGTCGTGCGGCGGCACCCCGTTGACCCCGCCGATCGATTGGGCGTAGCTGCCGACCGCGAACCCGACGCCGGAACCCATCACCGCCAGGGCGTCCCGGTTGATGTTGTCGGCGGTGTCGCGGGGACCTTGGAAGTCCGGATCGAACGGCACGCCGGCCTGGCCGCCCCACAACCGGGACTGCACAGTGGTTTTCGGTTGCGAGGCTCCGGTGGTCATGCCGCCGATCGGCACACCGGCCACCATGAAGGGGTGGTAGTCGGCCCGGGTGTTCAGGGGCATGTCCGCCGCACGCTTGCCGGCCAGGTTCAGATAGCCCGCCAGGGTGCGCTCGATGCCGGCCGACCCTTCGGGGACGTCGGCGGCCGAAATACCGGGGGCCGGCGGCCCGGACTGATCGCCGTCGTCGGTGAAGAACCCGGCGTTGGGCGAGCCGAGCATGGTGAAGTTCAGATACAGCGCGATGTCGTTGAGTTGGTCGCGGTCCAGGCCGAACAGGTAATCCATCACGCCGCCCAGTCCGTCTTCCCCGGCGCCCCAGAACACGAACCGCACCGCGTTGCTCACCGGCGCCAGCGGACCCAGCTGCAGCGCGGTTTCCAGCACCGCGGCCACGCCGGAGCCGTTGTCGTTGATGCCCGGTCCGGCGCGCGAGCCGTCCAGGTGCGCACCGACCATGATGACCTCGTGGGCTGACCCGGTCTTGGTCTGCGCCACCACGTTTCGCGATGTGACCTTGACGTTGACTGCATCCAGGATTAACCGCACCGGCCCGCCGGCACCGGCCAGCGCGGCGGCGCCGGACGGGTTGACGACGGCCACCGGCACACTCAGCTGTTTGTAGTAGCCGGGGGTGAACAAGGTGGGCGGGGCGCCGTGCCCGTCGGGTGCGCTCACCACGATCAGCGCGCTCGCGCCCCGGGCCACCGCGCTGTTCTGTTTGTCGACCACCGAGCAGCGGGTGTCGTCGACGACGGCGATCGCACCCTTGGGCAGGGCGCCGGGGTAGTCGCTGGCCGCGCAACCCGACGGCTGGGCCGGGCGGACGGCGGGTCCGGTCAGCCCGCCGGGCGGGGTCTGGACCAACATCGAGGCCTGGTCGACGGGGTAGCCGCGGCCCGCGACGGTCAGCGTCGGCTTGCCGGGGGACACCGGGTAGAGCCGGTCGAACTGCGGCGTCTGTACGTCGAAACCCTTGTCGCGCAGCGCTTTAGCCACGTAGTCGACGCTGGCCTGAAAGCCCGGGGTGCCGTCCGCGCGGTTGCCGCCGTTGGCGTTGGCGATGTTCTGCAAGGCGCGCAGGTGGGCCATCATGGCGTCGGCGGTCACCTTCTTGGCCAGGCCGTGGCCCAAATCGGGTGCCGCGGTCGGCAGTCCGGGCCCCGCCGACGAGCAACCGGCCAGCAGCACGGCGATCCACAGCAGCGTCGCGCCCAGCCGGACGGTCATGACTTGGCGAGCACGTGCCGGGTGCGGTCGGCCATGGCGGGGACGCCGTTGTGGCCGCCGAGGTCTTGGGCGTAGAGACCGATCGCGTAGGCCACCCCGCCCCCGTTGATCCCCAGCGCGGTGCGGTCGATGTGGTCGAGGGTGTCGGTCTTCTGGTGGTAGTTGGGGTCGAACGGCTGGTCGGCGGTTCCGCCCCATAGCTTGGCCTGATCGGCGGACATCTTCCCCTCGGCGCCGGAGAACAGCCCGCCGGCCGGAATCCCCGCCAGGGTGAACCCGTCGTAATCCGACCGGCCGTCGAACGAGGTGTCCTGTGCGGTCTTGCCGGCCGACTTCAGGTAGGCCACCAGCGTGCGCTCGATGCCCGCCGACCCTTCGGGCACCACCGGTTGACCACGGGCGTCCATCGGCAGCGACTGGTCGCCGTCATAGGTGAAGTAGCCGGGGTTCGGCGAGGCGAGCATGTCGAAGTTCAGGTACAGCGCAATGTTTTTCAGCGCGGTCAAGTCCAGCGACTCGACGTAGTTGCGCGACCCGATCAGCCCGAGCTCCTCGGCGCCCCAGAACCCGAACCGCACCGCGTTGTGCACCGGAGGCGAACTGCCCAGTCGCACAGCGGTTTCCAGCACCGCGGCCACGCCCGACCCGTTGTCGTTGATGCCCGGGCCCTCGGGCACGCTGTCCAGGTGCGCCCCGGCCATCACCACGTCGTGCTCCGATCCGGTCTTGGTCTGCGCGATCACGTTGCGCGCCTTGAAGCTTTGCGCGCTGGCCGTGAGCTTGATGGTGGTGGGCCCGGGCTGCCCGCGCAGCTGCACCCCGACGGACTTGGTCACGCTCAGCACCGGGATCTTCACCTCGGTCGACGGCCCGAGCGTGCCGCCCATCTGTTGTTCGTCGACGTTGTCGGCGATGATCATCGCCACCGCGCCGCGCTGCGCGGCGACATCTTCCTTCTGCGCGAACGGGCACGTGCCGCGGTCGAGCAGGATCACCGCGCCCTGCACCGGCAGGCTGCCGTAGTCGGTGACCGCGCACCCGGGGTTGTTGGGCGGGGCGGCGACCAGCGGGCCGCTCACCCCGTCGGGCCCGGTGCCCAGGCTGAAGTCCAGTGCGTGGGCCTCCACCGGCCTGCCGCCGACGGTGAGATCGGGCTTTTCGGCGTGGAACACCCGGGCCGAGAACTCCGGGGTCTGCACGTCGAACCCGCTGTCGCGCAAGGTTTTCACCACGTAGTCGACGCTCGCCTCGTAGCCGGGTGTGCCGACCGCCCGGGTGCCGTTGTTGGCGTTGGCGATGTCTTGCAGCTTGGTCAGGTGGGTCATCATCGCGTCGGTGGTGACCTTGTTGCGCAACCCGGACGCGAACTCCGCCGCGGCGGGGTCTCCGGTGGTTTGGCCCGCGCCGGAGGAGCGGTGCCCGCAGCCGGTGGCCAACGCGGTCAGGGCGACCACCGCGAGCAGCGCCGGAAATGTCGTGAATTTGTTCACCATCGCGCCCCAGGTTAGACCGCGGCCCGGGTGGGCGGATTCAGGACACGGCGTCCTCAGACATGCAGCGCGGTGAACGGCGCCACCGGGATGTTGCGCACCACGAACCAGGCCAGCACCAACGACAGCGTCACCGCCGCGGCCCAGCGATGGTGTTGCCAACTGCGGATCCGTCGTCCCACCAGGTGCCCGTAGGTCCAGGCGAAGTACGCCCACATCAACAGCACGACGGCGGCCAGGCCTAAGGCGTTGAACCTGGCCGCCCCCAACAGATTGCCGTGCATGAGCGCGTACACCATGCGCAGGCTGCCGCAGCCGGGACAGTCAACGCCCAGCAGCGCTTTGGTGGGGCACACCGGCAGCGGCCCGCCCGGGGTGGTCGGGTCACCCGCCCAGACGGCGGCGCACAGCACCGTCGCGGATGCGGCCACCACCACCGGCGCAGTCAGATTCTGCTGCACCGCCCCCCGGCGGATCACCATGATCGAGGCCCCCGCGGCGTCAGAACATCGCGGCGAGCGCCGCGTTGGTGTTCGTGTTCAGCGCGCCGACCGCCATCAAGATGCCGTAGATGATGCCCACCACGACCCCGATGACCGCCGACCAGATCACCCATTTCTTGGCGCTGTCGGCGGACGCCTGCGCCTCGGCGTAGCGGCCCTGCGCCCATAATCCGTTGACCTGGCTGGATTTGACGATCGCGACGATGCCGAACGGAAGACAGCAGAACAGGGTGACCAGGATCGACCACACCAGATAGTTGTTCGGCGCTTGGGCGGCCGGTTGCTGCGGCGGATACCCGGGCGGCGGCGGGGGAGGCGGCGGCTGTGTCATGGATTCTCCAGTCGAGGGGAGTTAGCTGGCGTAAAGCGGTGCTAGCCATACCCGCTCGCGCTCGGGTCGGCACTAGCAATGACAAAATTTGATTCGGCCGAGTCGGGCCGTGCCGACCCGGCCACATCGGTGCATCCGCGCCACGCCGACACCGATCGTCCCTCAACAGAATTCGAAATATGGCGCGGAAAAATTCACTCTGCCGCCACTGGCTGGTCCTCCACGGGATGCGCGGAAATCGATGCCCAGACAGACAATTGCCGACGGAACGTATTGCATTACCGCGACATAGCCCTACTATCCGTGTTAACAGGTGCGGTTATAGGAGCCATTGATGTCCGAAGTCAGCAATGCGCTGAGGGCGGCGACGGCAGCGGTATTCACTGGCGGATTCGTCTTTGCGGGCAGCGCCGCGGCGGCCGCCGACCCGGCCGGCACACCTAACCCGTCGGACATCAACACCCTGGCCGCGTCGCTGTCGAAGGGCTACGGGCTGAATAACTGCACCGCCGGAAACATCGACCGCGGCAGGCAACTGGCGGTACTGACCTGCGGGCAAAGCCCCGACCCGAAGGGACCGGCGCAGGCCAAGTACGTGTTGTTCACCAACCCCGAGAACCTGGCCACCGCGTTCCGGGCCACCATCAAAGAGGATGTCCTGACCCGTGCGGCGACGCCCACGAGTCGCCGTCGAGCTGGCACAAGGATGGTTCGTCCGCCAGCGCCGGGCAGGCCGCGTGCGGCACCTTCCGCAACGCCGCCGAGATCATCTGGACCATCGACGCCAAGAACATCCTGAGCTACCTGCGCGCGTCCAACACCGATGTCGCGGCGCTCTACCAATGGTGGCGCGCCAACGGGTGAGCGCCCAGATGCGTTCGCCCGCTTTGTTTCCATCAACCGCAGGGAGTCAGAAAATGTCATATCGGAACACCGCGCTGCGTCTCGTGTCGGCCGCAGCCTTCACCGGCAGTTTGGCTCTCGCGGGTAGCGCCCCCGCACTCGCCGAACCCAACACCGGCAGCGCCTCGGACATGAACACGCTGGCGGCGTCGCTATCGAAAGGCTATGGCCTGAACAACTGCAAGCCGCAGGAGCTGACCGAGTCCGGCGAACTGGCCGAGCTGCTGTGCGGGCAGAGCCCCGACCCCAGCGGACCGGGGTCGGGCGTCTACGCCCTGTTCTCCAACGGCACCAACCTGGCGTCCGCGTTCAGCTCCACCATCAAGGACGTGTCGCTGGCCAACTGCGGAGACGCCGGGCAGTCGCCGGGCACCTGGAAGCAGAACGGCCAGACGGGTGGTCAGATCGCTTGCGGCACTTACAAGAACTACGCGACGCTGACCTGGACCACCGACGCCAAGAACGTGCTGGGCCACCTGACCGCGGCCAACTCCGACGTCAACGCCCTCTACCAGTGGTGGCGCACCAACGGCTGACGCTTACAGTCGCGCCGCAATCAATTCCGCCACCGCACGCATCCCGGCGGCATTGGGGTGCAACGGCGCGGGCCGGCCCGGTAGCGGGAGACCGTACCGCGCCGGCAGCGTCGTCCACGGGTCGGCGGACCAGGCGTGGTGTTCGCGGCTGGCCGCGGCCGCCCGGATGAGATCGCAGCCGGTCGCCGCGGCGGCATCGGCGGTCATCCGTTCCAGCGTGGTGGCCACGTGCCGGCCCAGGTCGGCGTCGGCGGCTGACAGCGGCGCGGCCGGCACGCCCGCCGGCGGCAGCATCGTCAGGTAGTCGACAAAGAAAATCCGTGCCTCCGCGCAGCGTTGACGCACCGCGGTGCCCACGGCGCACAGCGATTCGAACACCGCCTCGAGCGCGCCGTTTCGCGCCTCGGCGTCCAGCAGTTCGGCGATGCGGTCACCCAGCAGCGGCAGCCGCCGCAGCGGGCGCGGCAGCGCGGCGACCGTCAACAGCGGGATGTAGCCGACGTCGTTGCCGCCGATGGTGACGGTGACCAGGCTCTCCGAGCCGTCCAGCGCGGCGATCTGCGGCGCCGCACCGTGTTGGCGCTCGGTGAGCACGTGGGCGGTGGTCGCCCCGGAGAAGGTGACGTCGACCAGGTCGTAGCCGCAACGCGCGGCGACCAGGTGCGCGTAGTTGCGCGCGGATCGACCCGACCAGCGCGGAGCCCCGGCGGCGCGGGGCCGGATCCCGGGGCCGGCGGCCATCGAGCTGCCCAGCGCCACATAGCGTTTCATCGAGGCGGGCTCGACGCTTGGGCCCAGAACCGCTTGGGGATCCGCCCGGCCCGGCGGGCCAGATAGCCGGCGGTGACGGCGGCCGACATCGCGGCGGCCATGGCGGCCGGATCGCCGGCCCGGGTCACCGCGGTGGCCAACAGCACGGCGTCGCAACCCAATTCCATCGCCAGCGCGGCATCGCTGGCGGTGCCGATGCCGGCGTCGAGCACCACTGGGACGCCCGCGCCGGCGACGATCATCTCGATGTTGTGCGGATTGGTGATGCCCAGACCCGTGCCGATCGGCGAGCCCAGCGGCATGACCGCCGCGCAGCCGGCGTCCTCGAGTCGGCGCGCCAACACCGGGTCGTCGTTGGTGTAGGGCAGCACGACGAACCCGTCGTCCACCAATTGTTCTGCGGCCCTGACTAATTCGACCGCATCGGGCAGCAGGGTGCGCTCGTCGGCGATCACCTCGAGCTTGATCCAGTTGGTGTTCAGCGCCTCGCGGGCCAACTGCGCGGTGAGCACCGCCTCGGCCGCGCCCCGGCATCCCGCAGTGTTGGGCAACGGCGTGATGCCCAGCCGGTTGAGCAGGTCGAGCAGGCCGGTGCCGCCCTCGGCGTCCACCCGGCGGATGGCGACGGTGGTCAGTTCGGTGCCCGAGGCGATCAGCGCCTCTTCCAGCACCGCCAGGTTTCCCGCTCCCCCGGTGCCCATGATGAGCCGCGAGCTGAAGCTGCGGTCGGCGATGGTCAGTTTCGAATCAACCACCCTGCACCGCCGTCACCACCTCGAGCCGCGCGCCCTCGGAAAGCTCTGTCGTCCAACGGGATCGGGGCAACACGGCGTCGTCCACGGCCACCGCGACGCCGCGGCCGCCGAAGCCCAGCTCATCGAGCAGCGCCGCGACCGTGGTGTGCGCGTCGACGTCGACCTTTTGCTCGTTGACTACGACGATCATTGGCGCCGCTCCTCCTCATCGCTTCGCTGAAGCATCGTCGCCGGCGGGATCATCGGTGTGCTCCCACCGGGGCCAGTTCGGACACGATCTGTTCTGCCGTCCAGGGCGCCAACAGGAATCCCGACCGGCCGTGACCGGCGGCAACCAGGGTCCGCGCGTCCAGGCGGCCCACCAGCGGCAGATTGTCGGGCGTCATCGGGCGCAGCCCGGCGCCGCACTCGGCCAGCTCGTATTCGCCCAGCGCCGGCAGCACCGCGCAGGCGTCGTCGAGCAGGTCCCGCACGCCGGAGACCACCGGGGCGGTGTCTCGCCCGTGTTCGTACTGGGTGGCGCCGACCACCACCCCGTCCGCGCGTGGCACCAGGTACACCTGCCGGCCGTGCACGCGGGCCCGAATGACCCGCTGCGGCACCGGCATACAACCCTTTCGCCACCGCAGCCGCAGCACTTCGCCCTTCACCGGGCGCACCGGCAGGCCCGGCCACAACGCCGGCGCGTCGATGCCGTTGGCGATCACCACCGCGTCGGCGTCGGCCTCCGCCAGGTCGTGCAGCGGCGGCGCCCAGCGCACCCCGAGCCGCTCGCAGGCCGCGTCCAGCGCCTCGAGCACCGCGCGGTTGTCCACGGCCAGTTCGGTGGGCGCAGTGAAGCCGTGCCGGATGCCCTGCGCCAGCAGGGGCTCGACGTCGCGGGCCGCCGACTCCCAGACCACCGGATGTCCTTGTGCGGACAGCCAATCCGCGACGGTGCGCAGGTCGGCGACGTCGGCGCGGTCGACCGCCACCACCAGCGACTCGCGCGCGGTGACCAGCCGCCCCGGCAGCCCGTCGAGGAAACCGCCCTCCCGCCACAACCGCAGCGATTCCAGGCCCAGCCGCAACAGTCGCTCCTCGCCGGGCCAGCCTTCGCTGTGCGGGGCCAGCATGCCGCCGGCCACCCAGGAGGCGCCCCGCTCGCCGCTGCGGTGTACCCGCACCGACCACCCGGCCTGCGCGGCGCGGCGCGCCACCGCCAGCCCGATGACCCCGCCACCGACGACGGCCAGCGACCCGCAGTCCGAGGGCATTCGCGGCCTCCCTTCGCCGGCATGATCCGGATCAGGTGTGACGGTAAGGGCGGGCGCGCCCACTCTCAGACCCCGGTCCCGGGACTCCCGTGTCTAAAACGAGTTGTTCGGGTTCCACGCTAGCGCGCTAGCGTCGCGGTGTGCATCAACGTCTGGCAACTCTGGCCGCCGCGCGGCTCTACCTGTGCACCGACGCCCGCCGGGAGCGCGGCGATCTGGCCGAGTTCGCCGACGCCGCCCTGGCCGGCGGCGTGGACGTCATCCAACTGCGCGACAAGGGGTCGCCCGGGGAGCAGCGGTTCGGCCCGCTGGAGGCGCGCGACGAGCTGGCCGCCTGCGAGATCCTGGCCGACGCGGCCCGCCGGCACGGCGCCCTGTTCGCCGTCAACGACCGCGCCGACATCGCCCGCGCGGCCGGCGCCGACGTGCTGCACCTCGGGCAGGGTGACCTGCCGCTGGACGTGGCGCGCGCATTCGTCGGGCCCGACGTGCTGCTCGGGCTGTCCAGCCACGACCGCGACCAGATGACCGCGGCGGCGGCGGGACCGGCCGACTACTTCTGCGTCGGGCCCTGCTGGCCCACGCCCACCAAACCGGGCCGCGCGGCGCCGGGCTTGGCGCTGGTGCGGGCGGCCGCCGAGCTGCGCACCGGCAAGCCGTGGTTCGCGATCGGCGGGATCGACGCGCAGCGGCTGCCCGAGGTGCTCGACGCCGGGCCGCCGGGTCGTGGTGGTGCGGGCGATCACCGCGGCGGACGACCCGCCGCGGCGGCCGGCGGCTCAGCTCGGCGCTGGCAGCAGCGCGCTGATCCGGCGGCACAGCTGCGCGGACGCCTCGTCGGTGTCGGCCGGGTCGCCGGGCATGCACCAGACGAAGACGCCGTCCTCCGGCTCGATGGTGCGGGGCAGGTACTGCCGGCGTTCGTCGCCGTGGCTCAGCGGCAGCCGGGCGGGCTCGGTGCGCAGCCGGTGCCAGCTGGCCGCGAAGCCGGGGTGCAGCGGCAGGTCGGCCACCTCGTCCTCGGCGACCCAGCGCATCTCGGCGCTTTCCCGGTTGGGCACGGTGTGCAGCAGTTCGTCGGCGTCCGCGATCACGGTGGTGTAGCTCCACCGGGTGCCGCCCACCCCGGCGACCTCGGCCGTCACCACGCTGGCGCGCACGGCGAGCCGGTCGACCAGCAGGCCGGCCTCCTCGTTCGCTTCGCGGACCGCGGTCTCCTCGGGTGTCTCGTGGCTGTCCCGGGCGCCGCCGGGCAGTCCCCAGGTGCCGCCCTGATGGCTCCACACCGCGCGGTGCTGCAGCAGCACGGCGGGCGTACCGTCGGGTTGCGGGGCGCGCAGCAGCAAACCGGCGGCGCCGTACCGACCCCAGTAGTGGGCGCCGCGCTCGGAGATCACCCACCCGTCACCGTCGCCGTGCACGAGTTCAGGATAGGCAGACTTAGTTCTTTGTTCCCTGGCACGTCGTCAATTGCTTCGCCTCCACCCATCCACCCGAACATGCTCTTAGACTTCGCTTATACAGGTCCGTGCAGCGAAATCCAGTGGCCGAGAGATGAGGGCTGATCAGACGTGACGGTTGAGCTGGCGCACCCGTCGACCGAGCCGCAGGGCTCGCGGTCACCGGCCGAACCAGCCCATCCCCGCTGGTGGTTCATCTCGACGACGCCCGGCCGCATCCTGACCATCGGCATCGTGCTGGCGGCGCTGGGCGGCCTGAGCGCGTTCGCCACCTCGACCACCATCAACCACCGCCAGCAGGTGCTCACCACGGTGCTCAACCACACCGAGCCGTTGTCGTTCGCGGCCGGGCGGCTGTACACCACGCTGTCGGTGGCCGACGCCGCCGCGGCCACCGCCTTCATCGCCGAGGCCGAGCCGCCGCCGGTGCGGCAGCGCTACGAGCAGGCCATCACCGACGCCGCGGTGGCGGTGACCCGGGCCTCCAGCGGGCTCACCGACGAGCCGATGGTGCAGCTGCTGGGCCGGATCAACGCCGAGCTGGCCGTCTACACCGGGCTGATCGAGACCGCCCGCACCAACAACCGGCAGGGCAACCCCGTCGGCTCGTCGTACCTGTCGGAGGCGTCGGGGCTGATGCAGTCGACGATCCTGCCCGACGCGGCCCGGCTGTACCAGGCCACCTCCAAGCGGGTGGACGAGGAGACCACGGCGTCCACCCAGATCCCGGCGCCGGTCATCATGGTGGTCGGCGCCACCGTGGTCTTCGGGGCGTTCGCCCATCGCTGGCTGGCCCGGCGCACGCGGCGGCGGATCAATCCGGGGCTGGTGGTGGGCGCGCTCGCTATTCTCGTCATGGTGGTGTGGGTCGGGACAGCGTTGACCATTTCTACGACGGCCAGCCGTAGCGCCAAGGACACTGCCGCCGAGTCGCTCAAGACCGTCACCAACGTCGCCATCACCGCGCAGCAGGCCCGCGCCGACGAGACGCTGTCGCTGATCCGCCGCGGCGACGAAGAGAAGCGCAAGCAGTCGTTCTACCAGCGCCTGGACTCGATGCACCGCCAGCTCGACGAGTACATGTCGCGCAGCGATGCGGTGGACAAGCCCGACCTGGAGGGCGCCGACCAGCTGCTGCTGCGCTGGCGCCAAGCCAACGACCGGATCACCTCCTACATCTCGGTGGGCAACTATCGGGCCGCCACCCAGGTCGCGCTGGGCAGCAGCGAGGAGGACTCCACCCCCGCGTTCGACAAGCTGCAGGACGAGCTGATGAAGGCGATGGACCAGGGCCGCATCCACCTGCGCAACGACGTCATCAACGCGCGCAGCGGGCTGTCCGGCGCCCAGGTCGGCGGCGTGGTGCTGTCGCTGGGCGCCGCCATCGCGGTGGCGCTGGGCCTGTGGCCGAGGCTGAAAGAGTACCGATGACGGCCGGGCTGCCCCTGCTGCGACGGGCGTGCACCGCGCTGGCCGCGGTGCTGGTCGCGGCGGGGTGCGGCCACACCGAGTCGCTGCGGGTGGCCAGCGTGCCGACGTTGCCGCCGCCCACCCCGGTCGGCATGGAGCAGCTGCCGCCGCAGCCGCCGCTGCCGCCCGACGGCCCGGACCAGAACTGCGACCTGACGGCCAGCCTGCGACCCTTCCCCACCAAGGCGGAGGCCGACGCCGCGGTGGCCGACATCCGCGCCCGCGGCCGGCTGATCGTCGGCCTCGACATCGGCAGCAACCTGTTCAGCTTCCGCGACCCGATCACCGGCGAGATCACCGGCTTCGACGTCGACATCGCCGGCGAGATCGCCCGCGACATCTTCGGCGCGCCCTCGCACGTCGAGTACCGGATCCTGTCGTCGGACGAGCGGGTCACCGCGCTGCAGCGCGGCGAGGTCGACGTCGTGGTCAAGACCATGACCATCACCTGCGACCGGCGCAAGCAGGTGAACTTCTCCACCGTGTACCTCGATGCCAACCAGCGCATCCTGGCCCCGCGCGACTCGCCGATCACCAAGGTCTCCGACCTGTCCGGCAAACGCGTCTGCGTGGCCAAGGGCACCACGTCGCTGCACCGGATCCGGCAGATCGATCCCCCGCCGATCGTGGTGTCGGTGGTCAACTGGGCCGATTGCCTGGTGGCCATGCAGCAGCGCGAGATCGACGCGGTCAGCACCGACGACTCGATCCTGGCCGGGCTGGTCGAAGAGGACCCGTACCTGCACATCGTCGGGCCGAACATGGCCACCCAGCCCTACGGCATCGGGATCAACCTGAACAACACCGGACTGGTGCGGTTCGTCAACGGAACGCTGGAGCGGATCCGCCGGGACGGCACCTGGAACACGTTGTACCGCAAGTGGTTGACCGTGCTGGGCCCCGCGCCGGCCCCGCCCACGCCGAGGTATCTGGACTGATGGCCGAGCCGGACAACAAGAGCGAGCAGCCGGAACCGGGGACCGAGCAGGTGGGCCCGGGCACCCAGCCGGCCGAGGTGGGCGACGACGCCCAGGGCGGCGCGGCAACGGGGCGGCTGCAGGCCACCCAGGCGCTGTTCCGGCCCGACTTCGACGATGACGACGACGACTTCCCGCACATCTCGCTGGGCGCCCTGGACACCGACAGCGCCGACCGCATGACGGTGGCGACGCGGGCGCTGCCGCCGGTCCGTCAGCTCGGCGGTGGGCTGGTCGAGATTCCGCGCGGCCGCGACATCGACCCGCGCGAGGCGTTGATGACCAACCCGGTGGTGCCGGAGTCCAAGCGCTTCTGCTGGAACTGCGGCAAACCGGTGGGGCGGTCCACCAAGAAGAGCAAGGGCACCTCCGAGGGCTGGTGCCCGCACTGCGGCAGCGCGTATTCGTTTCTGCCGCAACTGAATCCGGGCGACATCGTCGCCAACCAGTACGAGGTCAAGGGCTGCATCGCGCACGGCGGGCTGGGCTGGGTCTACCTGGCGGTGGACCACAACGTCAACGACCGGCCGGTGGTGCTCAAGGGCCTGGTGCACTCCGGTGACGCCGAGGCGCAGGCCATCGCGATGGCCGAACGGCAGTTCCTCGCCGAGGTGGTGCACCCGCAGATCGTGCAGATCTTCAACTTCGTCGAGCATGTGGACCGGCACGGGAATCCGGTCGGCTACATCGTCATGGAGTACGTCGGCGGGCAGCCGCTGCGGCACGGCAAGGGCGAGAAGCTGCCCGTCTCCGAGGCCATCGCCTACGTGCTGGAGATCCTGCCGGCGCTGGGTTATTTGCATTCGATCGGCCTGGTCTACAACGACCTCAAGCCGGAGAACATCATGCTCACCGAGGAGCAGCTCAAGCTGATCGACCTGGGCGCGGTGTCGCGGATCAACTCGTTCGGATACCTTTACGGCACACCGGGTTTCCAGGCGCCGGAGATCGTGCGGACCGGCCCGACGGTGGCCACCGACATCTACACGGTGGGGCGCACGCTGGCCGCGCTGACGCTGAACCTGCCCACCCGCAACGGCCGCTACGTCGACGGCATCCCCGACAACGACCCGGTGCTGGGCGCCTACGACTCCTTCCGCCGGTTGCTTCGCCGCGCCACCGACCCCGACCCGCGGCGCCGGTTCTCCAGCACCGAGGAGATGTCGGCCCAGCTGATGGGGGTGCTGCGCGAGGTGGTCGCGCACGACACCGGGGTGCCGCGGCCCGGCCTGTCGACCATCTTCTCGCCCAGCCGCTCGACGTTCGGGGTGGACCTGCTGGTCGCGCACACCGACGTGTACCTGGACGGCCAGGTGCATTCGGAGAAGCTGACCGCCCGCGAGATCGTGACCGCGCTGCAGGTGCCGCTGGTCGATCCGGCCGACGTCGCCGCCCCGGTGCTGCAGGCGACGGTGTTGTCGCAGCCGGTGCAGACGCTGGACTCGCTGCGCGCGGCCCGGCACGGGACGCTGGACGCCGACGGGGTCGAGCTGTCCGAGTCGATCGAGCTGCCGCTGATGGAGGTGCGCGCGCTGCTGGACCTCGGCGACGTGGCCAAGGCCACCCGCAAGCTCGACGACCTGGCCGAGCGGGTCGGCTGGCAGTGGCGGCTGGTCTGGTACAAGGCGGTGGCCGAGCTGCTGACCGGCGACTACGATTCGGCCACAACGCATTTCACCGAGGTGCTGGACACCTTCCCGGGCGAGCTGGCGCCCAAGTTGGCGTTGGCCGCGACCGCCGAGCTGGCCGGCGATGTCGACGAGCATCGGTTCTACGAGACGGTGTGGAAGACCAACGACGGCGTGATCTCGGCGGCCTTCGGGTTGGCCAGAACCCTGTCCGCCGAGGGTGATCGAGCCGCGGCGGTGCGCACCCTCGACGAGGTGCCGGCCACCTCGCGGCACTTCACCACCGCGCGGCTGACCAGTGCGGTGACGCTGTTGTCCGGGCGGTCCAAGAGCGAGATCACCGAAGAGGAAATCCGGGACGCGGCCCGGCGGGTGGAGGCGCTGCCGCCGACCGAGCCGCGGGTGTTGCAGATCCGCGCCCTGGTGCTCGGCTGCGCGATGGACTGGCTGGAGGACAACAAGGCCAGCACCAACCACATCCTGGGCTTCCCGTTCACCGAGCACGGGCTGCGGCTGGGCGTCGAGGCGGCGCTGCGCAACCTGGCCCGCGTCGCCCCCACCCAGCGGCACCGCTACGCGCTGGTGGACATGGCCAACAAGGTGCGGCCCACCAGCACGTTCTGAGGATCCGGGCGCCTCGGCGTCCCGGCGCCTCGGCGCCCCGGCGCCTCGGCCCCGAGTGTGCACCCTGGGCGTCGAGTGTGTACACAGGGCGGCGACACGCCGACGATCCGCGCCCTGGTGCAACACCGAAAGCCGTAGCGCAACACCGAAAGCCGTAGCGCAACACCGAAAGCCGACACCTCACACTGAAAGCCGAGGCGCAACACCGGATTTCGCCAGTGCCGCGCGGACGCGGCGGACGATGTCCGCCGGCCGGTCCTCCGCGACCACCCGGACGACGACCCAGCCCAGCTGCTCGAGCATCTCCAGCCGGCGAATGTCCTTGACGTACTGGCGCCGGTCGGTGCGATGGTGGTCGCCGTCGTATTCGACGGCGACCATCCACTCGGGCCAGCCCATGTCCAGGTACGCGACGGGCATGCCGTCGGCGCCCGGCACCGGGACCTGGGTCTGCGGCCGGGGCAGACCCGCGTCGATGAGCAGCAGCCGCAGGTAGCTCTCCCGCGGTGACTGCGCACCGGGGTCGACGAGGCCCAGCGCCGCCTCCAGGCGCCGCAGCCCGGGCGAGCGCGGGTGCGCCCCGGCCACCCGCAACACGTCGTCGACCTTGAAACCCGTTGCGCGCGCCAGCGAATCGAGCCGCACCACGGCCGACCGGACGGCACCCCGTCGCCCGATGTCGAAGGCGGTTCGCTCCGGTGTGGTGACGGCGAGCCCGTCGCAGATCTGCGTTTCGCCGGGGCACAGGCCGTCGCGCCGGATCAGCACCCCGTCGGGGGCACGAGTGTTGTGGTGGATCAACTCGATCGGGACAGCATCGGGGATCCACGCGGCGCCGTGCACCGCCGCCGCGGCCGCGCCGGCGATGACCGCCGTCCGCCCCGACCACAGCCAGGCCGCGCGGATGCGAAGCGGCAGCGTCGGCTCGACCTGCGCGGGCAGATAGACATTCGGGAACACCGGACGGTAGGCCACCCGCAGCCGGTGACGGTTCAGCCGCCCGGACGCCAGTTCCTCGCTGCCGACGACCGGCGCCTCCCCCATACGAGAAACCCTGGCACGCCGGCCGCGACCGCGACTGCGGCTGTGCACAGGCCCCGATAGCTATTCGGGCGCCGCCCGCACGGCGGGCAGGATCAGGGTGTCGATGACCCGCCGCACGAACTTGCCGTCGACGCGCTGCCCGCTGATGGCGCGCAACAGGCCCATCGCGGTCAACACGTCGGCGACCAACGACCAGTCGCGGTTCGGGTCGATTTCCCCGCGGTCGGCGGCCTGCGCCAGAACGGCCGACAGCACCCGCCGGCCCTTGAACAGGATCAGGTCGTTCAGCGCGGTGGCGAGCTCGGGATCGTGCGCGGCCTCCAAGGCGACCCGCAGCACGAGGTCGTTGGAGATCAACGCGTTGTCGTTGCGCTTGGCGCGCTTGACGATCGCGTCGAGGTCGCCGGCCAGGCTGCCGGTGTCGGGCGCGTCGTCGTTGAGGAGCTCGGGCCGCCAGTAGATCAGGGCGTCGGTCATCAACGCGGCCTTCGACGACCACCGCCGGTAGATCGCTGCCTTGCCGACGCCGGCCCGCGCGGCTATGTCGTTCATGTTCGTCGCGTCATAGCCGTGTTCGGCCAGCGCCGCCAACGCGGCATCGAGGATCGCGGGGTCGCGCGAGCGATCGAGTCGCCCCTCGGTGCGCTGGCGAAGCTTGGATTCCGGCTCCATCTGCGATTGCGGCTGCCCCACGCAGTTCACCTTAGAGCCGGCTGCCGGATCGGCGCCGTGTGTGCCTCCTCGTCGTGGTGTGTGCGTCGGGTCATGCGGATGGTGTTGATCGGCCACCAGAACCAGTGCCCGAGCGCGGCGGCGATCGACGGCGTCATGAAGGACCGCACGATCAGGGTGTCGACGAGCAGGCCCAGCGCGATGGTGGTGCCGAGCTCGCCGATCACCCGCAGCTGGCTGACGATCATCGACGCCATGGTGAAGGCGAACACCAGCCCGGCGGCGGTGACGACCCGGCCCGAGGCGCCCATGCCGCGGATGATGCCGGTGTTGAGGCCGGCGGGGATCTCCTCCTTGAGTCGCGACACCAGCAGCAGGTTGTAGTCCGATCCGACCGCCAGCAGGATCACGATGGACAGCGGCAGCACGATCCATTGCACGCCGAGCCCGATGAGGTCCTGCCACATCAGCACCGACAGGCCGCAGGCGGTGCCCAGCGAGGCGGCGACGGTGCCGACGATGACCAACGCCGCGACCACACTGCGGGTGATGATCAACATGATCGTGAAAATCAGGATGAGACAGGAGATTCCGGCGACCAGGAGGTCGATGATGACGCCTTCTTGCATGTCGGAGTACATCGACGCGGTCCCGGCCAGGTACACCTTGGAGCTCTCCAGCGGGGTGCCCTTGATGGCGTCGGCGACCGCGTCCTTGACACCGGCGACGTGCTTGATTCCCTCGACCGAGGCCGGATCGCCCTGGTGGGTGATGATGAACCGCACCGCGGTGCCGTCGGGTGAGACGAACATCTTCAGCCCGCGTTTGAAGTCGGGGTTTTTGAAGACTTCCGGCGGCAGGTAGAACGAGTCGTCGTTCTTGGCCTCGTCGAAATATTGCCCCATCAACGTCGAGCCCTCGGCGGCCTCCTGCTGGTGGGCCTGGATGCCAGCCATCGTGGAATGGGTGGACAGCATGAAGTCGCGCATCGTCTTCATCGAGTCGATGGTTTTCGGGAAATCGGCCAGCAGTTGCGGCATCAACCGATCCATGTGATCGAGATCGATGGTGAGCCCGGATATCTGGTCGGAGAGCTCGTCGATGCCGTCGAGCGCGTCGAACAGCGAGCGCATCGACCAGCAGACCGGGATGTCGAAACAGTGTTTCTCCCAGTAGAAGTAGCTTCTGATGGGCCGGAAGAAGTCGTCGAAATCGGCGATGCGGTCCCGTAATTCGTTGGTGGTGTCCACCATCTCGTGGGTGCGGCCGACCATGCTGTGCGTGGTGGCGGTGAGTTCCTTCATGACGCCGTACATGTGCTCCATCACGGCGATCGTCTTGTCCAGCTCGTCGGCCTGCTCGAGCATGTTCGCCATGGTGTCGTTCATGAACTTGGCCGTCTGCAGCGTGCCCGAGTTCTGCATGGCGATCTGGAACGGGATCGAGCTGTGCTCGATCGGCGCCCCCAGCGGCCGGGTGATGGTCTGGACCCGCTCGATGCCGCGAAGATGAAAGACGCTCTTGGCGATTCGGTCGACGACGAGCATGTCGGCCGGGTCGCGCAGATCATGGTCGGCCTCCACCATCAGCAACTCCGGGTTCATCCGGGCCTGGGAGAAGTGCCGTTCGGCGGCCGTCATCGCGGCGTTGGCGGGCATGTCCTTCGGCGTGAATTTCTGGTCGTCGTAGTTCGGCACGTATGTCAGCAGGCTGATGAACCCGATCACCGCGATCGCCGCGGTCACCACGATGATCGGCTTGGGCCAGCGCACCACGGCGGTGCCCACCTTGCGCCAGCCCCGCACGTCGATCGCGCGTTTGGGATCGAACAGGCCGAACCGCGAGCCGACCGCCAGGATCGCCGGCGCCAGGGTCAGCGCCGCCAACACGATGACCACCATCGCTATCGCGCAGGGCAACCCCATGGTCTGGAAATACGGCAACCGGGCCGCCGTCAGGCACAGGCAGGCGCCCGCGATGGTCAGGCCCGAGCCCAGGATGACGTGCGAGACACCGTGATAGGCGGTGTAGAAGGCCTCCTCCCTGCCCTGGCCGAAGGAGCGCGCTTCGTGATAGCGGCCCAACAGGAAGATGACGTAGTCGGTTCCCGCGGCGATGCTGAGCATGGTGATCATGCTGACCGCGTAGGGCGTCAGGCCGATGATGTTGAGATTGCCGGCTGTCGCCGTAATACCCTGGGCCGCAAAGAGTTCTATGCCGATGATCACCAGGCTCAGCACGGTGGTAACGATCGACCGGTACACCACCAGCAGCATCACGAAGATGACCACGATCGAGACCAGCGCCATCGTCGCCATGCTCTTATGGCCGACGATGCTGGTGTCGGCGTTCAGCACGGTGTTGCCGGCCACGTACGCCTTGACGCCGGGCGGTGCGGGTGTGCTGTCGACGATCTTGCGCACCGCGGCGACCGACTCGTAGCTGGGCGTGGTTCCCTGGGCGCCGTTGAGGAAGACCTGCACGTAGGCGGACTTGCCGTCCGGGCTCTGCGAGCCGGCGGCGGTCAGCGGATCACTCCAGAAGTCCTGGATGTTCTGGACGTGCTGATGGTCGTCCCGCAGTTTGCGCACGATGCGGTCGTAGAACTCGTGCGCGCTGTCGCCGAGTTTGTCCTTCCCCTCCAGGACCACCATCGCCGTGGAGTCGGTGTGGAACTCGTTGAACTTGTCGCCGATGTGCATCATCGACTTGAACGCCGGCGCGTCCCGCGGGGTCATCGGCACCGAGTGCTGGGACGCGACGTCGTCGAGCGACGGCGACAGCACCCCCAGGGCGACCGCGACGAACACCCAGCCCAGGGTGATCGGCAGCGACAGCACGCGAATGAGCCTGGGAATGACCGGGAGTCGGGACTGCGCGTGCGGGTTACTCATACGGATTTCACCAAGCAGTAGATGAACGGTTGGTAGTCGTTGGTGTTGCGGTCGTCGCGGACCTGGTCGTCGACGATGACCCGGCACCGCAGCGCATGCACCTGCTCGCTGGCCTGGGCGACGATGTTCGCCGACATCGACGGCAATGTGGTCACGATGGTGAACGACCACGGCAACGGCGCCGATTCGACCAGGTGCGGCTGGCCGTTCTCGTCCAGATAGTTCGCGTTCACCGTGCCGGCCGGGGCGCCGGTGATCTCGTACGTGATGTGCTTGGGGTGGAACGGCTTGGTGTTGTCGCCGGCGCCCTCCCCGCTCGTCACACCGCCGTGGGTGCCGAACGTGTCGCGGATACGGACCACCGCGTAGGCGCCCAGCGAAATCACGACCACCAGCAGCAGTGGCATCCACGCCCTACGCAAGATGCGCAAAATCCGCTGCCTCCCTTCAGTTTTCGCGCAGCGAAACAAGCGCCGCCGCCGACTAGCGCGCAACGCCCGCGAAGCCCAACCCTAAACGGAACTCCGGTTCCGTGAACCGGCCCTCGGTCACTGTACAGCACGCGAACGGCGGCCGCGCGGCAGCGTCGGATCGCGCCGCCCGTGAGGCCTCAAGAAAATCGCAAGAACCCTCAGCGAATTTTCAGCTGCACACCGCACAGTTATTCCATGGCGGGGCAGTCCACCCTGTGGGTCGGCACGGCGCGCATGCTGCGCCGGGCCGGTTTCGGCGTGACCGGACCCGAGGTCGACGCCGCCGTCGCCCGCGGCTGGCCCGGCCACCTGGATGCGATGCTGGCCGCCGATCCCGACGCCGACCCCGGGGCGCTGGCCACCCCGATGCCCGCCCTGCCGGCGCCCCAGCCGCCCGGCAAACGCGCCACCCCCGCGGCGCGCAAGCAGTACAACCAGCAGCTCACCGAACAGCAGGGCGTGCTGTCGGATTGGTGGATCCGCCGCATGGTCGTCGTGCGCCAACCGTTCCACGAGAAGCTGACCTTGTTGTGGCACAACCACTTTGCCACCTCAGCACAGAAGGTGCGGGTGGCGGCGCAGATGGCCGCGCAGAACCAGAAGCTGCGCACGCTGTCGCTGGGCGATTTCCGCACCCTGGCCTACGCCATGCTGACCGACGCCGCCATGCTGCGCTGGCTGGACGGGCAGACCAGCACCGCCAAGGCGCCCAACGAAAACCTGGCCCGCGAATTCATGGAGCTGTTCGCGCTGGGCCACGGCAACGGCTACACCGAGAGCGACGTCCGCAACGGGGCACGCGCCCTGACCGGCTGGGTCATCGGCGCCGGCGGCGCGACGTCGGTGCTGCCCAAACGCCATGACGCGAAGGCCAAGACGCTGTTCGGCCGCAGCGCGAACTTCGATGCCGCCGGGTTCTGCGACGCGGTGCTCGCCCAGCCGAAATCGGCCGGGTACGTGGCGGGACGGCTGTGGCAGCAGTTGGCCGGCGACGACCCGCCGTCGCCGCCCGCGCTCGACCGGCTGGTCGCCGCCTACGGCCCCGGCCGCGACCTGCGCGCCCTGACCCAGGCCATCCTCACCGACCCGGAGTTCACCGGCGCCCGGGCCAGCATGGTCAACACCCCGATCGAATGGCTGATCGGCGTGATCCGCTCGCTGCAGGTGCCCGTCGATGATCCCAAGCGACTCAAGATGATCGACGCGACGTTGCGCACGCTGGGGCAGCGGCCGTTCTATCCGCCCAGCGTCGGCGGCTGGCCCAGCGGGCAGGTCTGGCTGTCCACCGCCAGCGCCGGGGCCCGGCTGCGCGCCGCGACCGAGCTGGCGCACGCCGGCGACCTGTCCGGCATCGAGAACACCCCGCCCACCGACCGCATCGACGCGGTCGGCTACCTGATCGGCGTCGGCGCCTGGTCCGACCGCACCGCCCGCGCGCTGCAACCCCTGGTGGGCCAACCGCCCCGGCTGGTCGCCGCGGCCGTCAACACCCCGGAGTACCTGACGTCATGACCGAGATGAACCGTCGCAGATTCCTGATCGCCAGCGCGGGCGTGTCGGCGGCCGGGCTGCTGTCGTCGGCGGTGGCGGTCGGTTGGCCCGACCTGATGCGCGCGGCCCGGGACCAGCCGCTGGCACCGGGCGCCGGCGTGCTGGTGATCGCCACCCTCTACGGCGGCAACGACGGGATCAACACGCTGATCCCGTACGCGGACAACGCCTATCACGATGCCCGGCCCGAACTCGCCTACGCCCCGCAAGACGTCCTGCACCTGGATCAGCAGCTGGGGCTCAACCCGGCGCTCAAGGGCCTGGCCGGGCTGTGGAACCAGCGGAAACTGGCCGTCGTGCGCGGCGCGGGCTACCCGAAACCCGACCACAGTCACTTCCGCTCCATGGACATCTGGCAGACCGCCTCCCCGGACGAGCCGGTGTCGACGGGCTGGATCGGCCGCTGGCTCGACGCCACCGGCGACGACCCGTTGCGCGCGGTCAACATCGGGGCCGTGCTGCCGCCGCTGGCGGTCGGCGCCAAGTGCACGGCCGCGGCGCTGAGCCCGGGCGGCGGCGCCGGCAAGGCCGGGCAGTTCGACGCCGTGATGACCGCGCTGGGCGACGACGACCCCGACGACACCCCGGCGATGGCCGCGGTGTGCAAGGCCTACCGCGCCGCGCGCACCGCCGACGCCACCTTCGCCTCGGTGAAACCGCCTGCCAAGCAGAACAATTCGCTGGCAGCCCAGCTGGACGTGGTCGCCCAGGCCGTCAAGGCCCGGGTGCCGGCCCGCGTCTACACCGTGCAACTGGGCGGTTTCGACACCCACGCTGGGGAACGCGGCACCCAGCAGCGGCTGCTGCAGACCTTCGACGAGGCGGTCACCGGATTCGTCGGGCAGATGGCCGGGCGCAACGTGGTGCTGATGGCGTATTCGGAGTTCGGGCGGCGGGTGCGGGCCAACGCCTCACAGGGCACCGACCACGGCACGGCCGGCCCGGTGTTGATCGCGGGCGCACCGGTCAACGGCGGATTCTACGGCGAGCAACCCAGCCTCACCGACCTCGACAACGGAGACCTGAAGTACACCACCGATTTTCGCGACATCTACCACGAGCTGCTGGCACGCACCGTCGGCACCGATCCCGCGCCCTCGGTCGGCGCCGGCCGCCGCGACCTCGGCTTCCTATCCGCCTAGCACCCGCACGCAGTCACGGGCGATGGCCAGCTCTTCGTTGGTGGGGACCACCAGCACCGTGATCGGCGAGTCGTCGGCCGAGATCTGGCGTGCCCCTTTGGCCCCGGGCAGGTTGCGGCGCTCGTCGAGCACAATGCCCAGCTCCTCCATGCCCGACACCGCGTCGCGGCGCACCGCGGCGTCGTTCTCACCGATGCCGGCGGTGAAGCTGATGACGTCGGTGTGGCCCAGCACCGCCAGGTAGGCACCGATGTACTTGCGCAGCCGGTGCGTGAACACGCTGTAGGCCAATTGCGCTGCGCCGTCCCCGGATTCGATGAGTTCGCGCAGCCGGCGGAAGTCCCGCACGCCGGACAGCCCGACCACCCCCGAGCGGTGGTTGAGCATCGACTCGACGTCGTCCACCCCCATCCCGGCCGTGTGGCACAGATAGCTGACGACGCTGGGATCGATGTCACCGCTGCGGGTTCCCATCACCAGTCCCTCCAGCGGCGTCAACCCCATCGAGGTGTCGAGGGGCCGGGTGCCGGCGATCGCCGACGCCGAGCAGCCGTTGCCCAGGTGCAGCACGATCTGTTTCAGGCCGCGCAGCGGCCGATCCAGGAAGGCCGCGGCCTGCTCGCTGACGTAGCGGTGCGAGGTGCCGTGGAACCCGTACCGGCGGATCTGCCAGCGATCGGCCAATTCGCGGTCGATGGCGTAGGTCGCCGCCGCGGGCGGCAGGTCGTGGAAGAACCCGGTGTCGAAGACGGCCACGTGCGCGATGCCGGGCAACAGCCGGCGGGCCACTTCGATTCCCTGGAGCGCCGGCGGATTGTGCAGCGGGGCCAACTCCGACAGCTCGTGCAGCCGGGCGATCACCGCGTCGTCCAGCACGGTGGGCCGGTAGAAGGTGTTGCCGCCGTGCACCACCCGATGACCCACCGCGACCAGCCCGGCGGTGTTCAGGTCGACGCCGTCGCCGGCCAGCATGTCGAACGCCCGGCGCAGCGCGGCGTCGTGGTCGGGGACCGGCGAGGATTCCTCGCCGATGCGTTCCACGATGCCCGTCGAGGCGGCCACCCCGGACTCGGGATCGACCAGCTGGAACTTCAGCGACGACGAGCCGGAGTTGATCACCAGCACCCGGCGCGCGCCGTCACTACCGTCCACCGGGCAGCCCCTGCGCCTGAATCGCGGTGATGGCAATGGTGTTCACGATGTCTTCGACCAGTGCACCCCGCGACAGGTCGTTGACCGGCTTGCGCAGGCCCTGCAGCACGGGCCCGATGGCCAGCGCGCCGGCGCTGCGCTGCACCGCCTTGTAGGTGTTGTTGCCGGTGTTGAGGTCGGGAAAGATCAACACGGTGGCCCGACCGGCCACCGGCGAATCCCGCAGCTTGGTGGCGGCGACCGACGGTTCGATGGCGGCGTCGTACTGGATGGGGCCCTCGACCGGCAGGTCGGGGTTGCGCTGCCGCACCAATTGCGTTGCCGTTCTCACCTTTTCGACGTCGGCTCCGGTGCCGGAGTCACCCGTCGAGTAGGACAGCATGGCCACCCGCGGTTCGATGCCGAACTGGGCGGCGGTGCGCGCCGAGGAGATCGCGATGTCGGCCAGCTGCTCCGGTGTCGGGTTGGGGATGATCGCGCAGTCGCCGTAGGCAAGTACCCGGTCGGGCAGACACATCAGGAAGATGCTGGACACGGTGGAGACGTCCGGCACCGTCTTGATGATCTCGAAGGCCGGGCGCACGGTGTGTGCGGTGGTGTGGGCGGCGCCGGACACCATCCCGTCGACCTGGGAGGTGTACACCAGCATGGTGCCGAAGTACGTTGCGTCGCACATGATTTCGCGGGCCTGCTCGACGGTGACGCCCTTGGCCTTGCGCAGCTGCGCGTACTGCTGCGCGAACTCGGGGCGCAGCGCGCTGGTGCGCGGGTCGATCACCTTCACGTCGCTCAGGTCCACCCCGAGTTCCCCCGAGCGCTGCCGGATCCGGGCCTCGTCGCCCAGGATGGTCAGGTCGGCGACGCGGCGCTGCAGCACCCTGCCGGCGGCGCGCAGGATGCGGTCGTCGTCGCCCTCGGGCAGCACGATGTGCTTGCGGTCCGCGCGCGCCTGCAGGGTCAGCTGATGGATGAACATCTGCGGCGTGGTCACGGTGGGAATCGGAATGGCAAGCTGCTCAAGCAGATCCGCGATGTCGACGTGCCGGTCCATCAGCTCCAGCGCGGTGTCGATCTTGCGCTGTGAGGTGGCCGTCACCCTGCCGCGGGCCGCGGCCGCCGCGCTGGCGGTGTCGTAGGTGCCCAGCGCGGTGGCGACGATGGGCAGCCGCAGCCGCAGCCCGGCCACCAGCGCCGCGATGGACGGATGCAGCGCGAACCCGCCGTTGAGCACGATGCACGACAGCGACGGAAAGCCTTCGGCGGCATGGGCGCTGGCCACGGCGAGCACCACGTCGGAGCGGTCGCCGGGGGTGATCACGGCCATGCCGTCCGCGAGGCGCTCCAGCACGTGGTCGGCGGTCATCCCGGCGACCAGGATGCCGGTGACCTCGCGCTCGCGCAGCGACTCCTCGCCGCTGACCGGCGAACCGGCGACCGCCTTTTCCAGTTCGGCCACCGTCGGCGCCGACAGCAGCGGCTCGTCGGGCAGCACGTAGCAGCGCTGGGGAAAGCCGCGCAACGCTTCGGCCACCGCGTCCAGCTCGGCCGGCTCGCACCGGTTGGCCACCACCGCCGCGGTGTGCGCGTGCTGGGCGTCCAGCTCGGCCAGGCAGACCTGCACGACGGTGGCGACCTCGGCGGCGGTGCGCCCCTTGCCGCTGACCGTCAGCAGGATCGGCGCACCGAGGTTGACCGCGATCCGGGCGTTGGTGGACAGCTCCGCGGGCCGGATCGCCTGTCCCAGTTCGGAATAGTCGCTGCCGACGATGACCACCACGTCGCACAGCTCGGCCATCGCGTGGTAGGCGTCGACGATCGTGGCGATCGCCGCGTCGCCGTCGGCGTGCAGCTGTTGGTAGGTGACGCCGACGCACTGCTCGTAGGACAGCCCCGCGGTGGTGCGCGACAGCAGCAGCTCCAAGATGTAGTCGCGGTCCTGCCCGTCACGCGTAATCGGCCTAAACACACCGACTTTGGCGACCGTCGCGGTCAGCCGGTGCAGCATTCCCAGCGCGACGGTGGACTTGCCGGTCTCCGGTTCGGGAGCGGCAACGTAGATCGCCGAAATGTCAGCCAAGTCGCCGAAGCCTGGGCGCCAGGTCCTTTTCGAAGAGCTCCAGGAACCGGCGCTGGTCGTGGCCGGGCGCGTGGAACACCAGGTGGTTGAGGCCCCAGTCGACGTAGTCCTTGACCTTGGCCACCGCCTCGTCGGGGTCCGAGGCCACGATCCAGCGCTTGGCCACCTGCTCGATGGGCAGCGCGTCGGCCGCCTTCTCCATTTCGATCGGGTCGTCGATGCTGTGCTTCTGCTCGGCGGTCAGCGACAGCGGCGCCCAGAACCGGGTGTTCTCCAGCGCCAGTTCCGGGTCGGGGTCGTAGGAGATCTTGATCTCGATCATCTTGTCGATGTCGTCGACATTGCGGTCGTTGATCGCCGCGCCCTCCTTGACCGCGGGGATCAGCTTGTCCTTGTACAGCTCCTCGCCCTTGCCGGAGGTGCAGATGAAGCCGTCGCCGGCCCGGCCGGCGTATTTGGCCACCGCGGGGCCGCCGGCGGCGATGTAGATCGGGACGCCGCCGTCGGGCACGTCGTAGATCGAGGCGCCCTTGAGCCGGTAGTACTCGCCGTCGAAGTCGACGCGGTCGCCGCGCCATAGCTCGCGCATCAGCCGCACCGATTCGCGCAGCCGGGCGAAGCGCTCCTTGAACTCCGGCCACTCGCCCTGGTATCCGGTGGCGATCTCGTTCAGCGCCTCGCCGGTGCCCACCCCGAGGAAGATCCGGTTCGGGTACAGGCAGGCCATGGTGGCGAAGGCCTGCGCGACGACGGCCGGGTTGTAGCGGAAGGTCGGCGTGAGCACCGAGGTGCCCAGTGTGATCCGCGTGGTGCGTTCCCCGACGGCGGTCATCCAGGCCAGCGAGAACGGGGCGTGGCCGCCCTCGTGCCGCCACGGCTGGAAGTGGTCGCTGACGGTGGCGCTGTCCATGCCGTGGGCTTCGGCGGCGACGGCGAGTTCGACCAGCTCGCGGGGTGCAAATTGTTCGGCGGACGCTTTGTATCCGAGTTTGAGTTCAGCCACGGGTCATTTCTACTCCTCCGCTTACACTCGCGGGCATGGCGGAGCTAGTTCAGGTCACCGACGCGGTGCACCTCGCCCGGGGGGACGCGGTCAACTGGACGCTGGTCGCCGACGACACCGGGGTGATGCTGGTCGACGCCGGCTATCCCGGGGACCGCGAGGAGGTGCTGGGCTCGCTGGCCGAGCTCGGCTACGGCCCGGGCGACGTGCGCGCCATCGTGTTGACGCACGCGCACATCGACCACCTGGGCACCGCGATCTGGTTGGCGAGCGAGCACGGCATCCCGGTTTACTGCCACGCCGACGAGGTGGGCCACGCCAAACGCGAGTACCTGGAGCAGGTGTCGATTTTCGATGTGGCGCTTCGTATTTGGCGGCCCCGATGGGCGAAGTGGACCGCGCATGTGGTCCGCAGCGGCGGCCTGATCCGCGACGGCATCCCCACCGCCCAACCGTTGACCGCCGAGGTGGCCGCCGGGCTGCCGGGACGGCCGACGCCGGTCTTCAGCCCCGGCCACACCAACGGCCATTGCTCGTACCTGATCGACGGCGTCCTGGTCAGTGGCGACGCGCTGATCACCGGCCATCCCCTGCTGCGCCACCGCGGACCTCAGCTGCTCCCGGCGATTTTCAGTTACAGCCAGCGCGACTGCATCCGCACGCTGTCCGCGCTCGCCCTGCTCGACACCGAGGTGCTGCTGCCCGGCCACGGCGACGTGTGGCGCGGGCCGATCAAGGAGGCCACCGACGCGGCGCTCGCGCTGGCGACGGGACGCTAGGCCGGCGCCCGAGCGTGGGCCCCACGTACGCCAACCGCCCGGAATTCGTCCATACGGCCCACGCTCGGCGCCAGTAGGCTGTTGCGGCCCAGGGCAATTCACCGTTCGTCGGGAACCAGCCACTTCTCGAACGCGATCGGGCGGAACGGACCCCAATCCGGCAGCGGGTCGGGGGGCACCCGGGTGTATCCGGTCGCGTCGTAGAGCGCCTCGGCCTCGGGTTGCCGGTTGCCGGTGATCAGGTAGATCCGCCGATACCCGCACGCCCGGGTCCGCTCCTCCAGCGCCGCCAGCAGCGCCCGCGCGTAGCCGCGGCGCCGGTGGGCCGCGTCGGTCCAGATCCGCTTGAGCTCGGCGGTCTCGGTGTCGTAGCGGCGAAACGCGCCGCCGGTGACGGGCACGCCGTCGACGACGCCGATCAGCAGCCCGCCGTCCGGCGGTGCCAGTTCGTCGCGCGGCACCGGCAACCAGCTCAGGTGCGCGCTCGGCGTGCCGCCGTAGCGCTGGGCGTACTCGACGGCCAGTTCGGCCAGCAACGGCCGGGCCAGCGGGTCGTCGTGCGTGGCCGGCACGAACCGCAGTCGGCCGTCGGCGGGCGGGCTGGATTCGGGGGTCATCGACACACTCAAACGCGGGTCGCGGTGACGTATTCCGGGATGAACTGGGCGCCGCCTGATCCGGCGCGCCGCCGCGGCCCCAACCCCAGGGCGCCCAGCAGATCGGCGATGGACCGCGCCGCCGGCTCCCAGCCGTGGGTCGCCAAATACTCAGGGACGTAATGGTATTCGCCCGGGTGGGTGAGGCTGGCCAGGTCGATGTCCAGGCCGCGGCGCCGCCAGCCCTCCACGAAGGCCCGCTCGGCCTCCAGCTGCAGCGGATCCCAGGTGGGCAGGTGGTCGGCGGCCAACCGGCTGCCCGCGGCGCTGGCCGCGGTGAGCCGGCGCAGCAGCCGGTTCTGCTCGGCGGGCTTCAGGTAGCCGACCAGCAGCTGCTCGGCGACCCACGCCGTGGGCTGGGCCGCGTCGAAACCCACCCGCCGCAACGCCGCCGGCCAGTCGTCGCGCAGGTCGATGCCGACCGCGCACCGGTTGGTGGCCAGCCGGGCGTCCAGCCCGCGCAGCACCCCGGCCTTGAAATCGAGCACCCGCGGCCGGTCGATCTCGTAGACCGTGGTCCCGCGCGGCCACCACAGCCGGTACGGCCGGGTGTCCAGGCCCGATGCCAGGATCACCACCTGGCGAATACCCGCGCGGCCCGCCTCGGCGAGGAATTCGTCCACGAACCGGGTGTGGGCGGCCAGCGCATCCAGCAACGACGTCACCGCCGGGTCGTCGCCGACCGGCGATTCATCGGCCGCGAACGTGTGGTCGGCGATCGCGCGGGTGAGGTAGTCGATGCCGACCGCGCCCAGCAGCGGCTCGGCGTACGGGTCGTTGAGCAACCCCTGCCGGGTGGCGACGGCCCGGGCGGCGGCGCCCAAGGTTGCGGTCACCCCCACCTCGGCTGTCGCTGCCATCGTCGTCCCGGGCGTCGTCTCAGGCGTCGGAGCGGCGCCGCAGGGTCAGCCCGGCGGCCACCCGCCAGCCGAGCAACACCAGCGCGGTGACCGTCGAGGCCACCACCACGAAACTGGCCGCCACGCCGGCGGAGCTGGCCTTGCGCAGCAGCATGCCGACGATCACGGTGCACAGCCAGACGACGACGCCGGTGGGCAGCACCGCGGTGGGCTGCCGCCATCCGCGGGAGACCAGCCAGCCGAGCGCGGTGCCGGTCAGAAACGGCCACGCCGTCACGGCGACGCCGGTGGCGCTGAGGCCCTCGTCGTGACTGCGCCGCCCCACGGCGCAGAACACCAGCACGCCGAGGACGTCGACCGCGAACCAGGCCAGCCGCCGGAGCCTAAGCATGCAGCGAGACTACCCGCTCGGCCGCGCCGATCCTTGACCCGGCAACCGAGGTGAACCTAGATTCGTCTGCAATGAATACTCATTCACACCGCCGCCTCGCGGTGGTGACCGGCGCGGGTTCGGGCATCGGCCGGGCGATCGCGCTCGGGCTGGCCGCCGGGGGTGACCGCGTCGTCGCCGCCGACCTGGACGAGGCGTCGGCCGCGGCCACCGCCGCCGAGCAACCCGACCTGATCACCGCGGCGCCGGTGGACGTCGCCGACCCGGCACGGGTCGCCGCGCTGCGGGACCGCATCCACGCCGACATCGGGGTGCCCGGCGTCGTCGTCAACGCCGCCGGCTGGGACCGAACCGACCAATTCCTCAACGCCACACCGGAATTCGCACAGAAGGTGGTGGCCATCAACTACCTGGGGCCGGTGCATGTGTGTTCGGCGTTCCTGCCCGGGATGATCGAGACGCATGGCGGCGGACGCGTGGTGAACGTCGCCAGCGACGCCGGGCGGGTCGGCAGCGCCGGTGAGAGCATCTACGCCGGCGCCAAGGGCGGGGTGATCGCGCTGACCAAGTCGCTGGCCCGCGAGATGGCGCGCCACCAGATCACGGTGAACTGCGTGTGCCCGGGCCCGACCGACACCCCGCTGTTTCACGCCCAGCCCGAGAAGCTGAAAGAAGCACTGGTCAAAGCGATTCCGCTGCGCCGGCTGGCCCGGCCCGAGGAGGTCGCCGCGGCGGTGCTGTTCTTCGCCTCGCAGGCAGCCTCGTTCGTCACCGGACAGGTGATCAGTGTCAGCGGCGGCCTGACGATGGCAGGCTGACTGCTATGAGCACCGAGACGAGCACCAAGACCCCACCGGCCTTCGACCGCTACGACCCGCTGGGCCTGGACGCCTTGCTGTCCGACGACGAACGCGCGGTGCGCGACACCGTGCGGGGTTTCTGCGCCGAGCATGTGCTGCCGCACGTGGCGGAGTGGTTCGAGATCGGCGACCTGCCGGTCCGCGAACTGGCCAGGGAGTTCGGCCGGCTCGGCCTGCTGGGCATGCACCTGCACGGCTACGGCTGCGGCGGCGCGTCGGCCGTGCACTACGGGCTGGCCTGCGTGGAGCTGGAGGCCGCCGACTCCGGTCTGCGTTCGATGGTCTCGGTGCAGGGCTCGCTGGCGATGTTCGCGATCTGGAACTTCGGCTCCGAGGAGCAAAAACGCCAATGGCTGCCGGGCATGGCCACCGGCGAACTGCTCGGCTGCTTCGGGCTGACCGAGCCCGACGTCGGCTCCGACCCCGCGGCGATGAAAACCCGTGCGCGACGGGATGGTTCGGACTGGGTGCTCGACGGCCGCAAGCTGTGGATCACCAACGGGTCGGTGGCCGACGTCGCCGTGGTGTGGGCCGGCACCGACGACGGCATCCGCGGCTTCCTGGTGCCCACCGACACGCCGGGTTTCACCGCCAACACGATTCACCACAAGCTGTCGCTGCGTGCCTCGATCACCAGCGAGCTGGTGCTCGACGACGTGCGGCTGCCCGGCGAGGCGATGCTGCCCGGAGCCACCGGGCTGCGCGGCCCGCTGTCGTGTCTGTCCGAGGCCCGCTACGGGATCATCTGGGGCGCAATGGGCGCGGCGCGCTCGGCCTGGCAGGCCGCCCTGGATTACGCCACCCAGCGCACCCAGTTCGGCCGCCCCATCGCCGGATTCCAGCTGACCCAGGCCAAGCTCGTCGACATGGCCGTCGAGCTGCACAAGGGCCAGCTGTTGTCGCTGCATCTGGGCCGCCTCAAGGACAGCACCGGGCTGCGGCCCGAGCAGGTCAGCTTCGGCAAGCTCAACAACACCCGGGAGGCGATCGAGATCTGCCGGACCGCGCGAACCATCCTGGGCGGCAACGGGATATCGCTGGAATACCCCGTCATCCGGCACATGGTGAACCTGGAATCGGTGCTGACCTACGAGGGCACGCCGGAGATGCATCAGCTCGTCCTCGGCCAGGCGTTCACCGGCGCCGACGCCTTCCGCTGACCCGGAGCAGCACCCGATGGCCGCACACCTGCAGTACACCTCCGAGCATCACCAGTTCCGGGAGCTGGTCCGCGATTTCGTGCAACGGACGGTCGTGCCCAATCACGAGAAGTGGGAACGCGACGGCTAGTGGGACCGGTCGCTGTTCGTCGAGGCGGGCAAACTGGGGCTGCTGGGCTTTTCGGTGCCCGAGCGGTTGGGCGGCCCGGGGGTCGACGACTTTCGCTACAACGCGATCGTGGTCGACGAGTTGCAGCGGGCCGGCGCGGCCGCCGAGGCCATCGCCTTCTCGCTGCAGAACGACATCGTGCTGCCCTACCTCGTCGAGCTGACCACACCCGAGCAACAACGGCGCTGGCTGCCCGGCGTGGTGACCGGCGAGACGGTGCTCGGGATCGCCATGACCGAGCCCGGCACCGGCAGCGACCTGGCCGGGATCCGCACCACCGCGGTGCGAGACGGCGATCACTACCTGGTCAACGGCGCCAAGACGTTCATCTCCAACGGGCAGGTGGGCGACCTGTTCGTGGTCGCGGTGCGCACCGCACCGGACCGGCACAAGGGGCTTTCGCTGCTGGTCGTGGACGCGGACACGCCGGGCTTCGGCCGGGGCCGCAACCTGGAGAAGATCGGCCTGCACGCCCAGGACACCAGCGAGCTGAGCTTCACCGACATGCGGGTGCCGGCCGAGAACCTGCTCGAGGCGGAAGGCCGGGGCTTCTACCAGCTGATGAAAAACCTTCCCCAGGAACGGCTTTCGCTGGCCGTGGGCGCGGTCGCCGCCGCCGAGGCGGTATTCGCCGAGACGCTGGACTACGTCAAACAGCGGCACGCCTTCGGCGCGCCCATCGCCGCCTTCCAGAACAGTCAATTCGTGCTCGCCGAACTGGCCACCGAAATCGACGTTGCCCGCACTTATCTCGACCACTGCCTGGCCGCGCACCTGGCCGGCGAGCTGACCGCGGCGCGGGCCGCCCGGCTGAAATGGTGGACCACCGATCTGCAGGTCCGCACCGCCGACCGCTGCCTGCAGCTGCACGGCGGATACGGCTACATGCGCGAGTACGGCGTGGCGCGGGCGTTCGTCGACGCCCGCATCCAGACCATCTACGGCGGCACCAACGAGATCATGAAGACCATCATCGCCAAGGACCTGGGCCTCTAGCGGCATGGCCGTCGACTACAGCGAACTGCCCGCCGAGGAGGCCGTGCGCGCCGCACGGGCCGGCGCGCGACGCCGCCAGGTGCTCGACGCCGCGGTCAAGGTGATGGGCCGCAACGGTTTTCACCGAATGTCCATGCACGACCTGGCCGCCGAGGCCGACGTCAGCGTCGGCCTGCTGTACAAGTACTTCGGCGGCAAACAGGACCTGCTGCTGGCCACCATCGTGCGCATCCTCGACGTGTTCCGCGATCAACTGGCACCGGTCATCGACGCCGCCGGCGACGACGTCGTCGACCAGTTGAGCGCGGGGATCCGCCGCTACATCCAGATCGTCGACGAGAACCTCGACGGGGTGGTGCTGACCTACCGGGAGAGCCGGACCCTCGGGGCGGCGGGCCGCGCCCAGATCAAGGACCTGGAAATCGCCACCGCCGCGCCGCTGCGCGCGGTAATCGAAACCGGCATCGCCCAAGGCGTCTTCCGCAGCGTCGACGTCGACCTCGCCGTGTTCGACATCATGCTGCTCGCCCACGGCTGGGCGCTCAAGCATTGGCACTTCGGGCCGATCTACACCCTCGACGAGTACATCGCGTTGCAGACCCGGCACCTGCTCAACGGGCTGATTTCCGATGAGCGCCGCGCCGACTACGCGGACGTGCTGAAATAGGGGCATGAGTGCCACGGCCCGCCGGATCGGCGCCCTGACCGCGCTGGCGACCCTGTACGCCGGCACGGCGCCGGCGGCCGCCGACCCGCCCCCGGGGCTGCCGCCGATGACTTCCGGCGGCAGCGGCCCGATCATCGGCGGCGGCTCGGCCGCCGCGCAGGGAATCTCCCAGCAGCTGTTCAGCTTTGGCAACCCCGGCGTGGTGCAGGAGGTCGACGGCTCGGACGCGGCGCAGTTCATCACCGCGGCGGCGGGGGCGGCCAACCAGCAGCTGGCGGCGCCCTTTTCACTGTTGCGCCGCGCGTTGACGTGCCAGGACAACAACGCCGGGTTCGGGGCGCGCGCCTACCGGCGCAACGACGGCCAGTGGGGTGGGGCCATGCTCGTCGCGGCCAAGAGCGCCACGCCGAGCCCGGACAACCTGGCCGCGTGCGCGAAGACCAACTGGCGACGGGCCACCGCCGGCGGCGAAACCGCGATGTGCAACAGCGGCTGGACCACCCCCACCTCCTACGAAAGCCGCCGCGGCGAGACCTATTACATCCTGCTCGCCGGCACCGCCGCCGACTTCTGCAGTGACCTCAACGCCAAGTACAAGAGCGACGCCACCGGGTGGCCGTTCTAGCCCCGCCGCCGGTCGGAGCGGAATGCGACCGAAACCGATTGCCGGGTTTTTGAATCCATGTCCGGTTTACGCACCGGCACCAATCGGCGGCCGGTAAATAGCGATCCAATATAGCCGCGGTCGCGGCCGCGCGCAGGATAATTCGAATTCCTCCCGGCAGCGAATTTTGCTGCGATTGCAATGCCCATCCGGGGGCCGGGCCGCGCCGGTGGTCGCCGATCATCCGTTTGGCGAATCGGTCGGCGATCTTCGCGAAATCCCTTATCTGCGAAGTGCTGACGACGTAAACTCGCCCACATCGGGCATCAGAATATCGTCTCCCAGACGAAGGGGGTTCTTATGTCTCGTCGCACCAGCAAAATCGTCGTCGCCGTGGTCCTCGCCTTGGCGGCACCAATGACCTCGGCGTGCACGGTTCCGTTAGTTATCGACTGCGGACCCGGTTTGACCTGCACTCCGTAGTAGTGCATCAACCGAACAAGCCCACAGTGTGATTCGGGCTTTTTCGGTCATTTCACGCTTCGCAAAAGCGAAGATGAGTTAGCTAACCGGCCGGAGCCGCGGCCTGGGGTCGTCGGCTCACCGCGGCTTCGGCCGGGACCTGCTGCCGCACAAGGGACTTCGCCGTTCGCTTCGGTTCACGGCGTGGGAGCGGCGGCGCCTCGGTGTTCTGGCATTACCGAGAACCGCGCGCTCCCAACCGTTTTCGCCTTGAGGGGTTCCTTCGGCCGGTCGGCGGCTGGGCCGCGCGGCGTATCGGTCTGCCCGGATGCCTCGCCTTTCGCGGGTGTGGCGTCGTACGGTGGAGTTGCGCTGGGCAGACCGGCCGCCCGGCACGGCAGAAGGGACGGGCATGTCGCGCCATCGTGTCGTCATCATCGGAAGCGGCTTCGGCGGACTGACTGCGGCCAAGGCGCTCAAACGCGCGCCCAAGGGAACCCAGGTCGACATCACCCTGATCTCGAAAACCACCACGCATCTGTTCCAGCCGCTGCTCTACCAGGTGGCCACCGGCATCCTGTCCGAGGGCGACATCGCCCCGACCACCCGACTGATCCTGCGCAAGCAGAAGAACGTTCGGGTGCTCTGGGGTGACGTCTCGGCCATCGACCTCACCGCCAAGACGGTGACGTCGCACCTGATGGGCATGGACACCGTCACGCCCTACGACAGCCTGATCGTGGCCGCCGGGGCCCAGCAGTCCTATTTCGGCCACGACGAGTACGCCGCGTTCGCGCCGGGAATGAAGAGCGTCGACGACGCGCTGGAGCTGCGCGGCCGCATCCTGGGCGCCTTCGAGGCCGCCGAGGTGGCCACCGATCCGGCCGAACGCAGACGCCGGCTGACCTTCGTGGTGGTCGGGGCCGGCCCCACCGGCGTCGAGCTGGCCGGCGAGATCGTCCAGCTCGCCGAGCGCACCCTGGCCGGGGCGTTTCGAACCATCACCCCCAGCGAATGCCGGGTCATCCTGCTCGACGCCGCGCCCGCGGTGCTGCCGCCGATGGGCCCCAAGCTGGGCCTCAAGGCGCAGCGGCGGTTGCAGAAGATGGACGTCGAGGTCCAGCTCAACGCGATGGTGACCGCGGTGGACTACATGGGCATCACGGTCAAGGAGAAGGACGGCGCTGAGCGCCGCATCGAATGCGCGTGCAAGGTGTGGGCGGCGGGGGTGCAGGCCAGCGCGCTGGGCGCGATGATCGCCGAGCAGTCCGACGGCACCGAAACCGACCGTGCCGGAAGGGTGATCGTCGAGCCCGACCTCACCGTCAAGGGGCATCCGTACGTCTTCGTCGTCGGCGATCTGATGTCGGTGCCCGGTGTCCCCGGGATGGCCCAAGGCGCGATCCAGGGCGCGAAGTACGCGGCCGGCATCATCAAGCAGGCGGTCAAGGGCCAGGACAACCCGGCCGAGCGCAAGCCGTTCCGGTACGTCAACAAGGGCAGCATGGCGCTGATCTCGCGGTACAGCGCCGTCGCGCAGGTCGGCAGGGTGGAGTTCGCCGGCTTCATCGCCTGGCTGGCGTGGCTGCTGCTGCACCTGTACTACCTGATCGGCCACCGCAACCGGCTGGCCGCCATGTTCGCCTGGGGCATCTCGTTTTTGGGCCGCACCCGCGGCCAGATGGCCATCACCAGCCAGATGATCTACGCGCGCCCGGTGGTGGAGTGGCTGGAGCGCCGGGCCCAGGACGGGACGCTGGCGGCCGCCGAGCACGTCGACTCGGCCGAAAAGCAGGCCGGCTGAACCGGCTAACCCAGCGCCCGGTCGATGTCGGCGATCAAGTCGTCGGTGCCTTCCAGCCCGACCGAGATGCGGACCACGCCGTCGCCCAGCCCGATCGCCGCGCGGCCCTCCGGGCCCATCGCCCGGTGGGTGGTGGTAGCGGGATGTGTGACAAGGGATTTGGCGTCACCGAGGTTGTTGGAGATGTCGATCAGCGTCAGCTTGTCCAGCACCTCGAAAGCCCGCTGCTTGGCCTTGTCGTCGGGGCAGTCCAGCGCGAAGGTGATCACCGTTCCGCCGCCGGACATCTGGCGCTTGGCCAGGTCGTACTGCGGGTGGGACGGCAGATACGGGTAGCGGACCCAGCGCACCGCGGGATGGGTCTCCAGGAATTCGGCGATCCGGTGCGCCGAGGAATTGCTGTGTTCCACCCGGATGGCCATGGTCTCAAGGCCTTTCAGCAGCACCCAGGCGTTGAACGCGCTCATCGCCGGACCGGTGTGCCGCATCAGCTTCTGCACCGGCCCGTCGATGTAGTCCCTGTCCCCGAGGATGGCCCCGCCCAGCACCCGGCCCTGGCCGTCGATGTGTTTGGTACCCGAGTACACCACCACGTCCACCCCGAGCGGGATGCCCTGCTGCAGCAACGGGGTGGCGAAAACGTTGTCCAGCACCACCTTTGCGCCCGCGGCGTGGGCGAGCTCGGTGACCGCGGCGATGTCCACCAGCGACTGCATCGGGTTCGACGGCGTCTCGAAGAACACCGCCGCCGTCGGCACCGACAACGCCTCCTCCCACTGCGCGAGGTCGTCGCCGTCGACGAACACCGTCTGCACGCCCCAGCGCGGCAGGATCTCGTTGCACACCACGAAGCAGGAGCCGAACAGGCTGCGCGCGGCGACCAGCCGGTCGCCCGCGGCCAGCAGCGCGCCCAGCGAGGTGAACACCGCCGCCATGCCGCTCGCGGTGGCGAACGCCGCCGGCGCGCCTTCGAGCAGGCGCAGCCGCTCCTCGAACATGGTCACGGTGGGGTTGCCGTAGCGGGAGTAGACGAAATGGTCCAGTTCGCCGGTGAACGACTGCTCGGCAACGGCGGCCGACTCGTAGACGTAGCCGGAGGTCAGATACAGCGCCTCGGCGGTCTCGTCGAATCCCGAACGCAGCAGTCCGCCGCGCACGCCGATGGTCGCCTGGCTGACGCCGTCGGGCAGCGCGGGGGGCGTGCGGACCGAATCGTCGCCGGCCTGACTCATCCGGGCTATCCCTGCTTCCAGGGCAAACCGATTGCCCGCCAACCTGTTTCACCGCGGTGGCCGTTGGCGTCGAGATGACCCTCGAAGCCGTCGAGCACGTTGTAGGCCGGCGTGATGCCCAGCTGGGTCGCCACCTCGGCGGCGCCGATGGAGCGGTTACCCGAGCGGCACAGGAACAGCACCGGGCGCTCCTGGCCGGCCGGCGCCGGCTCGATCTGCCGGCGCAGCTGGTCGGCGAAGTCCGGGTTGTGCCTGCCGTCGGAGGTGTTCCACTCCAGGAAAACCACCTCGCGGCCCAGGCTGGACAGATCGGGCACCCCGACGAAGCGCCATTCGGCGTCGGTGCGCACGTCGACCAGCACGGCGTTCGGATTGTCGCTGAGCAGTTTCCATGCTTCCAGCGGCGAAACGTCCCCCGCGTAGGAGTGTGCGCGCTCGGTGCTCATGTTGGTTGGTGTCCCCTCGTCTCGGTACGCATTGCCGGCCACCCTGACCTGCGATCGTATCGAGGCCGTCGCGCCGGCGCCGCCGCGGCTCAGCCGCCCGCGCCGCCCACGCCGCCCGCGCCCGCGGTCAGCCGGCGGCGACCCGGCCGGCGCGCTCCCGGGCGGCGGCCACCTCCGGTGCGGTCGCCAGGGCCCGGAAACCGCCCCCGCACACCCGCAGGTCGCTCTCCGGCACGCCGAGCGCGCCGGACAGGGCCGCTCGGTCGCCGGGGCCGGCGGAGTCGACCACCCGGGCGGCGGCCGGCGACACCATCATGGTGTCCACCGGCAGGCCCAGGATGGTGCGGGCCTGCAGTTCGAACGCCGAGAGCCGCTGGCTGCGCACCGTCACCCAGGCGCTGTCGCCCGGGTGGGCGGTGACGTCGGCGAAATACACCTCGTCGCCGTTGACCATCAACCCGACGCCGAACACGCCGCGCCCGCCCAGCGCCTTGACGATTCGCGCCCCGATCGACTTCGCGGCGTCCATCGCGGCCCGGCTCATCTTCTGCGGCTGCCAGGATTCCAGCACCCGCCCGCCGGCGCCGCGATGCCCGATCGGTGAGCAGAATTCGATCGCCGGACCCGCGGCGCCCTCGCTGCGCACCGCCAGCAGCGTGACATGGAACTGCACCTCGACCACGGTTTCGGCCAGCACCCGGGCGCCGGGCTGACCGTCCACCGCGCGGTGCCAGGCGGCCGCGATGTCCTCACGGCCCGCCACCACCGACTGCCGCGGCCCGACCGCCCCGACCACCGGCTTGACCAGCAACGGGTATCCGGCGTGCGCGCCCACCGCCTCGAGTTCACCCAGCGATCCGGCGAACCAGAACGGCGCGGTGGGCAGCCCCAGCTCGTCGGCGGCCAGCCGGCGCAGCCCTTCCCGGTCGGCGGCCAGCCGCACGGCGCGGGCGCTGGGCACGGGCTCGGCGCCCGCGCCGTCCAGCGCCTCGAGGGCCGGCACCGCGACGGCGTCGGTGGTGCTCACCACGACGTCGGGTCGCAGCCGGTGAATCGCCGCCGACAGCTCGCCGGCGTCGGTCAACGGCAGCACCAGCGCCTGGTCGGCCACCGCGTGCGCGGGCGCCTGCGGGTGCGCGTCGACGGCGATCACCCGCGCGCCCAGCCGCCCCAGGGCGATCGCCAGCTCGCGGCTGATGTCGCCGGAGCCCAGCAGCATCACCGCCGGCCTGCCGTCGGCGGGAGCCGGGCCGCCCTCGGCGGGAGCGGGCCTGGGCACGGCGAGCGCCGTCGTCTCGTCGTCCCGTCCGTCGGTCACGCCGTCAGTCACGGGTCCAAGGATAGGTGGGTCCGCTGAGTGCCCGCCCCGCCTCGGGGCCGGCCTCAGGGCTGGCCGGGCAGCAGCCGCACCATCAGGCCGTGGCCCTCGGCCAGCACCGTCTGGTCGCCGTCGACCAGTTCGGCGGCCACGAACGCCTTGCGGCCCTCGGTCCCGGTGACCCGGCCGCGCACCAGCAGCGGCACGTCGATCGGGGTGATCTTGCGGTAGTCGACGTGCAGGAAGGCCGTCCGGCTGATCGGCCGGCCCGCGGCGTGCGAGATCATGCCGAACATGTGGTCGAACAGCAGCGGCAGCACGCCGCCGTGCACCGCGTGGTTGCCGCCGACGTGGAACCGGCTGAAGTGCCCGGTCATCTCGACACCGTCGGGGCCGTAGCGGGTCAGCACCCACGGCGGCAGCAGCAGGCTGCCCATGCCGGGCAGGCCGGGCGTGCGGCCCGCGGGCGCCGCGCCCTCGTCGGCCTCGAACGGATCCAGGAGCTCGACCAAGGCGGCCACCCGCTCGGCCGCGTCGTCCCAGACGTCGTCACCGGGGTCGGCGGACACCGCGAGGTCCTGCAGCCGGCGCATGGACTCCACGAACCGGGCGAACCCCGGCCCGGGGCTGGCCGGGCCGTACTCCGGGAAGCCGCCGTGGTGTTCGTATTCGGGATCTAGTTCGGTCGGGTCGGGTTCCGTCACGGGCGCGCCGCCAGGATGTCGCGTCGCACGATGGTCTGTTCCCGACCGGGCCCCACCCCGATGCACGAAACATGCGCTCCGGCAAGCTCTTCCAGCCGCAGCACGTAGTCGCGCGCCTTGGCCGGCAGGTCGTCGAACTCGCGGGCCGCCGAAATGTCCTCCCACCAGCCGGGCAGCTCCTCATAGATCGGCTCGGCGCGGTGCAGATCGCTCTGGGTCATCGGCATCTCGTTGACGCGCGCCCCGTCGATGCGGTAGCCGACGCACACCGGCACCGTCTCCAGGCTGGACAACACGTCGAGCTTGGTCAGGAAGAAGTCGGTGATGCCGTTGACCCGGGTGGCGTAGCGGGCGATCACGGCATCGAACCAGCCGCACCGGCGGCGCCGGCCGGTGGTGACCCCGAATTCGCCGCCGGTCTTGGACAGGTATTCGCCGTTCTCGTCGAACAGCTCGGTGGGGAACGGGCCGGACCCCACCCGGGTGGTGTAGGCCTTGAGGATGCCCAGCACCGCGGTGATCCGGGTCGGGCCGATCCCCGAGCCCACGGCGGCCCCGCCGGCCGTCGGATTCGACGACGTCACATAAGGATACGTGCCGTGGTCGACGTCGAGCAGGGTGCCCTGCGAGCCTTCCAACAGCACCGTCTCGCCGGCCTCCAGCGCGGTGTTGAGCAGCAGCCGGGTGTCGGCGATGCGGTGCCGGAAACCCTCGGCCTGCTCCAGCAGGCATTCGACCACCTGATGCGGATCGAGCGCCTTGCGGTTGTAGATCTTGACCAGGATCTGGTTCTTCAGCTCCAGCGCCGCCTCGATCTTGTGGGTCAGCACCTCGCGGTCGAGCACGTCGGCCACCCGGATTCCGATCCGGGCGATCTTGTCCTGGTAGCACGGGCCGATGCCGCGGCCGGTGGTGCCGATCTTCTTGTTGCCCATGTAGCGCTCGGTGACCTTGTCGATGGCCACGTGATACGGCAGCAACAGGTGCGCGTCGGCCGAGATCAGCAACCGCGAGGTGTCCACGCCGCGGTCTTCGAGCCCCTTGAGCTCGTCGAGCAGCACCCCGGGGTCGACCACCACACCGTTGCCGATGACGTTGGTGACGCCGGGAGTGAGCACCCCGGACGGGATCAGGTGCAGGGCGAAGTTCTCCCCGGTCGGCAAGACGACGGTGTGTCCGGCGTTGTTGCCGCCCTGGTAGCGCACCACCCACTGCACGCGCCCACCGAGCAGGTCAGTGGCCTTACCCTTGCCCTCGTCGCCCCACTGGGCGCCGATGAGGACGATTGCCGGCATGACACGCTCCAACCCTGATCTCGCCTGCGTATTGTGGTCCAGCCGGTGACCCACCCTAGCCTGGCGGCGAGGCGGGCCGCCGATGGCCGGCGCAGGAGCCGGGCAAATCAGCTTAAGCCAGGACGCGCCGCGACCGGGGCGCTCGCCGGCCCGGGCGGTTTGGCCGCGCACACGCCGGTCCGGGTGGACGGGTCCAGCATCAGGCACAGGCCATTGGCGCCGCGACCGTTCCGGGTGGCCGACCACCCCGGATGCACGGGTTTGCCGTTCCAGCTGATCAGCGTCCAGCCGTCGCGGGGGCTGCCCTGGATGACCACGATGCCCGTGTTGGGCAGCGGGTCGAAGAGCAGCAGCAACGGATCGGGGTTCTTGACGGTCATCATCGTCCCGACGCCGATGGCGAACTCGCTGGAGAACGCCACCCCGGTGATCCGGCCGTTGGCGGCGCGGACCGGGTTCGTCACCGCCCCGGCGTACACCGCCTGAAGCACGTCACCGAAGCCGCCGGCGTTGGCCGCGGCGCTGCCGTACACGGTTTGCAGCGCGCCGTCGAAGCGCCGGCGGAACTCGTACCCGTTGGCGTCCGCGGAACCGGGAGCCAGCATCGGCACGATGCGCAGCCCGAGCATCCACGCGATCGGCGCCAAGAGGTAGGCCAGCCCGCCGAGGCTGAACTGCGGCTGGCCGTTGAAGATGCCGGCGTCGATCTCGTTGAGCCCCGGCAGCACTTGGACGTTCATGCCCAGCGCGGTGGCCAGCGGCGCCGCGGTCTGCTGCGTCCTGATCAGCTGCGAGGCGAAGATCGCGGCGACCGGGCCCCGCGCCGCCAGAACGCCGGCGACGGTCTGCGCCTGTTGCTGACCGAGCTGGGTGAGGGAGGCGCCGGGCACCGCCGTGTCGATCAGTCCCGCCGCGTTGGCCACCGACTGCCCGTGGCGCACCAGGTCGATCACGATCGACTCGTCGGCCGAGGCGGTCGCCGAAGCGCTGCACAGCAGCACGACCGACGCCAGCACGGCGCCGGCGCGGCACAGCGGCGTCCTCAGCAACGGACGCGGATGGGGCCGGCGCCCGACGCGGTCGGCGCGATCGACAAGATGGCGGTTGGTCGAGGAATGGTGGTGCTCCGTTCCGCTAAACCACTCGTGGCGGGATTCCGCGCAACGTCAGCCCTGTGGCAGGAGTAAAGTATCCGGTTGTTTCCCGGAAGCGTGGCAACAACTTTCGCAGTCCGACGCCATGTTGTGACCGTGTCGTTATGGTGCGCCCTTTCGGCGTCGCGGTTCATGTCCACTCAGAGATGTTGGGAGACAAGGACATTGGATATTCCCCGATTGGATGGGCTGTGACGCAACAGGATCGGGCCGCCGCGGTTCTTCAGTTCGGCCGGCGACGCGACTACCGGCCGTTGCGCGGCATGCCCACCCATCGGGTCGCCGGTGACACCGATGTCGACGCCGCGATCGGCCCGTACCGGCGGCTGATCGTGCTCGGCGGCGACGCCGAGCTGGCATTGGTGCTGACCCGGCTGCTGCGCGCCGAGCGGCTGGACGTCGAGGTGGCCTACGTGCCGCGCCGGCGCACCCGGGCCACCCGGAACTACCGGCTGCCCACCGGATTCCGGGCGGCGCGGCGGGCCGCGCGGGGTGCGGCGCGGCGGGTGCCGCTGATCCGCGACGAGACGGGCTCGGCGATCGTCGGGCGGGCCTGCTGGGCGGCGCCCGGCGGGCAGCGGTGGCTGCACGGCGAGGCCGTCGTCGACGACACCACGTTGTTCGACGGCGACGTCACCGCCGTGTGGATCGAGCCGACGGCGGCGATGCCGGGCCTGCGGGCGGCGGTCGCGGCCGGCCGTGGCGGCGCTGGGTCACCGGCCGGGCGGCGCAGCTGGGCAGCACCGGGGCGACCGTGCTGCGCGACGGCGTGCCGGCCGCCCGCCCCGCGCGACGGTCGGCCTTCTACCGCAACATCGAGGGCTGGCTGCTGGTCCGCTAGTTTCGACCGGTGAGCTTCCGCGCCCCCCAACACGAGTCGGTGCGGCCCAGCCCGATCTTTCTGGCCCTGCTGGGGTTGACCGCGCTGGGCGGGGCGCTGGCCTGGCTGGCCGGATCCAGCCCGCGGCCGCTGGCCTACCTCGGCGTGTTCGTCTTCGTCATCGCCGGCTGGCTGGTGTCGCTGTGCCTGCACGAATTCGGGCACGCGGTGACCGCCTGGCGCTTCGGCGACCGGGACGCGGCGGTGCGCGGCTACCTGACGCTGGACCCGCGCCGCTACAGCCATCCCGCGCTGTCGCTGGTGCTGCCGATGGTGATCATCGCGCTGGGCGGCATCGGTCTGCCCGGTGCGGCGGTCTACGTGCAGACCTGGTTCATGACCCCGGCCCGCCGCACCCTGGTCAGCCTGGCCGGCCCGGCGGCCAACCTGGTGCTGGCGGCGGTGCTGCTGGCGCTGACCCGGGCGTTCTTCACCGCCGACCACGCGGTGCTGTGGGCGGGCGTGGCCTTCCTGGGGTTCCTGCAGCTCACCGCGGTGCTGTTGAACCTGCTGCCGATCCCGGGGCTGGACGGCTACGACGCCCTGGAACCGCACCTGAGCCCCGAGACGCAGCGGGCGCTGGCGCCGGCCAAGCAGTGGGGGTTCTTCATCCTGCTGTTCCTGCTGTTGGCGCCGGGGCTCAACCGGTGGTTCTTCGGGATCGTCTACTGGCTGTTCGACTTCTCCGGCGTGCCGCACTGGCTGGCCGGCGCGGGCAACGTGCTGACCCGCTTCTGGAGCCGCTGGGTCTGACCCTTGCCATATATGCGTTGCCATGCATATATTTCCCGGCATGGGCGCCGGCCACAACCACACCCCCGCCGAGACGGGTGACGCCCGGCTGATCCCGCGGATGGTGATGGCCGCGGCGATCCTGGCGGCGTTCTTCGTCGTCGAGCTGGTCACCTCGTTGCTGATCAACTCGATCGCGCTGCTGGCCGACGCGGGCCACATGCTGACCGACGTCGTCGCGGTGTTCATGGGGTTGGCCGCCGTCACGCTGGCCCGCCGGGGCAGCTCGTCGCCGGCGCGCACCTACGGCTGGCACCGCGCCGAGGTGTTCACCGCCGTCGCCAACGCCGGGCTGCTGATCGGCGTCTCGGTGTTCATCCTCTACGAGGCGATCCAGCGGCTGCGCGAGGCTCCCGCCGTGCCGGGCGTGCCGATGATCGTGGTGGCGCTGGCCGGGCTGGCCGCCAACTTCGTCGTCGCGCTGCTGCTGCGCTCGCACTCGTCGGGCAGCCTGGCCGTCAAGGGCGCCTACCTGGAGGTCATCGCCGACACCGTCGGCAGCCTGGGCGTGCTGATCGCCGGGGTGGTCACGGTGACCACGCGCTGGCCCTACGCCGACGTGGTGGTGGCCGTGCTGGTGGCGCTGTGGGTGCTGCCCCGGGCCATCTCGCTGGCCCGCGACGCGCTGCGGATCCTGTCCGAATCCTCACCCACCCACATCGACGTCGAGGAGCTGCGCGCCGCGCTGGGCGCCGTCGACGGCGTGACCGGCGTGCACGACCTGCACGTGTGGACGCTGTCGCCGGGCAAGGACATGTGCACCGCGCACCTGATCAGCACCGGCGACTCCGCCCGGGTGCTGCGCGACGCCCGCGCCGTGCTCTCGGCCCGCGGGCTCGCCCACGCCACCGTGCAGATCGACTGCCCGGACGACACCGAGTGCTCCGACAGCTTCTGAAAAGCCTTACAGCCCAAGCTCTTTGCGTGCTGCGGGGTCGCAATCGTCGAGCAGGTCCAGGCAGCGCAGGTACTCGTCGGTCTCGCCGATCGTGTCGGCCGCGCGGGCCAGCGCCGCCACGCAGCGCAGGAAGCCGCGGTTGGGTTCGTGCGAGTACGGCACCGGGCCGAAGCCCTTCCAGCCGTTGCGGCGCAGCTGGTCCAGGCCGCGGTGGTAGCCGGTGCGGGCGTAGGCATAGGCGGTGATGGCCCGGTCGTCGGCCAGCGCCTGCTCGGCGAGCGCCGCCCAGGCCACCGAGGCCGTCGGATGCGCGGCGGCGACGATGCCCGGGTTCTCCCCCGCGGTCAGTTCCGCCTCGGCGTCGGCATCTCCGGGCAGCAGGATCGGGTCGGGCCCCAGCAGATCTCCCATCGGCGTCATGGCTCTATTCTGCAGCTCACTCGTCTCGCCCGCGGGACGCACCTCTACCATCGCCCCGAGCGGGGTACTCGGTCGCTAAGCTCTGCAACTACCCCACTCGACAGCGGGAGGACTGTAGTACTCATGCCCAACCCACCCGAACCCGGCCGCGGCGGCCCGCCGAAACGGCCCGGGTTCGACCCACGCGCGTCTCGCGCGAGCGACGAGTGGACGCCCGAGACCGGCGAGGAGCCCGACGGCGGCTTCGACAGCAGCGAGGACGCCACCGAGAGCGTCCCGATGGTCCCGAGCGACGCCGAAACCGAGACCGTGGTGATCAACAAACCCGATCCGCCCAGCGGCCCGCAGGAGACGCCGGACGGCCCGCAGCGCGAACGCCGGTTCACCGCGCCGGGCTTCGACGCGAAGGAAACCACGATCATCGCCACCACCCCGGAGCCGGCCACCGAGGCGTTCGTGCCGCCCGGGCAGGACAACACCACCCAGTTCGGGGTTCCGCCCAAAGCCGCTGTCCCACAATCGATTCCACCTCGGCTCGGCGGGAAGCTGCGCACCTCCCGGCAAATCAACTGGGGCTGGATACTGGCGCTGGTGGTGATCGTGCTGGCGCTGGCGGCGATCGCGATCCTGGGCACCGTGCTGCTCACCCGCGGCAGGCACACCAACGTCTCGCAGGAGGATCAGGTCCGGCACACCATCGGCAACTTCGACGCCGCCATCCAGCGCGGTGACCTCACCACGCTACGCAGCATCACCTGCGGCACCACCCGCGACGGCTACGCCGACTACGACGAACACGCCTGGGCGGAGACCTATCGCCGGGTCTCGGCGGCCAAGCAGTACCCGGTGATCGCCAGCATCGACCAGGTGGTGGTCAACGGCCAGCACGCCGAGGCGAACGTCACCACCTTCATGGCCTACGACCCGCAGGTGCGCTCCACCCGCAGCCTGGACCTGCAGTACCGCGACGACCAGTGGAAGATCTGCCAGTCCGCCAGCGGATAGCCATGATTGCCGGTGCGACCGGTATGTTTGAGGCATCATGAGCACCGCCGTGACGGCCCTGCCCGACATCCTCGACCCGATGTATTGGTTGGGCGCCGACGGCGTCTTCGGCTCCGCGGTGCTGCCCGGCATCCTGGTCATCGTCTTCATCGAGACCGGCCTGCTGTTCCCGCTGCTGCCCGGCGAGTCGCTGCTGTTCACCGGCGGGCTGCTGGCCGCGCACCCCAACCCGCCGGCCAGCATCTGGGTGCTGGCCCCGGCCGTCGCGATCGTCGCGGTGCTGGGCGATCAGACCGGGTACTTCATCGGGCGCCGGATCGGTCCGGCGCTGTTCAAGAAGGAAGATTCCCGGTTCTTCAAGAAGCACTACGTGACCGAGTCGCACGGCTTCTTCGAGAAGTACGGGTCCTGGGCGGTCATCCTGGCCCGGTTCGCGCCGTTCGTGCGCACCTTCGTCCCGGTCATCGCCGGGGTGTCCTACATGCGCTATCCCGTGTTCCTGGGTTTCGACATCGTCGGCGGCATCGCCTGGGGTGGCGGCGCGACGCTGGCCGGCTACTTCCTGGGCAACGTGCCGTTCGTGCACCACAACCTGGAGAAGATCATCCTGGGCATCCTGGTCGTCTCGCTGATGCCGGCGTTCGTCGCCGCCTGGCGGGGCTATCGGGGGCGGCGACGCCCCACGCGCACGCCCGAGCGGGAATCCGAGCGGCTGCCGGCGTCCGAGTAGCCGGGCTTTAGAGCGCGACGGTGAAGTCGCAGCCGGTCTTGGCGCGCACCTCCTCGACCGTCACCCCCGGATGCAGCTCGCTGAGCAGCAGCCCCCGGCCCGGCTCGACGTCGAAGACGCACAGGTTGGTGATGATCATGTCGACCACGCCCTTGCCGGTCAGCGGCAACGTGCACTGCTCGAGGACCTTCGGGCTGCCGTCTTTGGCGGTGTGGTCCATCAGCACGATCACCCGCTTCACACCGGACACCAAATCCATTGCGCCGCCAGGCCCTTTGACCATCTTGCCCGGCACCATCCAGTTGGCCAGGTCGCCGTTGGAGGCGACCTCCAACGCGCCCAGGATGGACAGGTCGATGTGGCCGCCGCGGATCATCGCGAAGGAATCGGCGCTGGAGAAGAAGCTGGACCCGGGCAGGCTGGTGATGGTCTGCTTGCCCGCGTTGATGAGGTCGGGGTCGACGGTGTCCTCGCTGGGATAGGCGCCGATGCCCAGCAGGCCGTTCTCCGATTGCAGCGTGACCTGGATATCGTCCGGGATGAAGTTGGCCACCAGGGTCGGGATGCCGATGCCCAGGTTGACGTAGTAGCCGTCGCGCAGTTCCTTGGCGGCGCGCTGGGCCATCCGCTCGCGGATCGGGCTGTCGTTCTTCAGCGCGGCGCCGCCGCTGGTGGTGCGGAACTCGATGCGCTTCTCGTAGCCGATGCCCTGGATGATGCGGTCCACGTAGATGCCGGGGGTGTGGATCAGGTCGGGGTCCAGATCGCCGACCTCGACCAGCTCCTCGACCTCGGCCACCGTCACCGCGGCGCAGGTGGCGATCATCGGGTTGAAGTTGCGCGCGGTCTTGCGGTAGACGAGGTTGCCGGCCTTGTCGCCCTTCCACGCCTTGACGATCGCCAGGTCGGCCCGAATGCCTTCTTCCAGTACGTATTCGACGCCGTCGAAGACCCGGGTGTCCTTGCCCTCGGCCAGCGTGGTGCCGTAGCCGGTGCGGGTGTAGAAGCCGGGAATGCCCGCGCCGCCGGCGCGCAGCTTCTCGGCCAGCGTGCCCTGCGGGGTGAGCACCAGGTCCAGCTCGCCGGAGAGCACCTGGCGCTCGAACTCCTTGTTCTCTCCGACGTAGGAGGCGATCACCTTCTTCACCTGCCGGCCCTTGAGCAGCAGCCCCATCCCGAAATCGTCTACGCCGGCGTTGTTTCCGACGATGGTGAGGTCCTTGATGCCGCTGTCCACCAGCGCCTGGATCAGCTTCTCCGGGATGCCGCACAGACCGAAACCGCCGGCGGCGACGGTGATGCCGTCCTTCAGCAGGCCGTGCAGAGCCGATTCCGCGTCGGGGTGGACTTTACTCACAGGGCGCTCCTGTTCTCGTGCGACGATTCGGCGGAGACGTTACAGGCGGCCTCCATGAGCATCCACCCCGACAGCTGCACCGACAGGTCCCGCTCGGCGATCTCGGATGCCGTCACCGCGCCCTCGACGAACTCCGCCTGTTTGCCGCCGGCCGTGGGTAACTGGGCGTCGCGGTCCCAGAACGGGCCGAACACCGGCAGCCCGTCCACGGTTTGCCGGTAGTCCCAGGCCGACTTCGCGCTGGCCAGCACGATCCGCCGGGCGGTGTCGCGGGCCGCGACGTCCTCGGCGGCAGACCCCGGCAGCGTGGTGGCGACCAGCGCCAGGTAGCGGGCCGTGACACCGGCGAACAGCCCGCCGTCGCCGCCGCCGGCGCCGGCCAGCACGCCCGCCGGCGCCATGTGTTCGGCGACGGCCGCGACCAGCCGGCGCACCCGCGCGGCGTGCCGCTGCCGGGCCGGCCCGTCGGTGCGCGCGGCCAGCTCGGTCTCCAGCCCCAGCACCACGCCCTGGCAGTAGGTGTACTGGGCGCGCACCAGCGAACCGGCCTTGATGCCGTCGAACACCAGGTGCGTCTCGGGATCGATCAGGGTCTCGTCGATCCAATTCGCCATCTGCTCAGCGCGTTTCAGGTGATCGCCGTAGCGGGCCAGGAAGATCCCCGCGGGGCCGTTGGCGGGCGCGTTGAAGAACTGGTCGGACTTGCGCCACGGGATGCCGCCGCCGTCCTCGGGCACCCAGGCGCGGAGGAACTGGTTCGCGAGCTTGGGCAGGGCCTTTCGCCGGTGCACGCCGGCGATGCGGGCGGCGCGTTCCAGCGCCAGCGCCAGCCAGGCCATGTCGTCGTAGTAGCTGTTGGTCCAGGAGAGGTTGTTGCGCAGCCGGTGCGAGCGGACCTGCCGGTTGATCCGGGCCCGCCGCTGCGGCTGCGGGTCGCGCTGCTGCGCGTCGACGAGGCAGTCCAGCAGATGCGCCTGCCACCAGTAGTGCCAGGTGCCGAACCATCGGTCGCGCCGGGTCGGCGGCCAGGCCACCACGCCGAGCTGGGTGGCGGGCAGTCCCCACAGCCGCCTCAGGTGTCGTTGCGTGACAGCGGCTTCGCAGCTGGCCGCCCGGTTGACCCAGAGCTGATCCATACCTGCCGATCCTGCCTCACGCCCGGCCGCCCAGCGGCGTCGAGTGTGCATCGTTGGCGACGACACGCCGGCCGGGGCCGCCGTGAGTACACACTCGACGGGTGCGCCGGCTTCACCAGGCCTGCGACAAATCGGCGTGCTGCTGGATCCAGGCGTGCATCGCGATGCCGGCGGCGACGCCGGCGTTGATGCTGCGCGTCGAGCCGAACTGGGCGATCGACACCGTCAGCGTCGCGCCGGTGCGGGTGTCGTCGGTGATGCCCGGGCCCTCCTGACCGAACACCAGCAGGCACTCCCGCGGCAGCGTGGTCTCTTCCAGCCGCGCCGCGCCCGGGACGTTGTCGACGGCGACGACGGTCAACCCCGCGGTGGCCGCGAAGTCGAGCAGCTCGGCGGTGCTGTCGTGATGGCACAGCCGCTGATAGCGGTCGGTCACCATGGCGCCGCGGCGATTCCACCGCCGCCGCCCCACGATGTGCACGGTGTGCACGGCGAAGGCGTTCGCGGTGCGCACCACCGAGCCGATGTTGGCGTCGTGGCCGAAGTTCTCGATGGCCACGTGCAGCGGATGGCGGCGCCGGTCGATGTCGGCGATGATCGCCTCGCGGGTCCAGTACCGGTAGGCGTCGACGACGTTGCGAGTGTCGCCGTCGCGCAACAGGATTGGGTCATAGCGCGGGTCGTCGGGAAGCTCGCCGCGCCACGGCCCCACCCCGGCGGCCGGCGTCGCGGACCATTCGGTGGGCCCCGGTTGGCTCATCGCTGCGTCCACACCCCGGCGTGGGTGCCGTCGATGGCCAGCGTCGCATACAGCAGCGCGTCGTTGATCTCGCCCTGCGTGCACAGCGACGCGTTCACGTGCACCGCGTCCAGCGAGGCGTCGGGCAGGATCAGCACCGACGACCCGTACGCCGCGCAGGCCGGGTTCAGGCCCCGGCCGGGCAGCGTCGGCGAGGCCAGCAGCATCATCGGGCCGCCGCGCTGGACCGACTCGTCGCGATAGCGGGCCGCCACGGCGGTGGCCTCCAACCCCAGCAGCATGTAGCCGTTGCCGGTGAACGCCCCCGGATCGCCGAGCTGGGCCTTGGTCACCGGCGTGCCGTCGGCCCGCCAGGCGGACAGGCTGGCCGTCTTGACCGCCAGGCCGCCGCTGTCGTTGGGGTTCGTCGGCAGCAGTCCCACCGGGAAGGCGACCGGGTAGGCCGACGAGCTGTTGGGGATGCGGTCGCGCGGCGAGTAGCCGTAGACGCCGCGGACCTGACTGCGATCCTTCAGCGGCCCAAGGCAAACTGTGCCGGTGAGCCGGTCGGGCGGCGCGGACAGCGGCGCGGGGACGTCGCGCAGGCTGGTCGTGGTGCTGTCGCAGCTGCCCAGGCCGGTCGCCTCCATCGGGTGGGCCAGGGCGCCGTACAGCCCGAACCGGATGTCCTCGGGTTTGGCGTGCGGGCCCTTGGCCGAGGCGGGGCTGGCGTCGACGTCGACCAGCACGTAGTCGCCGTCCCAGCGCAGGTTGGACAGCGACATGTTCCAGCCCAGCAGCGCCAGCGCTTCGCCGAGCCGCGCGCCCTGGGCGCCGTACGGGCGCGCCGCGGGGTGGGGGTTCGAGCAGGCCGTCACGCAGGCCAGCAGGCAGGCCACTATCGCGAGAAGCCTTGCGCAGCAATGCAATTAGCCCAGCCCCAGATCGGCGAGACCGAGCACGCTGCGGTAGGGCAGCCCCTCGGCCTCGATGGCCTCGGCGGCGCCGGTGGCGCGGTCCACCACGGTGGCCACCCCCAGCACCTGACCGCCGGCCTGCTGGACGGCGCGCACCGCGGTGAGCGCAGAGTTGCCGGTGGTGCTGGTGTCCTCGACCACCAGCACCCGCTTGCCCGCGACCTCCGAGCCTTCGATAAGGCGTTGCAGCCCATGGGTTTTCGCCGACTTGCGGACCACGAAGGCGTCGATCGGGCGGCCCGGCGCGTGCATGATGGCGGTGGCCACCGGGTCGGCGCCCAGGGTCAGGCCGCCGACCACCGCGTAGTCCCAGTCGCTGGTCAGCTCGCGCATCAGCCTGCCGATCAACGCCGAGGCGCGATGGTGCAGGGTGGCCCGGCGCAGGTCGACGTAGTAGTCGGCCTCCTTGCCCGACGACAGCGTGACCCGCCCGTGCACCACCGACAGCCGGCGCACCAGCTCGGCCAGCTCCTCGAGCTCAGGTTCGGCCACGGCCACCACCGACTCGTTTGGTGATCGCCCGCATCAGGGTGCGCGGGATCAGCCGCTCGGCGGCGACGATCGCCTTGTACTGCAAGCCCGGAATGCTGATCACCTTGCCGCGGGCGATGTCGGCCAGGCTCTGGTCGACCACGTCGTCGACCTGCAACCACAGAAACGACGGCGACTTGGACATGTCGATCCCGGCGCGCGCGTGGAACTCGGTGCGCACGTAGCCCGGGCACACCGCGTGCACGGAGACGCCGGTGCCCTGCAGCCCGACGGACAGGCCCTCACTGAACGAGATCACCCACGCCTTGGACGCCGAGTACGTCGACCCCCGCCCCGGCAGCAACCCGGCGATGCTGGCGATGTTGATGACGGTCCCGGCGCCGGCGTCGAGCATGGCCGGCAGCGCCGCCCGGGTGAGGTGCATGACGGCGGTGACGTTGACGTCGAGCTGGGACTGCAGCAGCGCAGGGTCGGTGTGCCAGAAGTCGCCGGAGGTGGCGAAGCCGGCGTTGTTGACCAGCACCCGCACTCCGGCGGCCAGTCGCTCACCGACCCGTTGCCGGTCGGCGGCATCGCCCAGGTCGGCAGGCAGGATCTCGATGTTGCCCGCCCGGTCGCGCAGTTCGCCGGCCAGCGCGGTCAGCCGGTCCACGTCGCGGGCGACCAGCACCAGGTCGTAGCCGTCGCTCGCGTAGCGCCGCGCGTATCCGGCGCCGATCCCGGAGGTCGGCCCGGTGATCAGGGCGACGGGGCGAGGCATGAGCGACATCTTAATGACGGCGGGGCGCCCGGCCTCGCGGACGCCCGGGGCCGCCGTCAGCGCTGATAGTTGGTGGCCTGATGGCCGTTACGCCCACCCGGGGGTGGGCGGCGCAGCGTGTCCGGGCGCGCCTCGGGCCGCGGCTGGTCGCGGCGCACCGGCTCGGCGGCGCGGCGGCCGGGCTGGACGTCCGGGCCGAGCAGCCCGGCCACGTCCTGCTGCGCGCGGCGCGGCGGCAGCTCCGCGCGGCCGGCGGGGGCCAGCGGGCGGCTGGGCGAGGAGTTGCGCGGCGCGGCCGGCGCCTCCTGCGGAGTCTCCTCCGGCAGCGGCGGCAGCACCCGCAGCAGGTCGTTGAACTGGCGCACGGTGCGCAGCCCCTCGTCCCACTGGGTGCGGGTGCTGGTGATCGGCATGGCCACCAGCGTCCAGTTCTGCTCGTTCCACATGATCTCGGCGCAGTCGGGCGCGGTGTGGGCGAACGTCACCATGCGCCGGTCGCAGGCCCGCCGCGCCGCGTCCAGGTTGGTCGAGTAGACCATCCGCGGCCCGATCGCGCCCAACAGCCAAATGTCGCTCTCCCGAGGCTCTTTGAGCCCCTTGAGGCGCAGGTCGACGACGACGTTGGTGCCGACCTTGCGGTGCAGCGCGATCAACGTGGCGACTTCTTCGAGGTCGAAGATGTAGACCGCCTCGCCGCGGATCTGACCGAGCACGACGTTCTGGGCGGCCACATCGCCCACCGTCGACATCACCCCGCGCTTCCAGCGTTTGAGGATGTCGGTCGATTCACGCTCGTAGTCGAACCCGTGCGACCGCGCCCACGACTTGCGGCGCCTGCTGCGCCCGCGCCGCCGGTCGATGTCGACGTACAGCAGCACGCCCGCACCGACAAAGCACAGTGCGGACAGCGTGAACCAGAGGGGGACCATCCAAAACAGCGTATCTGCTATTGGGCGGGAACACAGAAGGCGACCAGGTCACAACAAAATCACTAAATGCGCCGAACGTCGACTTGTTGGGCGATTTCGAGGGAAATCCCCGCAACAAGTCGACGTTCGAGCCAGACCGACTAGCCCAGGATCAGCGAGTCGCCGTCCGGGCTGACGTTGACCGGGACGGTGTCGCCGTCGTGCACCTGACCGGCCAGCAACTGCTTGGCCAGCTGGTCGCCGATGGCTTGCTGCACCAGCCGGCGCAGCGGCCGGGCGCCGTAGACCGGGTCGAAGCCGCGGTGGGCCAGCCACTGCTTGGCCGGCAGCGACACCTCCAGCGTGAGCCGGCGCTGCGCCAGCCGCTTCTGCAGCTGGGCCAGCTGGATGTCGACGATCTGCACCAGCTCGCCGGGCTCGAGGCCGTGGAAGATGATGACGTCGTCGAGCCGGTTGATGAACTCGGGCTTGAACGCCGAGCGCACCGCGGCCATCACCTGCTCCTCGCTGCCACCCGACCCCAGGTTGGAGGTCAGGATCAGGATGGTGTTGCGGAAGTCGACGGTGCGGCCCTGCCCGTCGGTGAGCCGGCCCTCGTCGAGCACCTGCAGCAGCACGTCGAACACGTCCGGGTGCGCCTTCTCGATCTCGTCGAACAGGATCACCGTGTAGGGACGCCGGCGCACCGCCTCGGTCAGCTGACCGCCCTGGTCGTAGCCGATGTAGCCCGGCGGCGCGCCGACCAGGCGGGCCACCGAGTGCTTCTCGCCGTATTCGCTCATGTCGATGCGGACCATCGCCCGCTCGTCGTCGAACAGGAAGTCGGCCAGCGCCTTGGCCAGCTCGGTCTTACCGACACCGGTGGGGCCCAGGAACATGAACGACCCGGTCGGCCGGTTCGGGTCGGCCACGCCGGCCCGGGCGCGCCGCACCGCGTCGGACACCGCCTGCACGGCCCGCTTCTGCCCGACGACGCGCTTGCCCAGCTCGTCCTCCATGCGCAGCAGCTTCGCGGTCTCGCCCTCGAGCATCCGCCCGGCCGGGATCCCGGTCCACGCCGACACCACTTCGGCGATGTCGTCGGGCCCGACCTCCTCCTTGAGCATCACGTTCTCGCGGGCCTCGGCCTGGGGCAGCGCGGCCTCGAGCTTCTTCTCCACCTCCGGGATCCGGCCGTAGCGCAGCTCGGCGGCCTTGGCCAGGTCGCCGTCGCGCTCGGCGCGGTCGGACTCGCCGCGCAGCGTTTCCAGCTGCTCCTTGAGCTCGCGGACGACGTCGATGGCGTTCTTCTCGTTCTGCCAGCGGGTGGTCAGTTCGGCCAACTTTTCCTTCTGGTCGGCCAGCTCGGAGCGCAGCTTCTCCAGCCGCTCCTTGGACGCCTCGTCCTCCTCCTTGGCCAGGGCCATCTCCTCGATCTCGAGACGGCGCACCAGCCGCTCGACCTCGTCGATCTCGACGGGCCGCGAGTCGATCTCCATCTTCAGCCGGCTGGCGGCCTCATCGACCAGGTCGATGGCCTTGTCGGGCAGGAAGCGGGCGGTGATGTAGCGGTCCGACAGCGTGGCGGCGGCGACCAGCGCGGAGTCGGTGATGCGCACCCCGTGGTGCACTTCGTAGCGGTCCTTGAGCCCGCGCAGGATGCCGACGGTGTCCTCCACCGACGGCTCGCCGACGAACACCTGCTGGAAACGGCGCTCCAGCGCGGCGTCCTTCTCGATGTATTTGCGGTACTCGTCGAGCGTGGTGGCGCCGACCAGGCGCAGCTCCCCGCGGGCCAGCATCGGCTTGATCATGTTGCCGGCGTCCATCGCGCCCTCGCCGGTCGCGCCGGCGCCGACGATGGTGTGCAGCTCGTCGATGAACGTGATGATCTGCCCGGCGGAGTTCTTGATGTCGTCGAGGACGGCCTTGAGCCGCTCCTCGAACTCGCCGCGGTATTTGGCGCCGGCCACCATCGAGCCGAGGTCCAGCGCGATGACGGTCTTGTCGCGCAGGCTTTCCGGCACGTCGCCGGCCACGATGCGCTGGGCCAGGCCCTCCACGATCGCGGTCTTGCCGACGCCGGGCTCACCGATGAGCACCGGGTTGTTCTTGGTGCGACGGGAGAGCACCTGCACGACGCGGCGGATCTCGTTGTCACGGCCAATGACCGGGTCGAGCTTGCCCTCGCGGGCCCGCGCGGTGAGGTCGGTGGAGTACTTCTCCAGCGCCTGGTAAGTGGCCTCGGGGTCGGGGCTGGTGACCCGGGCGCTGCCGCGCACCTTGACGAAGGCCTCCCGCAGGGCCTGCGGGGACGCGCCGTGCCCGGTGAGCAGCTTGGCGACGTCGGAGTCGCCGGTGGCCAGGCCCACCATCAGGTGTTCGGTGGAGACGTATTCGTCGTCCAGCTCGGTGGCCAGGTGCTGGGCGGTGGTAATGGCGGCCAGCGACTCGCGGGACAGCTGCGGTTGCGAGCTGGCGCCGCTGGCCTGCGGCAGCCGGGCCAGCATGCGCTCGGCCTCGGCGCGAATGGTGGCGGGCTCGACACCCACGGCCTCCAATAACGGCGCGGCGATCCCGTCCGCCTGCGTCAGCAGGGCCATCAGCAGGTGGGCGGGCCGGATCTCGGGGTTGCCGGCGGCCGAGGCCGCCTGCAGCGCCGCGGTCAACGCCGCTTGCGTCTTGGTGGTCGGGTTAAAAGAGTCCACGACGACCTCCGTTCGGGTAGTGGCAAAAATGCTTGTCGGGTTGTTCAACGCCGTCAAGGTTGAGTCTGTTCCGCTCAACTCTATCGAGTTTTGGGCGCCCCGGCGTACGGGGTACCCGGAGAGCGATGACGCAGACGACACAACCCCAGATGCGCACCCAGGTGCGGGCCGATATCCCAGACTCCGAGCGCGCTCCCGCGCGGGCGCGCCGCGGCGGCAAACGGGTGGCCCGGCTGCGGGCGGGGGCGGTGTGCTGGCTGGCGATCGTGGTCTGCTGTCTGGCCGCGGCCGGGCTGGCGGCGACCGGCGCGCGCACCGGCCTCGGCGGCGACAGCCGGACGCCGGTCGTGCCGGAAGCCGGGACGTTGCAGGTCAGCGGCGCCGGCACCACGAAGTCGCTGCCCTGCCATGCCGGCTACCTCTCGGTGAGCGGAAAAGACAACACGGTCACCCTGACCGGGCACTGCACCAGCGTCAGCGTCTCGGGCAACGGCAACCGCATCGCGGTCGACAGCAGCGACGCCGTGAGCGCCGCGGGCGCCGGCAATGTCGTTGTGTACCACTGGGGTTCACCCAAGGTCGTCAACGCCGGTTCCGGCAACGTCGTTCGACAGGGCTGAGCCGGCGGCCCGCGAGCCTAGAATCGGGCCCCGTGAGCCTCGAGGACGCCGAAGCGCTGCGGGTGCTGCGCGACGCCTTCGCGCCCTGCGATGCGGGCCGCCCGGGCGATTCCGGTGATCTGGTGCACCGCTTCTATACGCATTGGTTCGCCCTCGACCCCTCGGTGCGCGATCTGTTCCCGCCCGAAATGGGCGCCCAGCGCGTGGCTTTCGGCCACGCGCTGGGCTGGGTGTACGGCGAGCTGGTGGCGCGGCGGGCGCAGGAGCCGGTGGCGTTTCTGGCCCAACTCGGGCGGGATCATCGCAAATACGGTGTGCTGCCCCGGCATTACCAAACGCTCGGTCGCGCGCTGCTGGCCACGCTGCGCTCGCATCTGGACGCGGCCTGGACCGACGCCGTCGAGGACGCGGCCCGCACGTCGCTCAACCTGATCACCGGGGTGATGAGCGGGGCCGCGGACGCCGACGAGGGGCCGGCCTGGTGGGACGGCAGCGTCATCGAGCACCTGCGGGTGTCCCGGGATCTGGCGGTGGTCCGGCTGCGGCTCGATCAGCCGATGCCCTATCACCCCGGCCAGTACGTCAACGTCCAGGTGCCGCAATGCCCGCGCCGCTGGCGGTATCTGAGCCCGGCCATTCCGGCCGACCCGGGCTGCGGGATCGAGTTTCACGTCCGCCTGGTCCCCGGCGGCCTGGTCAGCACCGCGATCGTCAACGAAACCCGGCCCGGCGACCGCTGGCGGCTGTCCAGTCCGCACGGCGGCCTGCGGGTCGACCGCGACGGCGGCGACGTGTTGATGGTCGCCGGCAGCACCGGCCTGGCGCCGCTGCGGGCGCTGATCATGGACCTGTCCCGGTTTGCGGTGAACCCGCGGGTGCACCTGTTCTTCGGTGCGCGCTACCGCTGCGAGCTCTACGACCTGCCGACCTTGTGGCAGATCGCATCCCACAATCCGTGGCTGTCGGTGTCGCCGGTGTCGGAGTACCGGGCCGACCCGCCGTGGGCCGCCGACTATCCCGACGTCACACCGCCGCGGGGGCTGCACGTGCACCAGACCGGACGGCTGCCCGAGGTGGTGACCAAGTACGGGGGCTGGGGCGACCGGCAGATCCTGATCTGCGGCGGGCCCAGGATGGTCGCCGCCACGAAGGCCGCGCTGATCGCCAAAGGCGCTGTGGCCCAACGTATTCAGCACGATCCCTTGTCGAGGTGAGCTAGCCATGGATGTCGTCGCGCTGCGCGATCCCGTGTCGTCGGTCGTCGCCCGCTTCGTCCCGCGGGCGGGCATGATCGGCACGTCGCTGCGCGACGGCGAGGTGGAGCTGCTGGGCCAGCGCCGTGGCCTGGACGCCTACGTCGCCGACGGCAAGACGATGGGCATCCCGATTCTGTATCCGTGGGCGAACCGGTTGGGCGGCAACACTTATGCCGCCGAGGGCGCGACGGTGACCCTGACGCCCGGACGCAACGGCGTACGCGCCGACCCCAACGGGTTGCCGCTGCACGGCGTGCTGGCCGGCTATCCCGACTGGCGGGTGACGGCGCAGACGGCCAACGAGTTGACCGCCCAGCTCGATTTCGGCGCCGATCCAAAGCTGGTGGCCGGCTTCCCGTTTCCGCATCTGCTGCAAGTGGCGGTGCGCCTAGCCGGGCGCACGCTGACACTGACCACCACGGTCACCGCGACCGGTGACACCGCGGTGCCGGTGTGCTTCGGCTTTCACCCCTACCTGCAGCTGCCCGGCGTGCCGCGCGCCGAGTGGGTCATCGAGACCCCGCCGCTGCGGCATCTGGGGTTGGACGACCACGGGCTGCCCACCGGGGAGTCCGAACTACAGCCGGCGCGGCGAGAACCGCTGCGGGACAAGACGTTCGATGATGCCTACGACCGGGTCGACGAGGGCGCGGTGTTCGCGGTGTCCGGCGGCGGGCGCCGGCTCGAGGTATGTTTCGAGCACGGCTATCCCGCCGCGCAGATCTTCGCGCCGCCGGCCAAACCCGGCGAGGAGGCGGTCATCTGCTTCGAGCCGATGACCGCGCCGACCGACGCCCTGCGCCGCGGCGGCTACCGCCGCGCACACCCCGGCCGGCCGGCGGCTACCCGGTTCTCGATCCGGGTGTGATCGCCCCGGCCGATGGGGCGCGCGCGGCGCGGCTGGAGAACAGCGAGCGCGGCGCGACCCGTGCCGACACGTCGGGCCCGACCCGGTTCATGGCGCCCAGGAACGACGAACCGGACGCGACCGGGGCCGGCCCGGTCGACGAGATGGCGCGCGCCAGGCCGGGGTTCAGGCTGAAGAGGTCGTGCAGATACCCGTACTCGTCATTGGGCCGCAGCAGCACCTCCCGGCGGTCCTCTGCGCGGTTGACCAGATTCGGCGGCAGGAAGCGGCTGACCGGCGGGTCCTGGGTGCCGACGTAGCTGCTGGGTTCCAAACCCAGCAGCGGGGGCGGCCAGGTCAGGGTCGATCCCTTGGCGGTCGCGCTGACCGGCGTGCTGCCGCCGGGCGTGGGGTCGCCCGACGTGCCGGGCTGACCCGGCGGGGCGGCGCCGAAGGCTTGACCGCCGGTCGATGGCGTGGAGGGCGGCGGCGCGGTGGGCGGCGTCGGCGGTGGCGGCATTGTCGGTGGCGCGGTCGGCTGCTGCGCCGACCCGGAGGATGCGCCCGCCATCTGTTCGAGGTATCGCCGCCAGGCCTGCAGGTAGCCGAACAGCTGCTGGGTGTAGTCGGCCGGTGCCGGTGGCATCGGCGCCGGCGCAGCCGCGGGCGGCACGAACGGCGGCGTGAACGGCGCGGCGGGGGACGGCGTGGCGGCGCTCATGGCCGTCCACCGCTCCAGCAGCTCGCGCCACGCCTGCAGGTATGCGAGCAACTGCTGGTTGTAATCCGTTGTGGGACCGAACATTTCCTGACCTCCCGCGGGTGGTGGGATGAAGGACGTGGGGGCGCCGACGTCCAACGGGTGCGGCAGCGACCGTTCGCAGAATTTGGAGTCGAGGATGCGCAGCGCCCGGGTGTCGGCCGGCTCGCGGTTTTCGATGTCGAACACATAGCAGTAGTCGCCGGCCGGGGTGGGCATCCGGATCGGGCTCGACAGGCCCTGGTCGAGAAAGCCGAAGGGGAACTCCCATGAGAGCGTGGTCTTCTCGCGGCGGTCCAGGCCGCCGGATTGGACCCAGATGTAGTGGTCGAGAATGGCGTTGACGGCGTGGCGCCCCGACTCGCACGCCGCCTCCATCGACGTCAACCGGGTGAACGTCTTGTTCCACGTGCCGGCGAAGACCACCGCATTGTTGTGCACCTGATAGCCGCCGTGGCGAGCCTGCCAGACGTTGCGCCGCCACAGATCCTCGAGCCACCAGTCCTCGGGCGGCACGCTGCTCCACGACGTGCCGTGCGGGTTCCACGGGTCGCTGCTCGGCCGGTTGTCCCAATCCCCCACGATGGGAACCAGATACGGTGTCGCGTTGCGCACCACCCGGCCCCGGCCCTGACCGGGCCCGGATTCCATGATCAGGCCGCGGTCGAGCGCGTACCACACGGGCCGGGGCATGAACTCCTCCCCCGCCGGCCCGGTGCTGCTGGTGAGCGCGGCAACGATCTGTCGCCATACTTCCGTGGCGATCTCGTCGGGCGTGCAGTCGCGGGCCGCCTTGCCGCAGCCGGACTCGTCGACCAGGTGCGAGGACGCGGCGTTGAAATCGCCGATGTCGACCGAGAGCACCGAGACGTGGCCGTCCCGATCGAGAATCGGTGGCCTCTCCCACATTCCGGTCTGGTTGATCGACGACAGCGCCCATTCGGTGCCGGCGTAGAGCAGGTGCCCGCGCAGCAACTGGAACTCGGTGTCGAAGTAGTACTGGATGCCGCACAGCGTTTGGAAACGATCCCAGGGCACCCGCCCCAACTCGTCCATCGCGTAGGGATCGCGGCGGTGCCGGGGCCGCGTCGATTGCGGCTGCAGCGGGCCGTCGGGCGGCGGGACGGAGGTGGCGAAGCCGTCCAGCCCGGCCACGGTGCCGCCGGTGCCCGCGGCACGCATTGGGGCGGTGAGGAATTCGGCGCCCGGCGCGTCGACGGCGACCACGATGTAATCCGGTGTCACCCGCGTTCCGTCGGTCAGCGTGATCTGCACCCGCGGCCGCAGATGCGGCGGCCGGCTCGGGTCGACGGGCACCGGGTCGAGGCGGGTCGCCGCGGCGCGGACGAAGCGGACGCCGAGCGCGACGAGGTGGCGGTACCAGTGGTCGAACCACGACTCGGTGGTGGGACCGTTGAGCACGCCGTCGGCCTTGTCGTCGCGGCGGTCCATGTTCAGGTACAGCTGCAGATAGGTGCTGATGTTGGTGCGCGCGTCACCCCAACGGGAGTCGAAGGCCACCAAAACCTTTGGCATCTGCCGCAACAGCGCGTCGCAACGCGGCGTGTAAGAGTACTGGTTCAACCCGGTGCGGCGGTCGTGGCCGACGAAGAAGTCGTAGGCCGACATGTTCTGCAACTCGCGTGCCCGGCGCAGCGGGCTGGTGACCAGGTAGCGCAGCATTCTGCCCTGAAAGGTCGCGACGTCGCCGAAGGTGAGACCCACCGTCGCGAGTTGGCCGAGGATGCCGAGGAATTCGGCGCCGCTGCGCGGCAGTTCGCGCGGGAAGACCAGCGACGGCTTGCCGTCGATGGTGACGCCCTGGGTGATCACCCGCCGGACGTTGTCGTAGACGGTGCGCGCGGTCGGAGCCCAGCCGCCCGGGTTCCTGGGCTCGTAGACCGGGATGCGCTGGAACAGGTCCCAGATGTGCAGGTAGTAGGCCGGGAAGAAGCGGAAGCCGTGTTCGCCGGCGACGGCGCGCCCCGGGTCGGTGGGCCGGCTGGGCCGGCCCGGGAAGGGACGCAGTTCGGCATGGCTCCCGTCGTGGGTGCCCACGGTCGAATATTGCGACGCGGCAAGGCCTCCCAGCTTGACGGGAGGGTACGTTCCGGCCGGCGCGGATCCCAACCCGTTGCGTTCGTCCTGCTGCGCCTCGTACACCGTCACGACGAAGCCGCGCTCGGCGAGTTCGTGGGCGGCGGTGAGCCCGGCGATGCCGGCGCCGAGCACCGCGACGGTGGGACGTCGTGCCTGCGATGCCGGGGTCCGGATGTGCTCGCTCATGCGCCCGCCCGCAGTTCGGACAGCAGCGCGGGCTGGGTGGAGGCCCGGACGGCCGCGTGCACGTAGGCCCGCAGCGCGTCGTGCGCGCGCTGGACGTCGTCGAGCGAACCCCGCACGCTCACGGCGCCGGCCTGCACCGCCTCGCCGAACCCGACCTCCGCGTCGAGCAGCGCCAGGATGGTGTTCCGCGAGGTGACGATGCGCACGGCGGCCTCCCGCGGCGCCCCGTCCGACACGTCCAGCCGATCACCGCCGCACAGGGTGAACGCCTCGCCGTCCACGTCGAGCCCGACCACCATCGCGCCGAGCTCGGCGACCAGCACGCGGTAGCTTGCCGGCACCTCGTCGTGCAGGTGCTCGACCGAACGCCGCAGCAGCGACGAAACCCGTTCAGCCATGGAGGAACTCGAATACACCCGTGCCGGCGAAGTCGAATTTCTCGCCCCGCACCGTGCCGCTCGCCGCCACGGTGCCGTCCGTCTCGCACAGCACGGTCGATCGGTCGAGGCGGGTTTCGCTCGGTTGCGCTAGGCGAACATAGGAGCGCGAACGGAATTCGGCGCGCACGGTGTCGGCGGCCCGTGTCGCGGTGATCTCGATCCGTTCCGGCACACCGGGCACCTCGCCGTCCAGCAGCAGCCGCATCGGCGGGGCAGGGTGCAGTCGGCCGGCCGGTCGAGCGGGCCCTCGGTGCGTGCCCGCACCGCCGCGTGCCGGAATATCGCCGCCGGCTCGTCGCGATGCCACACGTACAGCGACCGGGACATACAGCGCAGCCGGCTCCGGTCGGTGATCTGGGCGAACACCATCGACCACGGGTCGTCCGGCCCGGCGGGCAAGATGGTGCCCCACGTCCAGCCGAAGTCGTCGCCCCACCGGAACCGGCCCCAGTTGTGGTCGTGGTAGGCCAGGTCGTCGCGCACCCGGTGGTCCGCGCCGCCGATCCGCAGCCAGCCGTCGGCGCGCAGCCTGGGGACGAAGAGCCAGCTGACCCGTCCCTCGCCCGCCGGCTCGTTGCGCACCACAAACGGCCGGCTGGTCGAGGTGAAGTGCAATTCGCCGCGAATGTCCTTGTCCGGCAAGTCGATTGACACCCGGTAGCCGTCGGGCACGATGGTCATCCGGTTGCCACCGACGGACAGTTCGCCCAGGTCGGCCGAGACGTGCAAAGCGCGCTCGTCGAACCGCGCCACCGCCCCGGACCAGTGCTCGTCGCGCGCGATCACGATCACCCGCGGGGTGAGCCGCGCCTCGTCCGCGCCGAAGGCTTCATTGTTGAGGCTGAAGTTGATCAACAGTCGCACGCCCCGGCCGTGCACCACGAAGTGATGCCACTCCTTGAAACCCGCGGGCCGGGCGGTGGCCAACACCGGGGCGCGCAGGAAGTCGCTGCGGGCCAGGACCGCGCTCATCGCAACCACCGCGCGGTCGATGCCATCCCGGCGGCCAGAAAAGACTGTGCCACAGCACAATCGGCCAGCCGCGCGATCCCCGCACCGACGCTCGCCACGCCGAGCAGCAGGTGCACGAAGTCGTCGGGGGCGCGGGGATCCACGGCGGCGCGGGCGCCGTCGCCGGCCAGGGTGTGCACCACGTCGGCCAGCCCTGCGAGGCCGACCAGATAGCCGATGAAGTCGCTCTGGTCGGCGAGCGCGTCGCGGGGATCGGTGAGCGTCATGCGTACCCCTCGGGCCGCAGCCGAGCCAGCACAGCGTCGTCCAGCCCGTGCCCGATGAACGCGTCCGCCAGCAGGTCCGCCCAGGCGTCCGGGCCGGCGTGCGGCGCGGCGGGACCGCCGAGAACGTTGAGGCTCACCATCTCCCAGACCCGCCGCAGGTTCTCCACCGCTTCGGAGGCGACCAACCCGTCGCGCAGCCGCGCCCGCGGGCGTGTTCGCGTACCGGCGGCCCTCGGCGACGAGCAGGTCGTGCACCCGGCGGGCGGCCGCCGGGTTGCCCAGGACCGCACGGCGCGCGCCGAGCAGCAGGTCGAACACGGCGCGCTCCGCGCCGTCGGCGTCGGCCGGCGGGGCGGGGTTCAACCCGGGGGCCTGCCGCTCGACGAGGTCGAGGGTGAGTTCGCGGATCCGCTCGAGTTCGGCCAGCATGCCGATCAGTGCCTCGGGGTTCATCGCGCCCGCCCGTGCACGTAATCGACCAGGGCGGCCAGCATGTCGCGGTGCCGGCTGCGGGGAAACCAGTCCAGGCCGGCGAGCACGGCGGCGGCCTGGCGGGCCTGCCGGACGGCGACGTCGCGGGCGTGGTTGAGCGAGCCCACCCGGTGCATCAATTCGTAGAGCCAGCGAATGTCGTTGAGGCTCTTGACTTCCGAGTGGTGGTGCCGCCGCAGCCGGGCTTCGATCTCGGTGCGGCCCGAGACGGACAGTTGCCCGCCGGCGGTGAGCCGGTCCAGCAGCTCGGTCAGGTCGAACTCGGCGTCGGGGCTCGGGCGGCGCCGGGACAGGATCTGCACCGCGCGCTGCTGGTCGCCGGGTTCGGCATGCCGCAGGGTGTGCAGCAGCATCAGGGTGCGCTTGCCCTCCCACAGGTCGCCGCCGATCTCCTTGCCGTACTCCTGCGGGTCGGCGCGCAGGTTGAGCAGGTCGTCGGTGATCTGGAAGGCCGCCCCGAGATGCCGGCCGAGCGACTCCAACGGGGCCATCCGGTCGGGTGTTGCCCCGGCCGCGACGGCGCCGGCCTGTAACGGTGTGATGAAGGAGTACCAGCTGGTCTTGAGTTCCACCATCTCGAGGTAGTCGGCGTCGTCGAGCCGCCAGGTGTTGGAGTGCACCCAGTCCAGCTCGAGCGCCTGGCCGTCGACGGTCTTGCGGGTCATCGCGGCCACGGCACGCAGGATGCGCAGCGCGGGCCCGAGCCCGACCCGCTCGACGTTGTCGAGCAGGGGTTGCAACGAAAGCGAGAGCATGGCGTCGCCGACGTTGACCGCGACCGGCACGCCGTGGTCGATGTGCAGCGTGGGTTTGCCTCGCCGCCACCATGATTCGTCCTCGATGTCGTCGTGGATGAGAAACGCGTTGTGGTAGAGCTCGAGCGTTGCGGCGGTCGGCAGTATCGCCTCGAGGTGGCCGCCGAGCCCGAGGCAGGTGGCGATGCTCAGCGCCGGCCGGAGCGCCTTCCCGCCGCGCAGCGGGTAGTCGAGGATGAGCTGGTACAGCCCGTTCGACCCGCGCTCACCCGGACCGTACAGCCGGACGATCTCCCGGTCGCAGGCTTGTTTGCACGCGGTGAGGTAGTCCTCGAGCGGGTTCAGCGCGGCGACGGCGGGCCGCGCGTCAGGCAGGGTCGACGTCATCACGCGCGGAAGACGACGAGCCCGGCTTCGTCCTTGATCCTGAGGGCGTAGCTGAGGCGGACGTCGAGCTTGATGGCGTTGTTGGATGTGTCGCCGACGACCTCCAGACCGGGCGGGACGCTGACGGCAAGGTCCACCGCCTCCTCGCCCGGCGAGGCCTCCGCCGCGCCACCCGGTGCGATGCGCTGACGCCGTCCGAGCAACCATCCCCGGACCTGTGGATCGGTGGCCAGCGTGTCGACGCGTTGCAGCGAGTTGATGTTGGCCGGGGGCAACAGCACGTCGGTGCCGGCGTAGCCGTTGGCGATGGTGCTCGCGGCCAGCGTCTCCACGCCGATGGTGTCGGTGATCAGACATGACGGGGCCCGGTATCCGCCCTTCTCGACCTTCGCCCGGGCCTCGATGAGCGCGGTCAACAGCTGGGCGGAGCTGATCCCGGGCACCAGCTGCGACGGCGTCGTCGCCGTCAGGAGCCCCGGGATCACCGCGGCGTCGAAATCGGCGGCCAGCTTGGCGGTGTAGTAGACGATGGTGGCCAGCAGTTCGTCGGGCGTCGGGGCGATGGCCGCGGCCAGCGTCACCTCGAACGGCTTGGGCAGCGAAGTGAGCGGCAGGAAGTTGTTCGGCGGGTTGACGTTGTCGTTGGGCACCGTCGTCTGGCTGGGGTCGCCGGTGTCCCAGTGCGGGATGGCCTGCCAGGCCACGCTGCACTGATCGAACGTCTCTTTGACCGTTTGGTTGGCGAGGGCCAACCGCTCAGCGTTCAGGTACATGGGTGCGGCCCTCCTGCCTGTCGCCCAAATCATGGCAGACAGCCCAGCAAACGCGTAGGGCTTTGCCGCACTACCCCGGAAATGGAGTAGCGCGCTACTTGTTCTGCAGCGCGATCTCCTGGCCCGGCAGCATCTCGCCGCGGGCCACCGCATCGCAGTGCGCCAGGTGCAGCGGCGCGATCGGGTCGTCGGGCAGCATGTCGCGGCAGCGCTGGAAGGCGGCACGCGCCGCGTCGACGTCGCCCGCGTCGAAGAGTGCGAACGCCTCGTCGAACGCGGGTTGCGCGGCCCGCTTCGCGGCGCGCAGCGGACCCGAATCCCCGTTGTAGACCTCGTAAATCGTCACCGGCCGGCGCCGGTTGACCACCATCACCCGCTCCATCCTTCGGACGTCGAACTCCTCGGAGCCGGCGATCCGCTGATAGGTGCGATCGGAGATGAGCAAGGCGGAGCCGTAGCGCTTGTTGGTGCTTTCGATGCGCGCGGCGAGATTGACCGCGTCGCCAATGATGGTGAGCACCATGCGGTTCACCCCGCCGACGAGCCCGACCGCCACCGCGCCGGTGTTGATGCCGATGCCCGCCCGCAGTTCCTCGGAGCCCAGCGCCCTGCGCTCCTGGTTGTGCTCGTGCAGGGAGCGCAGCATGCCCAGTCCCGCCCGCACCGCGTCGGCCTCGGACTCGAAGACGGCGACGATCTCGTCGCCGCGCACGTCTTGAATCATGCCGTGGTAGCTGATGATCGGCAGTTCGACCGCCCGCAAAAAGCCCATCGCCAGGTTGCCCGCCTCGGCGACGTTCATGTCCTCGATCATGGCCGTATAGCTGCGAATGTCGCTGATGAGCACGGTCATCTCGCGTTCCACCCGGTGTCCGTTGCGGACGCGGCGAAGGTCGTCGATGTCGAGGATGCGCAGCAATTCGTTGGGCACGAATCTGGATTGCACGTCGATGAGGGACTGCCGGTACTCGTCGGCGGCGCGCAGTCGCGCTTCGAGCTGGAAGCTCCACAGCGGCGCGGCGGCCTGGGCGCACAGGAAGGCAATCGCCTCCTCGTGATCGGCGCCGAAATTCCTGCCCGGTTCGGCCTGCTCGGCATAGATCACGCCAAGCGTCCTGTCGTGCAACGTGATTGGAGCGGCAAGGACGGAGTTGGTCGCCGCCGCACGGTCGGCGGCGACGATCACCGGCGCGCCGCCGTCGATCACTCGGCGCACGATGTCGCGGCGGTAGGGGACCTCCGTCCACGGCCCTTCGACGATCAAGACCTCTCCGTGATCGTGGATGGCCCGCACCGACTGGTTGTCCGCCTCGCCGGTGATGAACAGGACGCGGCCCGCGCCGGTGGTGTCGGCGACCGAGCCCAGGATGATGTTGGCCAAGGCGTCCGGGGTGCGCGCCCCCGACAGCGCGTGCACCAGCTGGTGGGCGCCGATCGGGTCGATGCCGGCCGAGCCCGTCCGAAGATCGCGGCGCATCAGCCACGGGTGTTCCCGGGCCAGCCAATCGGCGCGCACCGCGAAACCCAGATTCAGCCAGCGCTGGTAGGCCGAGCGCAGCATGTGTTCGCGCAGGGTCTGCCGCCCGGTCTCGGCATAGAGGGCGGCGGCCTCCTCGTGGGCGCGCGCACTGATCGCCGGCAGCCGGTGCTCCTCGGCGAGCTCGATCGCCTGGTGCAGGTGACGTTCGGCCTTGCCGTGCTGCCCGCGTGCCCGCGCCCACGCGCCCTGGATCAGCGCGTAGGGCGCCGCGTAGTTCTCCGGTGCGCCGGCTGCCCATTTGCGGTGCGACGCCAGCGCCTGGCGGACGAACCGGATGGTTGCGGAATCCCTTGGCGCACAATGGATCATGCTGAGCGCGCCGATCAGGTGGACGAGTTGTGAGGCCGCGACGCCGGCCAAACCGCCGAGATGCTCGATCGCCTCCGTGGTGGCCTCGGCCGCGCCGGCGTGGTCGCCGCACCAGAAGTGCAGGCCCTGCTTCATGGCGGCGGCCGCGCCCAGGGCCACCTCGTCGCCCTGCTGCCGGGCCGCCGGTAACACCTGCCGCTCGTCGTAGCCGCTCTCGCCGGCCAGCAGGAAGGGATCGGCGCTGCGCCCCATCAGGTTCAGGCAAAGCTGTTGCACGGCCTGGCACAGCGCGCTGGGCACCGGCTGGGAACGGATGTGCGGGATGAGGGAGCTGGCGAGCGCGTCGATCTCCGGGAGCGGCCGGCCGACCCAGAACGACTGGGAGAGCAGGACCGCGGTCAGGAATCCGGCGTTTTCCTGGTCGCCCCGGTCGAGCGCCTCCTCGACGGCGTCGCGCAGCTCGCCCAGGCCGTTGCGGATCGGGTGGCGCCAGTGGTGGATGTAGTCGAGGTACATGAACACCGTCTGCGGGCGGGCCTCGCGGAGTTCCGGTCGCTGGGCCAGCAGCATGCCGACCTCGCCGAAGCGCTGGCTGCCCGCGTGGTCGCCGAGCAACACCAGGACGATCCCGTAGCCGGTGATGACCAGCGGCGAGGACGACGTGTGGCCGTGGGCCAACGTGAGCTCCAGTTGCTTGCGCACCAGCAGGGGTAACAGGTTGGGCCGCACCAGGACCGCCATGTTGCACAGTTCGGCGAGGATCGGGTGCAGTGCGATGACCCGCTGGTCGGTGCAGTGCGGCAGCTGCAGCAGCCGTTCGGTGCTCCAGTGGGCCATCGTGAGCCGCATCCGCACGATCGCGTTGCCCATGCGTGGCTTGCCCGCCTGGGTCGCCACCCGTTCGCCGAGCTCGTCGAGGGCCGCAAGCCCGATCTCGAGCGCCTCCTGCAGACGGTTTTCGGCCACCCTGCCCTTCATCCGCAGGTAGGCCAGTCGCGCGCGGTCCGGGGGCTCGCGCAGGAACTCCTCGGCCTCGTCGAGCAGGGCGTTGAGCACCGGCACGTCACCGACCCGCAGCGCGGCATCGGCGGCGTCGAGCGCAAGCTCCCGGGTCAGCACGAACTGCCCGGCCCAGCGTTGCTCGCCGAGCAGGTCCAGCGCGTCGCGGCAGTATCCGAGCGCCAGGGGGAAGGAGGCCTGCGCCGGGCCTGGTGCGCGGCCCGCCGCAGCACCTCGACGAACCGGGTGCGTTCGGCCTCGTCGGCCACGGCGAGGCCGCCGACGCCGACGTGGCGGGCGGCCTCGAACAGGCGATCGTCCCCGAGGGTGATCAGCCGCCGGCCGATGCGCAGGTGCACGGCGCGCATCTCGTCGGGGGACAGTCCCGCGCGCGCCGCCTCGGCCACCCGGTCGTGGCTGAACCGGTAGCGGGCGTCGCGGCTGATGGCGTTGCTGATCCGCTGGCCCGTCATGTCGAGGGCTTCGAGCAGGCGCAGCTCGAGGCAGGCCCACAGCGCGTGGGCCACGACGTCGGGCGTCCGCGCGGCCGCTGCCGCGGCGTCGTCGAGGTCGAATTCGCCGCCGATGCACGACAGCGCGCTCAACACCTCCCGGTCGGCGGGGCGGAGCTGGTCGAGGTAGCGGCCGAGGAACTCGGCGGCGGTGGCCGAGACCTCGATCGAGGTGAGCACCCGCAGGTCCCAGCGCGGCTGCCCGCCGGAGCCGACCGGGAGCAGCGCGCCTTCGCGCTGCGCCCGGTACAGCAGCTGACGGACCTGCAGCGGGTTGCCCCCGGTGCGGTGGTGGAACTCGGCGGCCACCTCGGGCAGCTCCCCGCTTTGGCCGCACACGGTGGCGAGCAGCTCCTCGACGTCGTCGCGGGCCAGCGGTTCGAGCTCGATCGTGGTGAGGTTCTCCGCTGCGATCCCCGCCGCGGCGGGGTCGAACCCGCCCGCGCGGTGCGCGGCGACGACCAGCACGTCGCGCAGCGACACCGTCAACAACTCGGCGAGCAGCAGCAGGGTATCCCGATCGGCCCACTGCAGGTCGTCGATCGCCAGCACCACGGTCCGGTAGGACGCGGTGGCGGACAGCAGCCGGGTGGCGGCGCGGTGCAGCTGCCGGCGGGAATCCGTGGCGTCGAGTTCCGGGTGGGACGCGGTCTCGCCCAGCACCCGCGGCAGGTCGGGGACCAGTTCCCCGAGCACGCCGGCGATCGGCGACACCCCGCCGGCCAGATCCGCGCGCCAGCGGTCACGTTCGGCCGGGGCCGTGGCCGCCATGGTGCGGACCAGCGATCCGAGCGCGTCGCGCACCGCGGCGTACGGCGCCGGCGCGCCGTCCCGGCACCTGCCGTAGGCGAAGACACAGCCACGCCCGGCCACCTCGACGCCGAAGGCCTTCATCAGTGCCGACTTGCCGACGCCCGGCACCCCGCTGATCAGGACGCATTCCCCGCCGCCGCGCGCCGCCGCGTCGACGGCGGCCCGGAGCCGGGCGAGCTCCCGCTGCCGGTCGGTCACCCGGTCATCAAGGTCGAGCACCGGAGCCGTCACGGCACGGCGCCCGCTGTGGCTAATTTGCTGCCCCGCCCGCTCAGCGGTTCTCCGCTGGTCACCGGCCGACTATAACGCAGGCTCGGCAAATCGGCGGAGTGAATTCAGCCGCGTGGCGATGCGGGTCTGATCAGGCGCGGGTCCCGCCCTTGCGCGGTTGCCACACCACCAGCGCGGTGCTCTTGGGCAGCACCGCCAGGTCGCGCCGCTGGCCGGCGCGCACCTGCGCCAACTCCTCGGTCAGCTCCTTGACCCGCGCCTGCAGCGCCTCGACCTGATTGGTCAGCTCGATGATCCGCTTGATGCCGGCCAGGTTGACGCCCTCGTCCTGGGAGAGCCGCTGCACCTCGCGCAGCAGGTCCACGTCGTGCTCCGAATACCGCCGTCCCCCACCGGACGTGCGCTGCGGGCTGACCAGGCCGAGCCGGTCGTAGGTGCGCAGCGTCTGGGCGTGCATGCCGGCCAACTCGGCGGCCACCGAGATCAGGAACGTCCGGGACTCGTGTCCTTTCCGGTTCTTGGCCATCAGCGGTTACCTGCCCATCCCGCCCGTGGGTCGAAGCCGCTGGCGCGCTCGGCGGCCGCGTAGGCCTCCAGCGCCTCCTGAGCGGCGCCGTCCAAATTCGGTGGCACCGCGACCTTTACCGTCACCAGCAGGTCGCCGTGGCCGCCGCTGCGCTTGGGCACCCCGCGTCCGCGCACCCGCAGGATGCGGCCGTCGGCGGTGCCCTTGGGCACCCGAACCCCGACCTTGCCGTCCAGTGTGGGCACCGATATGGTTGAGCCCAAAGCCAATTCGGTGAAACTGACGGGAACGGTCACGGTCAGGTCGTCGCCGTCGCGGCCGAACACCTTGTGCGGCCGCACATGTACCGTCACGTACAGGTCGCCCGACGGCGCGCCGCGCAGCCCGGCCTCGCCCTGACCGGGCAACCGGATGCGCTGCCCGTCCTCGACGCCGGGCGGGATCCGCACGTTGATGGTGCGGGTGCGGGTGGTGACCCCGGTGCCCTTGCACTCGTCGCAGGGGTGCTCGATGATCGAGCCGCTGCCCCGGCAATCGGTGCAGGGCTCGGAGAAGCCGAAAGCGCCCTGGTTGCGGCTGATTACGCCGGAGCCGTTACAGGTGGGGCACACCTTGGGGCTGGTGCCCGGGCGTGCGCCGCTGCCGTGGCAGTTGGTGCACGGCGCCGGGCTGGTCAGCCGCAGCGGCATCGCCACGCCCTTGGCGGCCTCGACGAAATCCAGCTGGGTCTCGGTCTCGAGGTCGTTGCCGCGGCGCGGCCGGCTGGGCCGGCCGCCCGAAGCGCGCCCGAACAGGCCGCCGAACAGGTCGCCGATGTTGGTGCCGCCGCTGCGGCCGGCGGCGTCGAACAAATCGTTGAGGTTGAACTCCGCCCCGTCGCCGCCGACGTTGAAGCCGCCGAACCCACCGGTGTCGAACCGGCGCCCGCCGAAACCGCCTCCGGCGAAAAGCCTTCGGGTTTCGTCGTATTCCTTGCGCTTGGCCGGGTCCGACAACACGTTGTGCGCCTCGGAGACCGCCTTGAATCGTTCGCCGGCGGCGGGATTGTCGGGATTGGCATCCGGGTGTAGATCGCGCGCCAGCTTGCGGTAGGCGCGTTTGATCTCTTCGGGACTGGCGTCAGAGGAGACGCCCAGCTCCTTGTAGAAGTCTTTTTCGACCCATTCACGCTGGGCCATGCCGCGTCACCCCCTCACCACTTTCTCTTGGTCTGTCTTCCAATGTGCTGATTGTGTGATCTAGTCACCGGATGCGCCGGCGTTATCGTCCGATTCGGGCGGACGGGTTTCGGCGGCCGCGGCGGTGGGCTCGTCGGTGGCCGCGGCTTCCCCGTCGCCTTCCTCGGTGACCGTGTCCACGACGCCGACCAAGGCGTGGCGCAGCACCTGATCGCCGAGCTTGTAGCCCTGCCGCATTACGGTGCCGATAACGGGTTTGGAGCCGTCGCCCTCGTGCTGCACGGCTTCGTGCAGCACCGGGTCGAACTCTTCGCCCTCCTCACCGAATGCGGTCAGGCCCAGGCCGGTCAGCGCGCTTTCCAGCTTGTCGGCCACCGACTTCAGCGGCCCCGACTCCAGGTCGCCGTGCTTGCGTGCCCGCTCCAAATCGTCGAGCACGCCCAGCAATTGGTTCACCACGGCGGCCTTGGCCCGGTCCGCCGCGGCCTGCTGGTCGCGCAGCGCCCGCTTGCGGTAGTTGGCGAAGTCGGCCTGCACGCGTTGCAGGTCGGCGGTGAGCTCGGCGACCTTGTCGGCCGCGGCGCCGCCCGACTCGGCGGTCGCGGCTTGCGGTGCCGTCCCTCCCGGCGTGTCGCCGGGAGGGACGTGCCGGACCTCACCGGTCTCGGGATCGATCCGCCGCTTGTCGGTAACCGTCACCTGTTCCGGCGGGTTGCCTTCCGTCTTCTGATTTCCTTGTGTCACTTGGACTCCCGGTCATCGTCGACCACCTCCGCGTCCACAACGTCGTCGGCGGATCCGGACCCGCCGCCGGCCGCGGCACCGTCCGGCCCGCCGGCCTGGGCGGACTCGGCCTGGGTGGCCTCGTAGATTGCCTGTCCCAGCGCTTGCGACTCCTGGCCGAGCTTCTCCATCGCCGACTTGATCGCGGTGATGTCGGTGCCGCCCAGGGCCGTCTTGGCGTCGGCGATCGCGGCGTCGACCTTGGACAGCGTCTCCTCGGGAACCTTCGAGCCACCCTCGGCCTCGCGCTGGTCCTTGACGAACTTCTCCGTCTGGTAGACAAGCGATTCCGCTTGGTTGCGGACGTCGGCTTCCTCGCGCCGCTTGCGGTCCTCCTCGGCGTGCGCCTCGGCGTCCTTGATCATCCGGTCGATCTCCTCCTTGGACAGGCCGGAGCCCTCCTGGATCTTGATCGTGTTCTCCTTACCGGTGCCCTTGTCCTTGGCGGTGACGTGCACGATGCCGTTGGCGTCGATGTCGAAGGTGACCTCGATCTGCGGCACGCCGCGGGGCGCCGGCGGGATTCCGGTCAGCTCGAAGGAGCCGAGCAGCTTGTTGTGCGCGGCGATTTCGCGCTCACCCTGATACACCTGGATCTGCACCGACGGCTGGTTGTCGTCGGCCGTGGTGAACGTCTCGGACCGCTTGGTCGGGATGGTGGTATTGCGTTCGATCAGCTTGGTCATCACGCCACCCTTGGTCTCGATACCCAGGCTCAGCGGCGTAACGTCAAGCAGCAGAACGTCTTTCACCTCGCCCTTGAGCACACCGGCCTGCAGGGCGGCACCGACGGCGACAACCTCGTCGGGGTTGACGCCCTTGTTGGGCTCCTTGCCGCCGGTGAGTTCCTTGACCAGGTCGGTCACCGCGGGCATCCGGGTGGAACCACCCACCAGCACCACGTGGTCGATGTCGGACACCGAGATGCCGGCGTCGGCGATCACCGACTTGAACGGCTGACGGGTGCGGTCCAGCAGATCCTGGGTGATGCGCTGGAATTCGGCGCGGGTCAGCTGCTCGTCGAGGAACAGCGGGTTCTTGTCCGCGTCGACGGTGATGTAGGGCAGGTTGATCGAGGTGCTCTGCGAGCTGGACAGCTCGATCTTGGCCTTCTCGGCGGCCTCACGCAGCCGCTGCATGGCCATCTTGTCCTTGGTCAGGTCGATGCCGCTGGTGCCCTTGAACTTGTCGACCAGCCAGTTGACGATCCGGTCGTCCCAGTCGTCGCCACCGAGGTGGTTGTCACCGCTGGTGGCGCGGACCTCGACCACACCCTCGCCGATCTCGAGCAGCGAGACGTCGAACGTGCCGCCGCCGAGGTCGAAGACCAGGATGGTCTGCTCCTTCTCGCCCTTGTCCAGGCCGTAGGCCAGCGCGGCCGCGGTCGGCTCGTTGACGATGCGCAGCACGTTGAGGCCGGCGATCTGGCCGGCTTCCTTGGTCGCCTGACGCTGGGCGTCGTTGAAGTACGCCGGTACGGTGATGACCGCGTCGGTGATGTCCTCACCCAGATAGGCCTCGGCGTCGCGCTTGAGCTTCATCAGCACGCGGGCGCTGATCTCCTGAGCGGTGTATTTCTTGCCATCGATCTCGATGGACCAGTCGGTGCCCATGTGCCGCTTGACCGAACGGATGGTGCGGTCGACGTTGGTCACCGCCTGGTTCTTGGCGGGCTGGCCGACGAGCACCTCGCCGTTGCGGGCGAACGCGACGATGGACGGGGTGGTCCGCGAGCCTTCGGAGTTGGCGACGACGACGGGGTCACCGCCCTCGAGGACTGCGACGACGGAGTTGGTGGTCCCGAGGTCGATACCGACCGCACGAGCCATAGTGATTCCTCCTGGTTATGTAGAGCCTGCTGTGGTGTCACTATGCTGAGTGAACCCCGCTCAAGCCTGCCCGTGAGGGCAGTGGGCTGTCAACCCAGCATTGAGTCCGATTCGCTCAACTTGTCGAGAATGGTAACGGCGCGCGGCCGCATCTTGTTCCCGGGGGCTATCGTTCGAGCCAGAATCCATCTAACGGTGATAGAATTCTGTTAATTTCCGTTAGCGCGCGCGAAGGCTTGCCGATGTCTACCGATGAACTCGACCAACTCTTGCTCGATCGGTTCAACTTGCGCCGCTCCGACCTGATCGCGGCGCTTAAAACGCTCCCCGCGCACCGGCCGTGGGCGGCCACGCTGACCACCGACGAGGCCCGGCTGCTCGATGACGCCGGTTTCACCGAAGATCCCGGAGCCTACGCGGAGATCGCAGCCGACGTCACCGCCCATATGGCCAGGCTGTACGGCACGGCCTACAGCGCCGCCGACGTCAGCAAAGGGCTCGGCGTCAACGACTCCCGTGTGAGGCAACGCCGCCTCGCCCACACGCTATGGGCTATCGACGACGGCGGCACCTGGGTGTACCCCGCGATCCAGTTCGAGATCGTCGACCGCGGCCGCGACGAGCCCCTCACGCTCAAACAGGTCCGCGGCCTGGACGCGGTGCTGCCGGCTCTGCTCGCTAGGGACCTGCATCCCACCGCGGTGGCCGGCTTTCTCATGACGGCGCAACCCGATTTACGAATCGACGGTCAGCCGAAGTCGGTGCGGGACTGGCTGTTACACGGTGAATCCGTCGGGCCGGTACTCGAACTGATCGAGATCGCCGATTGGACCGCGACTTGACCGTCGACCCCATGCTGCCGGAACCTCCGGCACCGCACATATTGCGCTCGCTCGGCATCGGCGACGACGAGATGCGCGCGATCGGCGTCGATGAGATCTGGTGGCGTGTCCATCGCACGGCGGGCGAGCACGTCTTGGCGTGGAATGCATTGCGCACCTTCGGGCCGGTGCTGCGGTTCGACCCGCACCCTCTCCCCAGGGGGGAGCATGCCCGGCATGGCGTTTGGTACGGAGCGTCAAGTCCGTGCGCCGCACTCGGCGAGGCATACCAAGTCGACCGGACCATTGACCGCGAACGCGGCCGCCCCTATCTGACCGGTTTATCCTTCACCCGCCCGCTGCGGGTCCTCGACCTCGCCGCTGACAGCCGAGGGGCGTGGGCCACCCGCGTCGGCGGCACGTTCGCCATTTCGACGGCCCGGCACACCGTGACTCAGCAATGGGCGCGACACATCACAGCCGCATTCCCCCATCTCGACGGCCTGCGCTACAACAGCCGATTCGCCGGCGACCCATGCCTGGCGCTGTTCCCGCCGGCCGCATCCGAGATGCCGGCCAGGCCGAGATTGTCGCTACCCCTCGCCCATCCGGATCTGGCCGGCCGGGTCGCCGGTGCGGCGAAACGTCTCGGCTACGGCGTGGTGTGACGGCGTCGACGCGTCGATCACGCCGCGATAAAACTTCACCATCGGCGCCGCATCGATGCCCGCCGCGCCGCAGCGACCACCGCCGCGGTATGCGTAACCTGAGTCCCGCGATCTGAATTGTCTGGGGAGCGGCAGGTGCGGTTATCGGAGAATGCCCGGCGGAGCCTGGCCGGTGGTGCACTGCTGCTGGTGGTCCTGCCGGGCGGCGCCGGGCTGGTGTCCGGCTGCAGCACGGTGATCGGCGGCCGGCCGGTGGCCTCCCCGGGGGCCGGACCCACCGAACCGTCCTTCCCCACGCCCCGCTCCACCCCGCCGTCGGCCACCGCCGCCCCCGCGCCGACGGCGCTGCCGCCCCCGAGTCCCTCGGCTCCCGCCGGCGCCATCCCGCTGCCGCCGGACCAGAACGGCTACGTCTTCATCGAGACCAAATCCGGGTCGACCCGCTGCCAGATCAACAAGGACACCGTCGGCTGCGAGGCGCCGTTCACCAACTCCCCGCTGCAGGACGGTGAACACGCCAACGGCGTCAGCATCAACGCCGGCGGCAAGGTGCAGTGGGTGCTGGGCAACCTGGGCGCCATCCCGACCGTCAAGCTCGACTACCGCACCTACAGCGCGCAGGGCTGGACGATCGTCGCCAACGCCGACGGCACCCGGTTCACCAACGACCAGACCAAGCACGGCATGTTCGTCAGCATCGAGAAGGTCAACACGTTCTAGGGGCCTGAAAGCCGAGGTAGTGGGCTTACTTCGCAGATGACGTCTGCAGTGCGTCCGCAGCAGATGGCTTGAGCACCGCGCCGCCCACAGTCCGAAAGTGAATTGGTCAACAAGCTCGCGGCGGTAGCCTTTTCCCGTGCGCGGAAGGGATGGCGATGCTGTCGGGAGGGGTTGGCGGCGCTCCGGGGCTTACTGCCCTGACCGGTGTGCAACGGGAGTGGTTGACCGGTCACCGCGAACTGGTATGGGGATGCGATGCAGCTAAAGCATCTCACCATCGCCGAGCTGGTTGCCGGGGCTGGCGGTGATCCGTGGGAGGTCAACCGGACCTTGCAGGCCGGCCGCCCGGCCCAGATTGAGCGTTTGGCAGAAGCTTTCCACGGCGCGGGGCGTCACACCGCCGAGTCCGACCATGCATGCGCGCAGGCGCAGCAACGTTTCAATGCCGCCTGGAACCATCAGGACGGCGGCCCCAACCCGATCAATAGCTCAGCGGAAGTGCAGCGGACCGTCAAATCCCTTGGCGCGCAGTCTGAACAGTTGCCCAAGATCGGCGCCGACTTGGAAAACATCGCCGCTGCATTGTCCGAGGCGCAAAAAAGCGGTGCTGCAGAGATCGCCACCTTGGAAGGCCAGCTGGAGCAGCTCGACCACATGATCGACTTGGCCGAGCAGGATCTGCGGGACCACCCCGACGCGGCGAGCCAGCAAGAGCTGCATGCGATTATCAAAGCACTCCGAACGGCTGCGGTTAACGACACCAAGGATGCGCTCGGCCAGCTGCATGCCACCCGCGACAGCTATTCGAGTTCCCTTCGCAAAGCGCAGACCAACTTGGCCAACGACGGGTACGACCCCACATCGACCTTCCGTGCCGACGGCCATGAAGCCGAAACGCCCGACCAGGCAAGGCAAGACGTCACCGATGCCCTGGCGGGTGACAAGGGGGCCGCCTCCCGCGTCAACGGCGTCCTGAACTCGATCACCCCCGACCAGCTGGCCGGGAAGGTGCCATTAACCGCCGAGCAGGCTTCGGTGTTGAGCCAACTACAGGCGCAAGAGCATGGCATGTCTATGGATGCGCTCAAGACCGCCGAACAGCGTTTGGGCGACGAGAAAGGCGTGATCGGCAATTCGTTGCAGCTGATGAGCAACCCGAATCTCATGTTCCCTCAGACCCCGCTGAGCATTGGCGCGAAGCAGGGAACCGACATGGTCAAAGGTGGGGCCAACCAGTTGCCCACAAGTGTTCAGCAGCTGCTGAATTCACCCCGACCCGACCTTCGCCACCTGAACCAGCTCGCTGGCATCGTCAAAGACGGCAACCACACCTTCCAGGCCAACACCGACTTGGACCGTGGGATGGTCAAGCAGGCATCGACGCTCATGAATAGCCCGTTTTGGCGTGCCGGTGAAGGCGGTCCTGGCGACCTCAACCCCGGCATCGACCCCACGGTTTCCAACGTCTTATCGGCGGCATCACCTGATCACCAAGTGGTGCACGACGCCATGACCACCGGCGACCATGACCGCTTCCTGCAGAACCTCACACACCATTCCTGGCAAGACCACGGCCAAGCGGTGAGCTCGCTGTTTTCTTGGACTGGTGATGCGACCCAAGGACCCAAAGCAAGCATCGCCGCTCAAACCGCACACGCCTACAGCACCTACATCGGGCACCACCAGCAGGACCTATTGAACCTTCCCGGCAATCACACGCTGGGACAGGTCAACCCCAATCTCGTACAGGGCATGGCCCACGGTTTGGGGCCTTACGTCGACAACATCGCCGGTACGACCGGCGGACTGCCAGGATTCGGCGACTCCCTTGACAACGAGGGCGACACTCGATCTGGCGCGCTGCCGGTCGCCAAAGGCGTCTTCTCAGTCCTCAATAGCGACCAAGCCGCGGGCCAATACTTTAACGGTCAAGCCTATGCACATGCCGTGGCTCACGAAGCCGCCTTCGGCAATGAGCCGACTCATTCCGGTTACGACACCCAGCTTTACGACGCCGCGACTCTGAAGGGCTTGGTCGACGTCGGAACTCACAACGCATATCACGCGAATGAAGTAAACGGATATCACCAACAGTTATCCGAATACGAGTTGAAGAAACAGGCATACGAGGCCGGGCTCACCGGTCTAGGCACCGTGGCCGGTTTACCGCCAGGTGTCGGTACCGTGGCCAACCCCGCACTCAACGTGCTCGGACACGGGCTGGAAAACAGCATTCTCGGGCCGGCTCCCAGCGCACCAGGCGAGAACCCCATCCAACCGATGGACATCGGCGTCGCAGACCAAGGAATGGCCAATGCGATGCTCGCGGCCGGGCACAACGTCCAGCTTCCGGACGGGTACGTCGTGTACGACGATCAACACCCTCACGGGCGACTCGCAACACTCGACGAAGTAAGGGCGAAATTCCCCGGGCTTACTGCTAGTCAGTACGACGGCGTGATTGGCCCTGCGCTATCGCACGCAATCGCATTGCCGCCCGAGGAAAAAATGTCTCCCGATGAGTGGATGGCCACCCGCTACGACAATGTCGTCGGCGTCCCGCACGCGGAACAGGGACGCCCGAAGTGACAAATGTGTTACGCAAGTTCGGCGGTGTTGCCGCCTGCGTGGTATTCGCCGTTATCTCGATAGCTGGATGCAGCTCCGGCGCACACCAGGGTGGGGCGTCTTCGACGCCGTCTTCGCCTCCTGCCGGTTGGCCCGCGGCCCTCAACGACTTCACATTCGTCTGGACCGCTGAGCCCGGCATTGACGTCACCGCGGGACCCGCTGTGCCGGTGCGTGCCTACACCGAGTCCTACCTGCTCGCCTCCATCATGGGTGACAACCGGTACCTGTATCCCGGCTTCCAGCAGGCGGTCGATCCCAACCAGTCCATCAACCAACCCATCGGCACCCAATCTCTGTGGCCCAAAACCAACGCCCCCCAACAACAATGGATCGGCACCGTCCAGGTGCACATCTTGTCTGTGGCGACGGCCGGCCGCGACGTGACAGTGGTGGCCTGCGAATACACGTTTGGCACAGCCCAACCAGCCCGCCACGGTTACGAACCCAATATCGGTAAGCCACCACCGTATTCAGGCATCGACCCCCTGCGGATCACGATGGAAACCCCCGCTAAGCCAGGACCAGAATCCCCCCAGCGGGGACCGGCCCGTACACCGTCCGTCGACGTCTTCAACGGCTGGCGGATCACCAGCCATCAAGGCGGCTACTTCGCCCAGTCCGGAGTCGGCGACGAATGGCCAAATGCCATCGAAGACAGAAACACCTGCCTCGCCAAAGCTCCCCAACACCCCGACCTCCAACGCGGCGGCGAATACCCCCGCACCGACTTCCCCACGCTGCCGCCCTCTCCGGGATGGCCAGCCCCGAGCGCGGCATCGTGATGTCCTGCCTCGGTTTCGAGGTTCCATGCTGCGATCGCCCTGGGTGCTGAGCAGACCCGGCTTCACTTTCAAGCCACCCAATTCAACGAGATTCCTCGCGAGGGGATCCGCACCTTGGCGGTTCAGTATCAGCAATCGTCCGCAGACCGTCCGCAGCAGAGTTAGCGGCAATTCATCGCAACCATCAGAGCCAACGTTCTCAACACACCTTGGTTCACCAAACGTCCAGATAGGTTCGTCAGCATCGAGAAGGTCAACACGTTCTGAGCCGCGGATCAGGTTGCCGCGCAACGGGATTCGTCAGCGGCCGAAGTCCGACGGCCGGAATTTCCCCTCGGACAGCTGGTATTCGATCTCCTCAAGGGTTTTGCCCGTGAGGTCGGGCATGCGGAAGAACACGAAGATCCAGGCCGCCACGTTGAACAACGCGTAGAGCCACATCGAGGGGCCGACCCCGATCGCCTTGATCAGCGACAGCATCGTCAAGGTGATCACCAGGTTGGTCCCCCACAGGGTGGCCGACTGCAGGGCGGTGGCCGCCGGTCGCACCGCCAGCGGATAGGTCTCCGAGCCGGTCAGCCAGCCCATCAACTGCAGGCCGCCGCCGTTGAACAGCATGAAGGCGATCAGGCAGATCATGATGTAGGGGATCACGTCGCGACCGCTGTCGCTGGTGATGAACAGCAGGCCCAGCGCGAACAGGCTGATCGCCGCGCCCGGCACCATGATGAGGGTGAGCCGGCGCCGGCCGACCCGGTCGATGATGGCCAGCCCGACCAGTTGGGCGATCAGGTACGCCGCGCCCAGACACACCGACACCTGCAGCGCCACGGACCGGTACACGCCGTCGTCGGTCAGGATGGTCGGCGAGTAGTAGATGATCATCTCGATGCCGCTGAGTTGGGTGAACACCGCGATACCGCAACCGAGGACCAGGGCCGGGCGAACCCAGGCGTCGCGCAGCCCGCGCCACCCGCGGGTGGTGGCCGTGCGTTCGACGCGGGCGAGTTCGGTGGCCTCATCCAGCTCGGCGGCCACGTCGTAGCCCTCGGGCCGGACGTGTTCCAGCACGGCGCGGGCGGCGTCTCGGTTGTCCTTTTTGACCAGCCAGCGCGGACTTTCCGGGAGGCGCAGCAGCAGCCACAGCATGATCGCCGCGGGCACGCAGGCGAGGCCGATCGGCCCCCGCCAGGAGATCGAGCCGCCGGCCCCGACCAGGGTGGCGGTGAGGATGCCCACCCCGATGGCGATCTGGAAGCACAGCACCAACCGTCCCCGGTAGGCCGGCGGCGCCAGCTCGGCGACATACATCGGCGCCGTCTGCGTCGCGCCCCCGACCGCGAACCCCAGCACCAGCCGGCCCAGCGACAGCATCACGGAATCTGCGGCGTCGGCGCACCACAACGCGCCGACGATGAACACCACCGCCAGCATCAACAGCGTGCCGCGCCGGCCGCGCAGGTCGGAGAGCCAGCTGCACGTCAGCGCCCCGGCGACGGCGCCGAGCAGGATGCTGGCGGCGATCACCTGCTGCCAGCCCTCGGTGATGTTGAAGTCCTGGGTGAGCTGCAGCAGGGCCCAGGAGATGACGCCGGTGTCGTAGCCGTAGAGCATGCCCGAGATCGCGGCGACGAGCGCGATGATCACCACGGCACCCGTCAGTTGCCGACTCGGCGCGGTCGGAGCCTCGCGGACCCCTGACCACCGGTTTGCCGAGTCGTCGTCGCGCACTAGCAGAGCTGGTGGTCGTCGCGGAGCGTAGGCGTTTGCCGGGTCGGCCCGGGCATCGTCATCGTCTCCTTGGGCGTGTGCTCGGATGGTTGCTCGGCGTTGCTTTCCGACGGTCTCGACAGCCCGATGTCATCACCGGTGGCGCTACCGGGAGGCAGTTGTGTAGTGGTCGCGGGCGCGGTCAAGGTGCTCGCATGACCAGCGGTTCCGGTCGGCTCGCTGCGCATTGACGCGGAAAGCGTGCCTGTCGCAGACTTGGTGAAGTCTTCAGGCGACGAAGCCAGTTATATTGTACCAGAACGAGATTCGACGCACGAACCGCCGGGCGGGTGTGTCGGGCGCCACAGTCGCAGGCGTGAGCCGACCCGATAGACGGGTCAGGATCGACGGTGTGCGGCGCGCGTCCCGACGCCCCGGTTACCGATCGGCATCAGCGGATTGGCAGGTGCGGTCAGTACCATCGGTGCCGTGGCATCCAACGGCCCACGCGACGAGTTCCACAACCAGCCCACGCAGCATGCCGACTTCGGCATGAGCCAGCAGCCGCCCACCGGCGAGCTGCCGCCGCCCGGCTTCCCGCCGGACCGGCCCGAGGGGTTCGAGCAACCCGGCAACGTCGACCCGTTCGACCAGGAGGCCGAGCCCACCCCCTGGTATCGCCGGCCCGCGATGCTGATCGCCTGGGTGGTCTCCGTCGTCGTCCTGATCGGCCTGATCGTCTTCGGCGTCATCGAGCTCATCGGCGGCCAACAGGGCGTCAGCCATGTGCCCAAATCGACCACCAGCACGACCACCACGACCACGACGACCACGACACCGACGACGACGACCACCACCACGCCGAGCTCGACCTCGCCCGGCAGCAGCGCCGAACAGCCGCCGGCGCAGCAGCCCAGCCAGCAGCCCGGCGGGGGCCAGACCCAGCAGCCGTCGCATCACCACCGGCTGCCGCAGCTGCCGCCGGTGATCACCATTCCGCAGGTGCCGACCGTCATCACGGTGCCGCCGGGTCTGCGTTAGGCCGCGGGGCGGCGCCCTACACTCGCTGCAATCCAACCGACGACTGACACAGGGGTGCGGGACATGAGCGAGCCGCTCGGACTGTCGATCGGAGTGGCCAACCTGGTGGCGGCCCGCGCCGGCAGCGTCCCGGTGATCCGCAGCTCGGTGCTGACGCTGTTCGAGCAGCGGCCCACCGAAGTCGGCCTGCCCGACGAGAACCCGAACCTGACCGAACCCGGGCTGGTGTTGCGGGGGTTCGTCGAGCGGGTCGGCGACCGGGCCCCGCTGGTGGCGGCCGACGGCACCAAGTACCTGGGCGCGGCGCTGACGGTCGAGGCGGTCGAGGCGATGGCCCGCGCCGTCGGCTACGGGGCGCCGATCACCATCGCGGTGCCCGCCTACTGGTCCGACGACCAGTTCGCCGCGCTGCGCGAGGAGTTCTTCGCCCAGTCCGACCTCGCGCGGGAGGGGGTGGCGCCGATGCTGGTTTCCGACGCCACGGCCGCGCTCGCGATGCTGCGCGGCACGCCGGGATTCCCGTCCGACGGCGTGATTGCGCTGTGTGACTTCGGCGCCGGCGGCACCACCGTCACCCTGATGGACGGCCGGGCCGGCTTCGCGCCGGTCGGCCCGTCGCTGCGGTACACCGACTTCTCCGGCGACGCGATCGACCAGCTCGTCCTCGACCACCTGCTGGCCTCCGACGTCAGCACCGCCATGCGGGGCGGGTCCGGGCGGATCGGGTCGCAGAGCCGGCTGCTCGGCGCCTGCCGTCGGGCCAAGGAGCAGCTGTCGACGGCCGTGGCGGCCACGGTGGCCGGGGCGCCCGGACAGGGCGCCCAGCTGACCCGCGCCGAGTTCGAGCAACTGATCTCCACACCGCTGGACCGGTTCCTGGATTGGTGCCAGGAAGCGTTGCGGCGCAACGGGATTGGTAACTCCACTCTGCGTGGGGTGGCGATCGTCGGCGGCGGGGCGAGCATCCCGCTGCTCACGCCGCGGTTGTCGGGACGGTTCGGGGTGCCGGTGCACAGCACCGCGCAGCCGGGATTGAGCGCCGCGCTGGGCGCGGCGACGCTGGGTGCGCAATACGCGTCGGGGGCCGCTCCGACGGCCGCCGCCGCCGCGGTGGAGACACCCACCGAGATGGTCGGCGCCGGCGGGCTCGACATGACCCAGGCCGCCTGGGCCGCGCAGGCCACCGACGTGGACGACGCCCTGGCGTGGTCGCAGGACGCCGACACCTCCGACGAGCCGGTGCCCTACACCGGCCGCGACGCCACCGGCGAATACGCCAGTGAGGCAAGACGATTCGACGACGCCGCGGCGGGCGGGCTGCCCTGGTACAAGCGCACCGCGCTGGTGTTGAGCGTGGCCGGGGCCGGCGCGGCGGTGCTGATCGCCCTGGTGTTGGCGATCAACCTGCTGCTCACCAAGTCCACCCAGGACCGGCCCACGTCGCCGCCCAGCACGCCGCCCCGCCGCAAACCGTGACCATCACCGGGCCGAACGACAGCACCACCGTCACCGTCGTGCCGGCCCCGCCACCGCCGTCCAGCGAGGCGCCGCCGCCCCCGGCCACCACCACGACAGCGCCGCCGGAGCCGTCGACCACCACGACAACCACGACGCCCCCGCCGAGCAGCACGACCACGACCAGCGCCGCGCCCACCACGACGGCGCAGCCGAGCACCACCAGCGCGGCGCCGACGACCACCCGGGTGCGCCCGATTCCGCCGATCTTTCAACCACCTTTCGGCCGTTAACACCGCCCGGTAAAGGTCATTCGGCGAAAAGCCGGTGGCGTCGATCACTCCGACAAACGTCACATGGCCGCGGGCGGGTACCAACGCAGCAGGCCAGGGGCGCCGACGAGCGGCAAGTTAGGGCAGCCTTTCTCGCGCCGAAAGCCACGAAGATGTAACTATGAGCGGGGCTTAAGCAGGCAAATAAAGCACAGGCCGAATTTTCTATGCATTGGGGAGACCTTCTGTGACAACGCAGATGCTCATCAGACTGGTCGTGGGCATGGGCATGACGCTGATCGTGGCCGCGCTCGCCGCACGCCGGGTGCTGTGGCTGTTCAAGCTGATCACGTCCGGCAAGCCGGCCCCGGGGCACACCGACGACCCCGGCAAGCGGGTCTGGGCGGAGGTCTCCGAGGTCTTCGGGCAGCGCCGCCTGCTCAAGTGGTCGATCCCCGGCCTGGCCCACTTCTTCACCATGTGGGGCTTTTTCATCCTGTTGACGGTCTACATCGAGGCCTACGGCCTGCTGTTCCAGGACAACTTCCACATCCCGATCATCGGGCGCTGGGACGCGCTGGGCTTTTTGCAGGACTTCTTCGCCACCGCCGTGTTCCTGGGCATCGCCACCTTCGCCGTCATCCGGTTGATGCGCAGCCCGCGTGAGATCGGCCGCTCGTCACGGTTCTACGGCTCGCACACCGGCGGCGCCTGGCTGGTGCTGTTCATGATCTTCAACGTCATCTGGACCTACGTCCTGGTGCGCGGTTCGGCGGTGAACAACGGCACGTTGCCCTACGGCAAGGGCGCGTTCTTGTCCCAGCTGTTCGGCGCCATCCTGCGGCCGCTGGGCCAGCCCGCCAACGAGTACATCGAGACCGCGGCCCTGCTGGCGCACATCGCGGTGATGCTGGCGTTCCTGATCATCGTGCTGCACTCCAAGCACATGCACATCTTCACGGCGCCGATCAACGTCATCTTCAAGCGGCTGCCCAACGGGCTGGGCCCGCTGCTGCCGATCGAATACGACGGTAAGCCCATCGACTTCGAAAACCCGCCGGACGACGCGGTTTTCGGCCGCGGCAAGGTCGAGGACTTCAGCTGGAAGGCGATGCTGGACTTCGCCACGTGTACCGAGTGCGGCCGCTGCCAATCGCAGTGCCCGGCCTGGAACACCGGCAAGCCGCTCTCGCCCAAGCTGGTCATCATGGACCTGCGGGACCACTGGATGGCCAAGGCGCCCTACATCCTGGGCGACAAGCAGTCCCCGCTGGAGAGCACGCCCGAGGGCGGGGTCGGCGAGGAGCTGTCCGGTGAGAAGCACGCCGAGGCGCACCACGTGCCCGAGTCGGGCTTCGGCCGGGTGATGGGCTCGGGCCCGGAGCAGGCCACCCGCCCGCTGGTCGGCACCGAGGAGCAGGGCGGTGTCATCGACCCCGACGTGCTGTGGTCGTGCGTGACCTGCGGCGCCTGCGTCGAGCAGTGCCCGGTGGACATCGAGCACGTCGACCACATCGTCGACATGCGCCGCTACCAGGTGATGATGGAGTCGGAGTTCCCCTCGGAACTGTCGGTGCTGTTCAAGAACCTGGAGACCAAGGCCAACCCGTGGGGCCAGAACGCCAGCGACCGCACCAACTGGATCGACGAGGTCGACTTCGACGTGCCGGTCTACGGCGAGGACGTCGACAGCTTCGACGGCTACGAATACCTGTTCTGGGTGGGCTGCGCCGGCGCCTACGACGACAAGGCCAAGAAGACCACCAAGGCCGTCGCCGAGCTGCTGGCCGTCGCCGGGGTGAAGTACCTGGTGCTCGGCGCCGGCGAAACCTGCAACGGCGACTCGGCCCGCCGCTCGGGCAACGAGTTCCTGTTCCAGCAGTTGGCCGCCCAGGCCGTCGAAACCCTGGACGGGGTGTTCGAGGGTGTGGAGACGGTCGACCGCAAGATCGTGGTGACCTGCCCGCACTGCTTCAACACGCTGGGCCGCGAATATCGCCAGCTGGGCGCCAACTACACGGTGTTGCACCACACCCAGCTGCTGAACCGGCTGATCCGGGACAACAAGCTGGTGCCGGTGACCCCGGTGTCCCAGGACATCACCTACCACGACCCCTGCTACCTGGGCCGGCACAACAAGGTCTACGAGGCGCCGCGTGAGCTGATCGGCGCCGCGGGCGCGAATCTGACCGAGATGCCGCGGCACGCCGAGCGCAGCTTCTGCTGCGGCGCCGGCGGCGCCCGGATGTGGATGGAAGAGCACATCGGCAAGCGGATCAACCACGAGCGCGTCGATGAGGCCCTGGCCACCGGCGCCGCGACCGTGGCGACCGCGTGCCCGTTCTGCCGGGTGATGGTCACCGACGGCGTCAACGACCGGCAGGAGGAGGCCGGCCGCTCCGGCGTCGAGGTGCTCGACGTCGCCCAGATCCTGCTGGGCTCGCTCGAGTACGACAAGGCGACGCTGCCCGAAAAGGGCACGGCCGCCAAGGAAGCCGAGAAGCGGGCCGCCCAGGCGCCCAAGGCCACGGCCACCGTCGAGGCGCCGGCCAAGGAGACGACGAAGGAGCCCGCCGAGGCGGCACCCAAGGCGGAGGCCGCACCGGCCGCGCCGGCCGCGCCGGTCAAGGGGTTGGGCATCGCCGGCGGCGCGAAGCGGCCCGGCGCCAAGAAGTCCGCGCCGGCCGCCGAGGCCAAGACCGAGGCTCCGGCGGAGGCCAAGACGGAGGCCCCGGCGGCGCCCGCCAAGGGGCTGGGCATCGCCGCGGGCGCCAAGCGGCCCGGCGCGAAGAAGTCCGCCCCGGCCGCCCAAGCACCCAAGACCGAAGCGCCCAAGACCGAAGCCAAGACCGAGGCAGCCGGTGAGGCCAAGACGGGGGCTCCGCCGGCGCCGGCCGCACCGGTGAAGGGGCTGGGCATCGCCGCGGGCGCCAAGCGGCCCGGTGCGAAGAAGGCGGCACCCAAGGCCGAGGCACCCAAGGCGGAAGCGCCCAAGGCGGAAGCTCCCAAGGCCGAAGCCGAACCGGCCCCGAAAGCGGAGCCGGCAAAGCAGACCAATGGCGACGACGCACCGTCGCAGCCACCGGTCAAGGGACTGGGCATCGCCCGCGGGGCGCGTCCACCGGGCAAGCGCTGAGCTGGCAATTTCAGGCTTGACAGCAAATTTCAGTGGACAGTGATGGCACCATTGGTGGTGTGACAACCCACCAGCTGCCTGTGCACTCGTCCGCGCACCATCGCCAGCAGCGTACTTTCGCCCAGTCGTCCAAGCTCCAGGACGTCCTGTACGAGATCCGCGGCCCGGTACATCAGCACGCGGCGCGGCTGGAGGCCGAGGGACACCGCATCCTCAAGCTCAACATCGGCAACCCGGCGCCGTTCGGCTTCGAGGCGCCCGACGTCATCATGCGCGACATGATCCAGGCCCTGCCGTACGCCCAGGGCTACTCCGACTCGCAGGGCATCCTGCCCGCGCGCCGGGCGGTGGTCACCCGCTACGAGTTGGTCGACGGGTTCCCCCGCTTCGACGTCGACGATGTCTACCTGGGCAACGGCGTGTCCGAACTGATCACGATGACGCTGCAGGCGCTGCTCGACAACGGCGACGAGGTGCTTATCCCGTCGCCGGACTACCCGCTGTGGACGGCGTCGACCTCGCTGGCCGGCGGCACCCCCGTGCACTACCTGTGCGACGAGACGCAGGGCTGGCAGCCCGACATCGCCGATCTGGAATCCAAGATCACCGAGCGCACCAAGGCGCTGGTGGTGATCAACCCGAACAACCCGACCGGCGCGGTGTACAGCGGCGAAATCCTGAGCCAGATGGTCGATCTGGCGCGCAAGCACGAGCTGCTGCTGCTGGCCGACGAGATCTACGACAAGATCCTCTACGACGACGCCAAGCACATCAACGTGGCGTCGCTGGCGCCGGACATGCTGTGCCTGACCTTCAACGGCCTGTCGAAGGCGTACCGGGTGGCCGGCTACCGGGCCGGCTGGCTGGCGATCACCGGACCCAAGGACCACGCCGGCAGCTTCATCGAGGGCATCAACCTGCTGGCCAACATGCGGCTGTGCCCGAACGTCCCGGCGCAGCATGCGATCCAGGTGGCCCTGGGCGGCCACCAGAGCATCGAGGACCTGGTGCTGCCGGGCGGGCGGCTGCTCGAGCAGCGCGACGTGGCGTGGAGCAAGCTCAACGAGATCCCCGGGGTGTCCTGCGTTAAACCCGCCGGCGCCCTGTACGCGTTTCCCCGGCTGGACCCCGAGGTCTACGACATCACCGACGACGAGCAGCTGGTGCTCGACCTGCTGCTGCAGGAGAAGATCCTGGTCACCCAGGGCACCGGCTTCAACTGGCCGGCGCCGGATCACCTGCGCATCGTGACGCTGCCGTGGGCGCGGGACCTGGCCGCCGCGATCGAGCGGCTGGGCAACTTCCTGGTCGGCTATCGACAGTAAGCACCCAGCCGGGCGCCTCTACGGTGGAGCGCGTGACGCACTCCCACTCCCACGGCCTGCCGTCGGGCCCGGCCCCCGTCGATCGGTTGCCCGCCCGCATCGTCGTCGGGCTGCTGATCGCGATCGGCGTGGCGGTCGCCGTCGGCGCGATCGTGCTGTGGCCCAGCCGGCAGCACGTCGACATCCCGATGCCGCTGCAGAACGCGGCCGGCGGCGCGGTGAGCACGCAGGCCGGGCACGTGCTGTCCAGCGGGTTGGGCGACTGCGGCAGCCCGTCGGTCAGTCAGGTGCTCACCGGCCCGCCGCAGCCGGCGCTGCCGGGTGCCGGGCGCTGCGTGCTGACCCAGGTGGCGATCGATTCCGGGCCCAACGCCGGCGCCGCCACGCTGCTGGAGTCCTCCCCGGGGCCCGGCCAACCGAAATTCGCGGTGGGCGACCGCATCCGGATCGTCCGGCAGGTCGACGACCAGGGCGCTACCAGCTACGCCTTCTACGACTTCGAACGGGGTTGGGCGCTGGTCGGTTTGGCGGTCGCGTTCGCGGTGGTGATCGTCGCGGTGGCGCGCTGGCGCGGACTGCTGGCGCTGGTGGGCATCCTGGTCGCCTTCGTGGTGCTGGTGACGTTCCTGCTGCCGGCGCTGCGCGACGGCGCGCCCGCGGTTCCGGTGGCGCTGGTGGCGGCGGCGGCGATCCTCTACGCGGTCATCTACCTGGCTCACGGCGTCAGCCTGCGCACCAGCGCCGCGCTGCTGGGCACCCTGTCGTCGTTGCTGCTGGCCGCCGGATTATCTTGGGCGGCGATACAATTGGCGCATCTCACCGGGCTCTCGGATGAACAGAACAGCACGGTCAGCGCGTACCTCGGTAGCGTGTCCATCGGCGGGCTGCTGCTGGCCGGTTTCATCATCGGCTCGCTGGGTGTGCTCAACGACGTGACGGTGACCCAGTCGTCGACGGTGTTCGAGCTGGCCCGCCTGGGCGGCTCGCGGCGGGCGATCTTCACCGGCGCCCTGCGGGTGGGCCGCGATCACATCGCCAGCACCGTCTACACGCTGGTGCTGGCCTATGCCGGCAGTTCGCTGCCGCTGCTGCTGCTGTTCAGCGTCGCCAACCGCTCGCTGACCGACGTGCTGACCGGCGAGAGCGTGGCCATCGAGATCGCCCGCTCGGCGGTCGGCGGCATGGCGCTGGCCCTGTCGGTGCCGTTGACCACGGCGATCGCCGCGGTGCTGGCCAGACCCAGCGGCGGTCGCAAGCGCGGCGAAGCCGGGCGCGGCGGGCCGCCGCCATCGGTCTAGCGGCGGTCGCAAGCGCGGCGAAGCCGGCGCAGCGGCCGCCGCCATCGGTCTAGCGGCGGTCGCAAGCGCGGCGAAGCCGGCGCGGCGGGCCGCCGCCATCGGTCTAGCGGCGGTCGCAAGCGCGGCGAAGCCGGCGCAGCGGGCCGCCGCCATCGGTCTAGCGGCGGTCGCAAGCGCGGCGAAGCCGGGCGCGGCGGGCCGCCGCCATCGGTCTAGTGAAAACGGCTGCGCTCCAACAGGTCCAGCAGATAGCCGCCGTAGCCCGACTTGAGCAGGCTCTGGGCGCGCTCGGACAGCTGCTCATCGGTGATCCAGCCCTGCTGCCACGCCACCTCTTCGGGCACACTGACTTTGAGTCCCTGGCGGCGCTCCAGCGTGCGCACGAAGTCGCTGGCGTCCAGCAGCGAATCGAAAGTGCCGGTGTCCAGCCAGGCCGTGCCGCGGGCCATCACCTCGACCGAGAGCCGGCCGCGGCTGAGATAGATCTGGTTGACCTCGGTGATCTCGTACTCGCCGCGCTCGGATTTCTTCAGACCCTTGGCGATTTCGATCACGTCGTTGTCGTAGAAATACAAACCCGGCACCGCGTAATTGGATTTCGGCGTCTTGGGTTTCTCCTCCAGCGACAGCGCCATGCCGTCGTCGCTGAACTCCACCACCCCGTACGCCGACGGGTTGGCCACCCAGTACGCGAAAACCGCTCCGCCGGTTATGGTTTGGAAGCGCCTCAGGCTGGTGCCCAGCCCGGGGCCGTAGAAGATGTTGTCTCCCAACACCAATGCTACCGAGTCGTTGCCGATGTGGTCGGCGCCCAGGACGAACGCCTGGGCCAGGCCGTCGGGCCGCTCCTGCGTCACGTAGGTGATGTTGATGCCGAATTGCGAGCCGTCACCCAGCAGCCGGACGAATCCGGCCGCGTCGTGCGGGGTGGTGATCACCAGGATGTCGCGGATGCCGGCCATCATCAGGGTGGACAGCGGGTAGTAGACCATCGGCTTGTCGTAGACCGGCAGCAACTGCTTGCTGATGCCGGTGGTGATCGGATGCAGGCGGGTGCCCGACCCGCCGGCCAAGATGATTCCGCGCATGGGTGGCTCCTACTGCCTTGATCGGCCCTAGTCGACGGCGTCGTCCTCGGTCAGTTCGGTGGCCGCCAGCGCCGAGGCCAGGCTGTCGTGCCGGAACACCGACGTGACCCGGTCGTGCACGACGCGGAACGCCGAGGCGGCCGTGCTGACGGCGCCCGGGTCGTCGGGGCTGGTGACCTTCTGTTCGACGACCACGACACCATCGTGCACGTACATCCGGCCGAGCTCCGCGGTTCCCCGACGGGCGGCGGCCCAGTTGCGCAGCGCCTCATGGCCTTGTGCGGCCCCGTGCGCGTCGCCGATCTCGATGTCGTCGCTGGACAGGGCGATCAGGGTGTCCAGGTCCGACGCGTTGAGCGCGTCGTGCCAGGCCAGAACGGTGGCGATCTCCGATGTGGTCATGGTGTGCAAGTTACCGTGTGGTCGCGCGGCTAGAGAGGCGTACGGTCCAACCAGCGCTGCCACACGGCGTCGTCGCCGAACAGTTCGGCGCCGGTGTCGGCCAGTGGGCGGCGGCGCAGGATCGCCAGCAGCAGATCGGTTGCGCCACCGCGCAGCGCGACGCTGCCCTTGCCGTGCTCGTGCGACCAGGCGATGCGGCCCTGCTCGACCGCGACGGTCCACTCGCCGGCCTCGCCGAGGCCGGGATCGGTGGCGTGCAGGTGCAGGATGTCGGCGTTGTCGAGCGGCAGCGGCGCGCCCTGGCCGCCCGCCTGAACCGCGACCCGCTCCAGCCATTCGGTGATCGCATCGGCCGCCAGCTCGGGCCGCAGGGTGAACTCGCGGCCCAGGGCGATGGCCGCGTCGGCGCGATGTACGGCTGTCTCGTGCAGCCGGCGCCGGACCCACCAATTGGCCGGGCGCGGCCCGAGGAACGTCCAGACCGGCGTTTGGACGCCGGTCAGCTCGACGGCGTCGACCAGCCGCTGCGCCCCGCCGTGCAGCCAGGAGATCGCGTCGGCGGGATCGGGCGGCGGCTTGCCGCCCTCGACCATCCGCGGGTCGAGGTAGCTGTCGAGCCTGTCGCGCACGATCTGCGCCGCCCAGCGGTCACCCCGGCCGACGTGGCGGAACAGTTGCCGCAGGGTCCAGTCCGGGCAGGTGGGCACCGGCGTCGACTCGTCGGCATCCCGGAAAAGCTCCGCGAACCCGCGGTTTTCGTCGAGGAACGCTCCCGCATAGTCCACGCCGGTCAGGCTACGCTCCCGTTCGGCGCCGAGCGTCACGCCAGCGTGGCGCTCGCGGGCCGGCGCCACGCTGGCGTGACGCTCGGCCGGCGCGCTCAGGGTCGCGGCGCGCCCAGGCGGTAGACCCGCCAGCCGGCCCGCTGCCAGCGGGTGACGTCCAGGCAGTTGCGGCCGTCGACGACGACGCGGGCCCGGACCCGGTCGGCCAGGTCGTCGGGGTCCATCTCGACGAACTGGCGCCACTCGGTGAGCACCAACACCGCGTCCGCGCGCTCGCAGGCCTCCTCGACCGAGACGGCGTAGTTCAGCGTGGGGAACAGCCGCTGCGCGTTGTCCAGGGCCTTCGGGTCGTACACGTTGACCGCGGCGCCGTTGAGCTGCAGCTGGCCGGCGACATTGAGCGCCGGCGAGTCGCGCACGTCGTCGGATTCGGGCTTGAACGCCGCCCCGAGCACCGCGACGTTGGCGCCCAGCAGCGAGCCGCCGCAGGCCGCGCTGGCCAGTTCCACCATCCGGGTGCGGCGGCGCATGTTGATGCTGTCCACCTCGCGCAGGAACGTCAGCGCCTGATCGGCGCCCAGCTCGCCGGCGCGCGCCATGAACGCCCGGATGTCCTTGGGCAGGCAGCCCCCGCCGAAACCCAAACCGGCGTTGAGGAATTGGCGCCCGATCCGCGGGTCGTAGCCCAGCGCATCGGCCAGCAGGCTGACGTCGGCGCCGGCGGCCTCGCACACCTCGGAGATCGCGTTGATGAACGAAATCTTGGTCGCCAGAAAGGCATTGGCGGACACCTTGACCAACTCCGCGGTCTGCAGATCCGTCACCAGGAACGGCACCCCGGCGTCCAACAGCGGCCCGTACAGCTCCCGGACGGCGGCCTCGGCGCGCGGTGAATCCTGTTTGATGCCAAGCACAATCCGGTCCGGCCGCAGGGTGTCCTGCACGGCATAGCCCTCGCGCAGAAACTCCGGGTTCCACGCGATTTCGACGTCGACGCCGCGCGGCGCCAGCGCCGCCGCCCGCTGGTTCAGCTCGGCCGCGGTGCCCACCGGGACGGTCGATTTGCCGACCAGCACCGCCGACGTCGTCAACCGGGGCACCAATTCGTCGATGACGGCGTACACGTGGCGCAGATCGGCGCCGTATTCGCCCTTCTTCTGCGGGGTGCCCACACCCAGGAAGTGCACGTCGGCGAAGCCGGCCGCCATGTCGTAGTCGGTGGTGAAGCGCAGCCGGCCCGCGGCCAGGTTCTCGTTCAACAGCTTTCGCAGGCCGGGCTCGTAGAAGGGGATGTCACCCCCGGCGAGCTTGGCCACCTTGCCCGGGTCGATGTCGACCCCGAGCACGTCGTGTCCCAGCTCCGCCATTCCCACCGCGTGGGTGGCGCCCAGGTAACCCGTGCCGAACACGGTGCATCGCATACAACCGGTGTAGGTGGCCCCGATGAGCTGATTGCATCGCTGGGCTAAGCGTCAGGCAAACGGCGGATGACAGCTGGCCGATGCCGCCGACACTGCCCGGTACTAGTGGTGGGCCCGGTACTAGTGGTGGCCGAAGCCGCCGTGACCGCCGCCGAAGCCCGGGAAGCCGCCACCGCCGTGGCCGCCGCCGCCCGGGAAGCCGGGGAAGCCACCGCCGCCGTGCCCGCCGCCGTCACCGCCGCCGTGGCCGGGCGGTCCGCCGAATCCGGGACCACCCAGGCCGGGATCGGCAACGGGATCGGCACCGGGATGGGCGCGACCGCCGGCGGCGGGGTGGCGGGCCGCCGGAGCCGGCGCGGGTGCCTCCGGACGGGCACGGCGCCACCTGAACAGGGGCCGGGCCGGGCCGCCGGGCGGGTGCCGGGCCTCCGGCGCGGCGCGGGGCCTGAGGCGCGGCAGCGGCGCGGACGCGGCGCCTCGGGGCGGCGCCGGGCCGGAGCCGCCGGCGCGGGTCGGGTGGGTGCGACGACGACGTTCTGGTTCGGGCTGGGCCGCACGTTGGCCGTCGGCCGGATGGCGATCGCCAGCGAGACCACCAGGGCCACCACACCGATGACAAAGATCGCCGCCACCGCGCTGCCCACCAGCTTGAACGAGCTGCGGTCCGCGTAGTCGGCGTCGACCAGCTCGGTGGCCGCGGCCTGGGTGCCGGTGAAGAACTCGTCCGGGTCGTCGGGGACCGCGCTGTAGGCCAGGCCGTCGGCGCCGGCGTCGGCGGGGGTCTCGAAGTAGCCGGGCGCCACCGCGAGCGGATTGATGGCACCGGTGCCCGGGTCTTGGGCGTAGGCCAGCGCCGCGGTGGACGACGCGAACAGCGGAGCGTGCGCCGAGGCCAGGGCCGCGCCACGGGCCAGCGCGGTGTCCGGCTCCTCGGGCGCGGTCAGCGGAAGCGTGGTCGCCGCCTCCAGGGCCGGCTTGATCAGCGGGATGTCGATGCCCGAGCCGACGACGAACACGGCGTCGGGGCGGGTCTCCAGGTTCTCGGCGTTGGAGACCATCGAGGCCAGCTCGGCCACCGCCGCCTCGTCGTCTTCGGGGAGGGGCTGGCGCCGCACGTCGGCGATGGAGCCGTCCGCGCTGTCGACGACCGCCAGCGTCGCGGTGTCGGGCTCGATGTACAGCAGCGCGGTGTGCGCGTAGTTGGTCCGGTGGCCGACCGCTTGGGCCAGCGCGGCCGCGGCCAGGAAGGCCGAGACCAGCATCACATTTTCGACCTTGTGGGCGGCCAGCTTGTCGCGCAGCGCGGCGGCCTCGACCGGGTCGGTGAACGTCACGCCGGTCGAGGCGAGCTGGTAGCCGCCTTCGGCCGCCCCCTGCCGCGTTCCCAGGATCGCCGAAAGCACCTGGTCGGAGGCGGTGACAGTTGCTGCATCCTCGCTTGTGGCGACGTCGAAGTTGTCTTCGTCGACGGTGGCGCCATCGCCGTTCTCGCCTTCGACCAGCACCATTCGGACTGCCGTCGGCGCCATCGACACGCCCAGTACGGTGTCCAAAGCTCCTCCAATAGTCGGTTGCTAGTCCTTCGCGGTGAGGGCGTGCTCGTCGCACGACATGATGGCGCAAGACATCGCTGAGTCCCCACCCGATATTCCCCTAATGCCCCGATTTTACGCGCCATCGATGGCCGGGGGGGCCGGCACCGGTCCGCAGGGCCGGTCTAGGGGACCGGGACTCCCGGGCCCAGGTGGCGATGCAGCCAGTCGTCCCAGTGCTCGTGGTCGCCGGAGTGCGGCGAGGGGGCCGGAGACACCGGAGCGTGGGGCGGGGGCGCCGCCGGTACGGGCGCTGCCGGTGGCGGCGGTGGGGCGGCGCTGGGCGGCGGCGGGTTGTCGGGGGCGACGACCTGGGTGCCCACCTCGGGGCGCTGGTCGGCGTGTGGCCGGATGAACGCCAGCGCCCACGCCAGGGCGACGATGCCGCCGACGAAGATCACCGCCACCGCGGCGATCGTGGCCACCGACTTGGGGCTGCGCCCTTCACGGGTGGGCTCGGACGCCGGATCGTCGTGCGTGTCGGCGCTGTAGGCGAGTTCGGCCGCCGGCGGCGCGGTCGCGGTCGACGAGAGGTGCGTCGGCACCATCTCGACCGTCCGCGGCGCGCCCAACCGCGCGTTGGCCGCGGCCAGCGAGGCACCCCGGGCCAGGGCCATCTCCGGTTCCTCGGGCGTCGTCACCGATAACGACGTCGCGGCCTCGAGGGTGGGCTTGATCGCCGGGATGTCCACATCCGACCCGACCAAAAAGAGCCCGTCGGGTCGCGATCGCATCGATTCGGCACCCGACACCATCGCGGTGAGCTTTGCCAGCGCGGCGTCGTCATGGCCCGGCAGCGGGTGGCGGTGCACGTCGGTGACCGTTCCGTTGCGGGTGTCGACGACGGCCAGGGTCGCGCTGGTCGGCTCGACGAGCAGGAGTGCGGTGCGGGCCCAGTTGGTGGCGCTGCCCATGGCCTGGGCCAGGGCCGCGGCGGCCATGACCGCCGAGACCAGCATCACGTTCTCGATCTTGCGGGCCGCCAACGCGTCGCGGAGTGCGGCCGCCTTGACCGGGTCGGTCCAGCTCACCCCGCTCGATTTGAGCCGGTAACCGCCCTGGGTCGCGCTGTCCCGGGTTTCCAGGATGGCCGCGACGACGTGGTGGGCGGCGGCCGCGGGGGTTGCGTCGGCGGTGACGTCGAAGCCGGCCTGATCGACGGTCAGCCCGCCGGCCGATTCCCCTTCGACGAGCACCATGCGGACTGTCTCAGGCGCCATCGACACGCCGAGTACGACGTCCACCGCTCCTCCAAATCGTCCGAAAGTCGGTTGCTGTGCCGGGTGGCTGCGTAGCCGCGTCGGGGCTCGCGATTTGAGGGTCAGCCGGGACTTGCTGAGAGTTCTGGCCGCGGCCATACCCTAGTCCGCCACCCTAGCGCGCCGGGTCAGACACGCAGGCGAGCCGGAATCCGCGCTACCGGTGGCCGTGGCCGCCACCGAACCCGTGGCCGCCACCGAACCCGTGCCCGCCGCCGAACCCGTGGCCGCCGCCGAAGGGACCATGCCCGCCGAACGGGCCGTGACCCCCGCCGAAGGGACCGTGACCCCCGCCGAAGGGACCGTGCCGCCGAAGGGACCGTGGCCCCCACCGAACGGGCCGTGGCCGCCGAAGGGGCCGTGACCGGGCGCGGGTGGGCGGGCGAGCGGCACGCGCGGCGGCGGAACGAACACCGGGGGCGGAAGGACGGGAACGGGGACGGCGATGGGCGGCGGGGCCGGGGGCGGTGGTGCGATCGGGTGCGGCGCGGCCAGCGGCCGCGGCGGCGTGATCTTCGGCTGCGCCTGGACCGGCGGCGCGGGCGGGGGCGGCGCCGGAGCGGGGGCGATGATGTTCTCGTTGGGGCTGGGCCGCAACGCGACGGTGGGCCGGATGCTGATCGCCAGGGCGATCTCCAGCGCCACCACGGCGGCGATGAAAATCACCGCCAGGGTGCTGCTGACCAGCAGCAGCGACTTGCGCCGCCGGGCGCGTTCGTCGAGGTCGATCAGTGTCTTGGCCTCGGCGTCATCGTCGGGCACCGCGCTGTAGGCGACGTTGGCCTTGCCCTCGCCGGCATCGGCGGCCTGCGCCGCGATGCGGCTGTGGTACTCGGGCTGATAGCCGGGCAGCAGGCCAGGGGACTGCCCGGCCAGGGCGAGCGGGTCGACCTCTCCGGTGCCGGGATCCAGCGCGTAAGCCAGCGCGGCGGTGGACGACGCGAACAGCGGCGCGTTCGCCGACGCCAGTGCGGCGCCCCTGGCCAGGGCCATCTCCGGCTCGTCCGGCACCGACAGCTCCAGCGACGTCGCGGCTTCCAGCGCCGGCTTGATCAGCGGGACGTCGACGCCGGAGCCGACCAGGACCAGGCCCTCCGGACGGGTTGGCAGCGACTCGGCGCTGGCGGCCATGTCGACGAGTTCGGCCACCGCCTGGTCCTCGTCCTCCGGCAGGGGCCGACGGCGGACCTCCGAGACCGAACCGTCGGCGGTGTCGACCACCGCCATCGTCGCGCTGTAGGGCTCGACGAACAGCATCGCGGTCCGCGCGTAGTTGGTGGCGTCGCCGACGGCCTGGGTCAGTGCTGCGGCGGCCATGAAGGCCGAGACCAGCATGACGTTTTCCACCTTGTGCGCGATCAAGGCGTCGCGCAGCATAGCCGCCTCGACGTGATCGGTCCAGGTAACGCCGGTCGACAGCAGCTGGTAGCCGCTGTCGGCGGCACCCTCCCGGGTGCCCAGGATCGCCGAAATGACCTGGTCGGGGGCGGTGCCGGGGAGGGCGGTTCGTCGGGTGTCGACGTCGAAGTCGTCCTCGTCGACAGTGACGCCGTCGGCGCTTTCGCCTTCGACCAGAACCATGCGCACCTTGGTCGGCGTCATCGCGACGCCAAGCACGATGCCCGCCACTGCTTCTAGCCCCCTGCCCCATTTGCTGCGCTGCCCGACACGCCCTCCGGGCAACATCCCTATTGCGCGTGCGCCACGAATTTCCTTGCCGTAGCTGAGCCCGGCTCACAACCCAAGCCGTTTGCCGGGTTGATGAAATTCTGGCGGACGAGGCGGCGTCTTTTCGCCAGCCTCAATACCGCAACCCTACTCGTGTGAGCTCGACCGGCGTCGTGGCGCGGGTCGACGGAGTGGTCGGCGCGGGGCTATTTGTGCCCGCCGCCGAGTCCGCCCAGGCCGCCGCCGCTGTGACCGCCGCCGAAGCCACCCAGGCCACCGCCGGGCGCCGGAGCGTGGCCCCGCCGAACCCGCCAGGCCGCCCCGGCGCCGGGCGTGGCCACCCCGAACCGCCAAGCCGCCCGGCGCCGGGCGTGGCCACCGCCCAAGCCACCGCCGGGCGCCGGGCGTGGCCACCGCCGAACCCCCCAAGCCGCCGCCGGGCGTACCGGCACCTGGAGTGGGAAGGTGACCGCCACCCGAGCCGCCCGGAGTGCTGCCCGCGCCCGGGATGGGAAGGTGACCGCCACCGGAGCCGCCCGGGGTACCGGCCCCGGGCGTCGGAACGTGCCCGCCACCCGATCCACCGGTGCCGCCCGGGCCACCGGCACCGGGCGTGGGAACGTGCCCGCCACCGGAACCCGCGGTGCCGCCCGAGCCGGGGGTGGGAACGTGACCGCCGCCTGAGCCACCCGAACCACCGGCGCCGGGGGTGGGCGCGTGACCGCCGCCGTAGTTGCCGGGGCCGTCCGGCTTGGGCGGCGTGCCTTCGCCGGGCGGGGTCTGGTGCTGCGGCGGTGACTGCGGAACAGTGCCGCCGACCTGCGGAGGCGACGGCGGCTGCGGGACGCGCACCGGCGGTTGCACCGGTTGCGGAACCGACAGCCGCGGCGGCGCCAGCAGCTGCGGCGGGCTCACCGGATCGGGCACCGGGATGCGCACCGGCACCGGAACCGGGACCGGCGGGACCACCACCGGGACCGGCACCACCGGCGGGCCGCGGGGATCGGCGGCGCCTCCGGAAGCGGCGGCGCAGCCGGCGGCGGGCGGCCGGCAACGGCGCGGCGACCGGCGGGCTCAACGGCTTGGGCGCCGCCACCGGCTCGGGCACGCTGATCTTGGGCTGCGGTGCCGACGCCTGCACCGGCGGCGGTGCCGGCGCCTGCTCGGTGGGAACGATCAGATGTTGATTCGGGGTAGGTTGCAACGCCACGGTTCCGGTGGTGCGGATGCCGATTGCCAGCGCGATCTCCAGCGCCAGCACCGCGCTGATGCCGACCACCGCCAGCCCGCTGCCCACCAGCAGGACCGGCCGTCGACGCGGCTCACTGTCCTCGGGAAGGAACAGCTTCTCGATGACGACGGTCGGCGACTCGGCGTCCTCGTCCCCCACCGCGCTGTAGGCGAGTTCGTCGTCGCCGGGCTCGGGACCGACGGGGACATAGAGGTAGTCGGGCAGCGAGTACTGGTCGACAGCGCCGGTGCCGGGGTCTTGTGCGTAGGCCAGCGCCGCCGTCGACGACGCGAACAGCGGCGCGTTCGCCGCGGCCAGCGCGGCCCCGCGGGCCAGCGCGGTCTCCGGCTCCTCGGCCACACTCACGTCGAGGAAGGTCGTGGTCTGCAGCACCTGCTTGAGCGGAGCGACGTCGACGCCCGAGCCGACGAGCAACAGCCCGCCCGGCAGGGACTCCAGCTTCTCCAGCCCGGCGACCATCGCGCTGAGCTGCCCGGCCGCGTCGCCGTAGGACTCGGCGCGAATCTGCTGCTTGTAGACATCGGGGATGGAGCCGTCGGAGGTCTCGACGACCGCCAGGGTCGCGGTATCGGGTTCCACCAGCAGCACCGCGGTGCGCTCGTAACCCATTGCGCCGCCGACGTTTTGCGCCAGCGCCGCAGCCGCCAGAAACGCCGAGACCAGCATGACATTGTCGATCCGGCGAGCCGCCAACGCGTCGCGCAGGGCCGCGGCTTCGAGTTGATCGGTCCACGTCACCCCGATGGAGGAGAGCTGCAGGCCGGCGTCGGCGGCGCCCTCCCGGGTGCCCAGAATGGCCGAGATCACCCGATCCGGGGCGCTCGCGGTGGCCGCGTCATCGGCGCCGGTGACATCGATCGCGTCCTCTTCCACCGTCGCGCCATCGGCGTATTCGCCTTCCAGAACGACCATTTGGATCGAAGACGGTGCCATCGACACCCCGAGCACGATATTCAAGACAAACCCCTCCAAAGGTGTTGCGCGATCGCCACGGCCAGGCGGAGGAAAAAACCACGGCTAACTAAGTATCGCGCAGAACGGTGGCGTGAGAGCCCCGCAGAACCTATGTAGACGTTATGAAGTTCTGGTACGAGCGCGACGGTGTCGGTCCTCGCTGGCCCTGGTACTTCGAACCTACGCGAGTGCTGCCGTACGGGTGTTCGGCCGGACTGGTCAACCGCAGAATGCACAGCTGACCGATCTTCATGCCCGGCCACAGCGTGATCGGCAGGTTGGCGACGTTGGACAGCTCGAGCGTGATGTGGCCGCTGAAGCCGGGATCGATGAAGCCGGCGGTCGAGTGCGTCAGCAGCCCCAGGCGGCCCAGGGACGATTTGCCCTCCAAACGTCCGGCGAGGTCGTCGGGCAGGGTGATGAGCTCGAGCGTCGAGCCGAGCACGAACTCGCCGGGGTGCAGCACGAACGGCTCACCGTCTTGCGGTTCGACCAGCGAGGTGAGCTCGTCCTGCTGCTTGGCCGGGTCGATGTGGGTGTAGCGAGTGTTGTTGAAAACCCGGAACATGCAGTCGAGGCGGACGTCGATGCTGGACGGCTGCACCAGCGCGTCATCGAACGGCTCGATGCCCAACCGCCCGGCGGTGATTTCGGCCCTGAGGTCGCGATCGGAGAGCAGCACCAAGCGAGCCTAACTGCTGCGCAGCGCGTTCAGCGGAGATAGACCTCGTCGCCGGTGGGGTATCCGCCGCCGATGGTCGTGACGTGGACGTGGTCGTAGTGGCCGAGCCGGCTCGTTTGGGCGCCGTTGGGGGTGTAGTAGACGCCGCGCCAGATCGCGTCCTGGATTCCGAACCGGTCGGCGTTCTGCAGCACGTAGGCCACGATCGCGTTCCCCAGCGCGATGCCCTGGGCGCTTTCCGGGTCGGGAATCATCACGTCGATCGCCATGCCGAGGGGGTGCCAGGGCAGCGGATCCGGTCGCACTCCCCCGATCTCGTGGATCTGGGGGAACTCGGCGCTGATGCTGCGGGCGGTCAGGATGGTGCGCACCTGCAGGCCCCGTTCCGGCGCGACGCCGGCGGGCAGGAAGCGGGAGCGGGTGTGATAGCGCGAGGCAGCGACGGGCTGGCCGTCGCCGAATCCTTTACTGAGCCGCGTCGATGGCAAGGTCACGATTTCCGCGCAACACGGAGCGGGCTCGTTGATAACGGGTTTGGCCGTCTCGCGCGCCGCGAATGGATGAACATCGGCCGAGACCGCGAAGAAGACGGCGGCGGGCGCGAGCACCGCAGCCAGGGTCGCCGACGGTTTGCGTCGGTTGCTGGCTAATGCGTGTCGACCCACGCCCAGCACATTACGGCGCAATCACGAAATAATAAACACGGGCATTTCGCCGACCGGCGGATATTGTGCATGCGTGGTTTAAGGCGTAATGCGACGGGCGATTGGCGGCCGGCCGCGACGGCCCAGGCAGGTGAGCGTCCGCGGCGCCGGATGCTAGCCTTCTGACGCGACCGCGCCGATGTAGTTCAATGGCAGAACATCAGCTTCCCAAGCTGATTTACGCCGTCCGGACGGGTATGCAGCGGATTGCGAAAGTCCTGTGACCTGCGGAATGCGATCCATGTAAGTTCATAGCAGTCCGCATCAGTCGTTCTGAGTTGTGACATCGTCGTGACATCGAAGCCCGTGTCCCACTGTTTGCTAGCGCCGAATCATCGAATCGGGCACTCATAAGGGCAGCGCAGGGCCAGGCCCGGCCTTCCCACACCTGTGATGTCCTGGCGGTGTCACTTTTGGTACACTTTTCGGTGCGTACTTCGGTACGGCAAGTCGGGGTCAAGTAGGTTAGGTGAGCTAGGTATGTATCCCAACCGGGAGGTCTTCCCCAACGCGCCCCTGGCACTCGTCGTGACCGAGATTAGGTTTACCGACTCACCTCGTCTGCGGCAGCAAGAAACGCTCGATGCGGTGGCCATCGCGCTGGAAGAGCGGTTCCCGGTCAGCACGCCGCAGACAAATGTCACGTTCAACATTGCGAACCTTGGCCCTGGTGTTCTCCCCCAGGTGGCACAGGAGCGCCGGACCGTGTTAATGAACACGGCCAAAACCGAATCGGTCACAATCACGCCGTCTTCGTTCATATACGAGACAACCGCGTATCGGGAATTCGATGATCTCCGCACGGGTGTGACCGCTGTGTGTGAAGCACTCATTGATGCCAACGTCTGTCCCGCACTGGTGCGTGTGGGTCTTCGTTACGTCGACGAAGTACGGGTGCCAGAGCCGATAACCAACGTGCGTGCATGGGATAAGTGGATTGACGCCAGTGTGATAAGCCCTTTGGCCATAGGTCCCAACGACGTCAACGTCAGCAATGCGCAAGGACTCGTGACCTTCGACCTCGGCGAAGGGAAGGGCCTCACCTTCCAGTACGCGGCACTGAATCAACCCCCCGTCGTCCAACCGCAGCTTCTGAGGCGGCAGAAGTTCGAACCTGGCCCGTTTTTCGTCCTAGACTTCGACGGATTCCGTGATTTCAATGGGGAGGATGTGGTTCGGCTGAATGCGGTTGAAGTGACGTCGGTCCTTAACGATGTACATGGCCCAGTGGGTGCAGCGTTCCAGCGTGCGATTACGGAAGATGCCCGAAACCTCTTTCGAGGAGCGATTGTATGACGACGCCAGCGATTACGCCCTCCACCGGCACTGGTACCGGCACAAGCACGGGCGATGTCAAAGACTACAAAGTGGTCCCGTTCGGAACTCGCGCACTGTCAATGGAAGTCGGTGAAATTCGGACAGAGACCGACTTATACGTTGGGCGCGCACACGACCTGCACGACAGGCTCCGTGCGCTGACCCTGGACCAGTGGACTCTCAATAAGAGCAGGCATGATGTCCCCACCCTTCTTGACGAGCTAGCGTATCAGCGCGGCATGGCGTGGACGCATATCGCCGAGATTGCTGACGTAAGTGTTTCGGCAGTTCGCAAGTGGCGCAAGGGTAATGACGCATCGCCGGAAAGCCGAAGCCGACTCGCAAAGTTCGCAGCCCTTCTCGACATGCTCGAACAGGAAGCGGGCGTTGAAGACCCGGCGACTTGGATGGAGATGGAGCTTCCGTTGGCCGCCGGTTACCATATCCGGCCACTGGACCTGTATCTCGACGGAAAAGACATGGCACTCCTCGATATTGCCGAGCAGCGCGGGCATGTCGAGCACATTCTCGACGAGATGCGGCCGGGCTGGCGTGCTAGCCGGAGCGAGTTCGAGGTGTTCGACGATACGGACGGGATGCGCTCAATTCGCTTACGCGGTGAGTAACGACGAGCATGGAATCCATTGACCCAGAACACCTTTACGACGAGCGAGGTGAAGTAGCCCGAAGTCGCCCCCTCTTTCAGGGCGATGTGTTCAAAGATGTCGTGCTGCCGGGCTTCGGGGATGAACCGCGTCTCGTCCAGGTGGTAGCGCACCCGTGCTCGATGCGCGACCGCGAGGGACTGCTTTGCCAACGCGTCAGCGTCGCACCAGTGGAGGAACACCAGCGGGTCAGTGGACGCACCGGGTGGAACGGGAACCTGAGGATAATGCCGCTTGCCGACCTCGTGGGCGGTAAGCATTATGCCGCCCACCTCATTGATGCGACGGCTGCACCCTCTGAACTTTTGCATCTCGACGCCCGCATTGCGACGCTCAGCGACCGGGGCATCTACATCCTGCAACAGCGGATTGTGAAGCATTACACCAGGGTTGAGGTTGACATCCCCACCCTGGCTAAGGAGACCGCGCCCGTCGCCTGGGAGATGCATCAGCAACGGGACTGGGTCGAAACGGTGCTTGATGACGAAGCAGATTGGACCACAGAAAATCTCAGAGCCGAAGAGATCGAATTCCAGGCTTGGCTTAGTGGAGGCACCCCCTCCCGCCGCACGCAGTTAAAGGACGACCACACCCACACGGACCTGAGGCGAGAGGCGCGCAAAGCAGCACTGGCAAGGCGGGACCAAGCTGCCCAGTCGCGGTCTTGAGCCGCTGCCCCGCCCGTAGGCGAGTCGCACGTCACGGGATGGTTCCGGCCGCTGCCAGCGTTGCACGTAGTGGCGGCTCCGCACCGCCAGGAAAGGCAGGACAGATGCTCTACTACGCCAATGGCGGGCCTGGTCCGGCGAGCAAGCTGTTTCGTGTCGACGCACCGGACTGTGGCACGTCGGCCGACTGGCTGCGGGCACCGTCTGCCCGGTGGGAGCCGACGCGTGGCTGGTTTGAATACAACGCGCAGCCGGAGATACTCGGCAGCGGCGAATTCTTCCTGGTGGACGCATCACAGGTCGAGCGGGTGCAGAAAGAGATCACCGCGCAGTACGAGAGAGCGCAGCGGCGGTTCAGTCAATTCGGCTGAGCGGCAACGAAAACGACCCTCGGCTTCGGCCGGGGGTCTTTCGTCTGTCACGGGGCAGGATACGAGCAGGTGATCCAAATGGATCAGGCTGCCAGAACCGCCGGACCCCTCGGCCGGTGCCCCTTACTCTCGGACGGTCTGAAAAGTCGCTCAGCGTTGATCTGGGACCGATTCCGGCGGCACTCCGGCCCACGCCGTGATCTCCTCGGCCGTCAGGTCAAGGGCTTCGGGACCGCCCAACCCCTTCGCCGCCGCCTCGGCGCGGGTCCGCGACACCACCGGCCTCGGCACCGGACGCGACGGCTGAAGCGCCTCGTTCTGCACGCAATTCGGCTCAGCCTCATCATGTGAGCGGGCGAACATGGGGGCGTGTGTAGGCCGCTCATCAGTGACCGGCTGCGCGGGACCGCCACCACTCAGAGCGATGGAGTTTTGCTTGCCTGTCGTGATGTTACTGAGACTCATTGCGCCGCAGCCTTTCTCGCGAACCAATCATGCATGATCAACCCCGAACGCTTTGGCCAGGTCGAACTTGGCCCGAAAGTAACCGTGGTCACAGCCCGAGAAATGCCGCGCCCGCTCGTAGGTGGAGCGGGCCTTACTGAACGCCTCCGAGGCGTCCACCGTGTCGTCGGACCACACCGTCACATACCTCGGCGCGGGGTCGTGGCCCAGCTTGTCCAGCGGCTCCGGCAACCCTGTCGGCAGGTCATACCACCACGCCACGACGGGATTGCCTGCGCGCTGCTCGGCCAGCTGGTCGGCCTCGGCCTGGGCGGCAGTCTCCCACGCCCCCAGCGCATCGTCGGGCACCACACCCCGGCGGTCCTTCACTTCGCGCAAACACACCACGGCCAAAACCTCGCGGTGCAGACCTGGGACGCGGGGCCGCTGATCGACGGGTTTGGCGGCGGTCGATTTCCTTCTAGCCAATTCCGGCCTCCCGCTGCATGTTCCGCGCCCGCCACCTGGTGTTGGCGGCCTTCTGCTTGACCGGGTTCTTCGAGCCTTCCTCCATGTTGATCTGCGACAGCAGCCGTGCCAGCACGACGCGCTGCCCCCGTATTTCCGCGAGCAGCGGATGCGGGCGTGGCGGGCCGCCCTTCGCCGCTGGCGCGAAGACCAGGCCGTCAGCATCGAGGCGCTGCTGCGCGGCGGCGATGATGTCGGCCGTCTCGCGAACCTGCGCAAGCAGCCCCGCCTCGCGGGCGTCGGGTTCCAGACCGTTGCTGTCCAGCTCGGCCCGTATCGCGGCCACCAGCTTGTCACCAGGCGTCAAATGGAAGTCCATGAGCGCCGCGATGCCCTCGGGGGTGATGCTAGTCACGGGTGCCGCCCGAGTCATACCGCCACTGACCTGTGACGAAACAGTCTGCGGCCGTGCCGCTTTCGGCCGGTTAGCCACGAACCGATTCGCCGAGACACGGCCAATCGCCGCCATGTCACGGCTGACCGTCCGCTGACTCACGCCAAGCCGTCTGGCGATGGCCCACTGGCTCAGCGAGGGGTCGTCGTCCAACATCGCCTTGACGGCCTGTTTGCGCTCATCCGGCGTCATGCCGCCGCCCTCCTGTCGGTGCGTGAAAGCTGTTGTTCCCCAACATCGTACGACGCCAGACGTGAAACATGCTGGGAACGGTCGTAATCCGGCGTTGCGCGAAGCTCGCCAATAGCCCAAAAGAGGCGTGCCCGTCAGAGCGCCTGACCGGCCCGGCCGGTGTAATGACCAGCCGGAGCGCCGATTCGTCCGCGAGCGTGGACGCTGGGGGCCAGGAATCCACCACACAGGGCCGCGCTGACACCTACCAACGGGTTTGCTGCCCTGCCGAGCCGGTTTGCTGCCGCTGCCAAGGCCGGATCGCCCCTGCATTGCAGCCATCCTAATCTCGTGTTATCGGCCATGCTGGCGAGGCGGGGGTGGGAGGGTCCCTCCCCGGTGGGGTGTCTGACCTGCGGCGATGCGACCGCGTTGGGTGGTGGCGTGGGAGTGGTCGTGTTCGGTTGACCGGATGGACATTTGCTGTAGGCCGTGGCCTGTTTGCTGTAGGTGGAGCGGGAGCGACCGCAAGGCGAGTGCGCAAAATTACGCACCTGAGAGTGTGGCGGCATGATGCTCGATTGCGCCGGAGTTCTCTTGTGCCGCAGACCGGATGGTGAGCAGTCCTCGGATGGTAGTGGAGCCGGTTGATCAGCAAGCCCGCGCTCAGTTGTTCGGATGGTGACCGCCCACGCATCGAATCGGTAGGCCCCGCAGGATGGTTGGCCTTGGCCGCATGGCGATAGCCGCGAGCGATGCCGCGAAGCCGCGATGATTGAACGACCGAACCGCGCTCGATTGACCGTCGATGGCCCTGGGTACTGGGGCATCCAATAGTGCAGTACCTCCGTGGCTTTCGACCATGGCCGGGCGCGCTGGCCGATCCGGTCTGGCTCGCCGCATTCATGCGTCACCGCCCATTGCTCTAGCTCGTGCCCTGTGCCCCAGCGTGATTCGGTGCGCCGGTCACAGGCGGCCCCAAGTAGACCCTCCCGGTGTAGTGCCTGGCCCGCAGCCACGGTCATCGCGAGGCATAGACCACCTCGCGCTGCAGGAAGACTCCGGCGTGCTTTGCCGACACCAGTACCCAGCCCCGCGCAGTAACCGGCCAGAACGCGGGCCGAGGTCAGCGCCAGGATCAGGGCCAACGCCATCACCTCCCGAATTCGCTTGGGAGGTAGCCTGTTTCGACCGGCGCGCCAATCGGCCTGCGCCGCTGGTTGGCTCGTAGCTACGTTGACCGGGTCGCGTCACCGCACCAGTGCGTCGACACCTACACCGAGGCCGAGGTACAGAAGCTACTGCGCGCTCTCTCCGGTGACCGGCTGGGCCACGCCTGGGAGCTTGCACTGTCGGGTCTGCGGCGCGGCGAGATCGCAGGTCTGCGGTGGGCTGATGTCGACCTGGACGCCAAGACACTGACCATCGTCAACAACCGCGTGGCGGCGGGCAGCAAGACGGTCGAGGGCGACCCCAAGAGCGAGACTTCGCGCCGGACGCTGCCGCTGCCTACCCGCCTGGTGGCGGTCCTGAAGGCGGCACGCAAGCGCCAGGCCGAGGAACGGCTGGCGTTGGGCGGCGCGGGCGGGCCGTGGGAGTACGTCGTGTGCAACGAGGCCGGACAGCCCTACAGCCCCGGCGTGCTTTCCCGCTACTGGCGTGAGGCCGTCGAGGCGGCGGGGCTGCGGCATATCAAGCTGCACGCCGCACGCCACACCTGCGCGACCCTGATGCACTTGCAGGGCGTGCCGGTGGCGGTGATCGCGGCGTGGATCGGGCACAAGGACGCCAGCCTGACCATGCGGCTGTATGCTCACTCGCAGTTTGCCGCGCTACAGGACGCCGGAGCGAGTTTGGATCGAGTTGTGACATTATGTGACACTGAGGCCCGACCGGAGGCACGCTGATCAGCGTTCCCGCAGGTCAGACCCACCATGCCGATGTAGTTCAATGGCAGAACATCAGCTTCCCAAGCTGAGAACGCGGGTTCGATTCCCGTCATCGGCTCCACGACCCCATGCTCCGGGCAACGGCCCAAGTTCTCGGCATCGCCAACGGCGACGCCGGCCTGCATCACAACCCGCGCACGGGTTTCCGCGTCACCGGCGCGTCACCAATCAGGGTGAGTTGTACGGCGTCGCAACCTTGGCTTAGGTGTCAAAAAGCGGTGAAAGGAGGCTGCGGTGGCTGGCCATCTGACGATGCAGTTGGAGGCGATGGCGTCGGCCGCACACATCCTGACAAATCAAGCCGACGGCTTGAGCAGCGAACTCGACAGCATCGCCGACGACTGGCGCAATCTGTCATCGACGTGGCAAGGCGCCGCCGCATCTGATTTCCAGCCCGCATGGAATGAGTGGCACCAAGGCGCAAAGCCGTCGCAACGCTGCTATCGGAACACTCCCAGCTGTTGCTCCGCTCACTGGACCTCATGCTCGACCACGAGACGATTGCCGCGAGAGCCTTCGCCGCCCTGTCCCCAACGGATCCGGAATCATGAGCCGCCGTTACACGGTCGATCTTGAGGCACTGTCGCATTTTGCCGACCGACTGGCGAAATTCACTGCCAGCGCGGAACAAATTGCCGCGGCCGTCGACCAATGCATCGCCGAACTCCACGGTTCCTGGCTGGGCCGCGGCGCAGACGCCGAGCGCGAGTACCACCAAAGATGGGTAGCAGCCGACAAACAAATGCGAGAAGCGCTCACCGAATTGCGCACCAATGTGGAGAGGGCGCACCGCAACTATGACGGTGTGGCCCAACACAATACGGCCATGTGGCCCTGAATCGGGCCGCAACTACAGTCGCTACGCATCTGGATCCGGCCGCCAGACGACTTCCAGGTCATCTCCGGAAAGCGTGACCAGCGCCTGGGTTACGCCGTCGGCATCTGAAAACTCCACCTCGTACGCGGACGGGAGAGTGCTATCCGAATCCTTCGTGTAATCCACGACGATAGTCCCGCGTGAACCGGCAGGCAGGTTGTGTTCCGGCAGCGGCCGCAGCAGCCTGATCACGTCATACTCTCGAGGTCTCAACGCTTTACGTTCTCTCATTTGCTCGTAGGGATCGCCGTCACCAAGCGCACCCACACCGTCGTTTCCGCGTATCCAGGCGAAGGGCACATCTATGACCCTTCCGTTCGCTCCGGCGATCGAGATCACTTGGTTGTACTTTATGCCGTACTGGGTGACACCCGTTTCGTTCGAACCACTTCGCCTTCGGTCCCCAGTTACGTGGTCGGGATTGAGCAAGTACCTTTCAAGCTTGTCCAGATCGCTTTCCTGTGAAAGCTTGGCCGCCTGCGCCACATCAATGCCGGCACCACCGCTTGCCGCCGTCTCGGCTGCGAAGATTCTTGCGTTCGCGGCGAGGAGCGGCAGCTGAAAAGTCACTCTCCAACCCCTCGCGCTGACGCGCTAAACCGCTGACACCGAAACGTGACCGATGCGTGGCCAAATATCAACGCGCCCTTGCGCTTCCGCAGGTCATCGCACATTTACGATCCCTATTGCAACTATGTCAGTTAAAAGGAATTGGGGCCATGCGGACGGGTGTTCGGTGTGTTCTTGCGACGGTCGGCGTCGCTGCGTGTGTGGTGGTGACGCCGGCCGGCGTCAGCCTGGCCGCGGCGAGCCAGTCGCACGCGTTCGCGATCGCGTCGGTGCTGCCCAGCAGCGGCGAGGTGGTCGGCGTGGCGCACCCCGTGGTCGTGACGTTCCGCGCGCCCATCACCGATCCGGCCAAGCGACACGCGGCCGAACAGACCATTGACGTCAAATCGACACCCGCGATGAGCGGCAAGTTCGAATGGCTCGACAACCGTGTCGTGCAATGGGTTCCGGACCGGTACTGGCCCGCGCACAGCACGATTGCGCTGACCGTCGGCGGGGTTTCCACCGAGATCAAGACGGGTCCCGCCGTCATCGGGGTGGCCAGCATCTCCGAACACACCTTCACCGTGAGCATCGACGGCGTCGAAGCCGGTCCGCCGACCTCGCTGCCGGCGCCGCACCACCGGCCCCACTTCGGTGAGCAGGGGGTGATGCCGGCCTCGATGGGCAGGCCGGAATTCCCGACGCCGGTGGGCTCGTACACCGTCCTGTCGAAAGAGCGTGCGGTGACGATGGATTCGAGCAGCGTCGGCATTCCCGTCGACGATCCCGACGGATACCTGCTGACCGTCAACTACGCCGTCCGCATCACCAACCGCGGCCTGTTCGTGCATTCCGCGCCGTGGGCGGTCCGCTCACTGGGGCTGGAAAACGTCAGCCACGGGTGCATCAGCCTTAGTCCCGACGACGCCGAGTGGTACTACGACCACGTCAACGTCGGCGACCCAGTGATCGTCCAAGACTAACGACGTCCGGCCGTAACCAACCGCAGCACAACGTAATTCGCGGGGCACACCGCGTCACCCAGGCGGCGTCCCGGCACCTGGAAAAGGAAATACCCACTCCCACAACGAAAGCGGGCCCACCGGCATGCAAACCGGCGGGCCCGCTGTAAGCGAACGAAGCGTCAGCTGGCGCCCGAGGGGCCGGGCCGCACCGGCTGACCGGGCACCGGACCGCCGGTGGGCGCCGGGCCGGTCGGCGCGTCCTTCACACCCGACATGTCGATGATGGGAGCGGCCGCCTCCACCGGGGCGCCGGCCGCGGCCGGCCCGCCGAGCGCGATCAGCGGCGCGCCGGCCGGCACCACCGGCACCGGGGGCGCGAGTGGCACGGGGGCACCCAGCGGCAACGGAGCGCCCAGCGGCACCGGCACCGGAGCGCCCAGCGGCACCGGCCCGGGCACGGCCATCGGCACGCCGGACATGTCGGTGAGGGGGGCCGCGCACATGTCCGTCGCACCCGCGGCCACCGCACCACCGGCCGCGGGCGCACCACCGGCGACCGGACCACCGGCGGCGGGCGCCACCTCGCCCGACTGCCCCTGAATGCACGCGTGGCCGCCCGTTATCAGCGGGGCGGCCGCCGCATCGGGGCTCAACGCTATGGCCGCTCCGCACAACCCAGCGCTCGCAACCACTTTCATGTTGAACCGATCGACGATCGCCATCAGCGTCAACTTCCCTTCATCCACGCTCTGCTAGTTCGGCAATGTTTTGGTGCAGCAGACCCGCTTCGCCGTACCCGGCCTTTTCACGACCGGGCTAATTGTCGGTAGCCGGCGCGCGACACGAGCCGCGCCGCACCGCGCCGTTTCCAAATGGTGACGTCACAACGGTGTCACGGAACCACCCGGCGCCGGCGCACCCCAGCCGGGCGACTTCGAATCGCAGGGAATCCATTTTTCCGCAGGCCATTCACAGGAAATTTTTGGTGAACAATGGCCGGTTTCGAGGTTACATAGAAGTGAACACCGTGATCGGAACGGTTGACAGGAAGAGGGGAAGGGATTATGTCACCAGGTCGTCTAGCTGGCGGTTTGATCGGCTCAGCGCTGCTCGGTGGCCCGCTTCTCGCCGCGGTCGTCTGGGCCGGCCCGGCACAGGCCGATGCGGCCGGCTTCCTCAACGACATGCACCGGGACGGCATCCATGCCGTGACCGGCGGCGACGCGGCGCTGCTGCAGGCGGGCCTGAACATCTGCCAGCAAATATCGTGGGGCGCCCCGCCCGCGCAGCTCGAGGGTCTGGCGCTGCAGCGTTCCGACGACCGGCAGGGGCCCGGCGGGCTCACCCCCCAGCAGGCCGACGACCTCGTCGGTTACGCCATGCGCGATCTGTGCCCCAGCTAGCACCGCCTAGCCCCGCTAGGTAGGCCCGAGTGGACGGTCGCCGCGTGCCGCGACCGCCCACTCCTCTTCGCCGACTGTTCATCCTCCGGATGTGTTTGCGCAGCGGTTTTTCGCACTTCTGTGTCAAAGTGCATCATCCGCATCGGGCACAGACGAAGGAGAAGGTTGGATGGCGGCACGCAGGCTGGTTGGCCGGGTAACGGGCGCGGCGCTGACGGCGGGCCCACTGGTGCTGGCGGGGATGCTGACGGCGACCGTGACGGCCGGCCCGGCCCGGGCGGACCAGGCCGCCTTCCTCAACGACCTGCACAACGCCGGGATCCATGCCGTCAACGGCGGCGACGACGCGCTCCTGCAAATGGGCGCGGATTTGTGCCAACAGCTGTCCTGGGGGGCGTCTCCCCAGCAGCTGGAGGGGCTCGCGCTGCAGCGCTCCGACGCCGACCAGGGCACCGGCGGCATCAACGGCCGGCAGGCCGCGGACGTGGTGATCTTCGCGTTGCGCGATCTGTGCCCCAACGCCTAGCACCGGCCCGGTCGCTACCCAGGCGTCCGGTCCAGGCTAGGGTGACAGTCGAGTGAAGCTGAACGCACATAACCTGACCGGTCTCAAAATCCCCGTCCCGACCTATGACCGTAGCCAAATCGGCATCGGCATAGCGCATTTCGGCGTCGGGGGTTTTCATCGTGCCCACCAGGCCATGTACCTGGACCGCTTGCTGAACGACGGCCTCGCCCGGGACTGGGGCATCTGCGGTATCGGCGTGCTGCCCGACGACCGGCGCATGCGCGACGCGCTGCGCAGCCAGGACTACCTCTACACGCTGATCCTGGAACATCCCGACGGCACCCAGGAGCCGCGCGTCATCGGATCCATCGTCGACTTCCGTTACGCGCCTGAGGATCCCGGTTCCGTCGTCGATCTGCTGGCCGATCCCGCCACCCGGATCATCTCGCTCACCATCACCGAGGGCGGCTACCAGCCGCCGCTCAGCGCGGCGTTCGAGTTGGTGGCCGAGGCGCTGAATCGGCGACGGGAGCGTGGCCTGCCCTCTCCGACGATCGTCTCCTGCGACAACATCATCAAAAACGGAGACGTGGCCCGGCGCGCCTTCACCGCCCACGCCGAGCAGGTCAATCCCGAACTCGCGCAATGGATGCGGGAGAACACCACCTTCCCCAACTCGATGGTCGACCGGATCACCCCGACGCCCACACCGGACCTCGTCGACCGGTTGGCCGCCGAGTTCGGCGTGCAGGACGCCGAGCCGGTGGTGGCCGAGCCGTTCGCCATGTGGGTGCTCGAGGACGACTTCGCCGACGGGCGGCCCCCGCTGGACAAGGCCGGCGTGCGGCTGGTCGACGACGTGGCGCCCTACGAGGCGATCAAGCTGCGGCTGCTCAACGCCGGCCATCAGGGCCTGTGCTATTTCGCCTACCTGGCCGGATACCGCGAGGTGCACGAGGCCGCCCAGGATCCGGTGATCGCGGAATTCCTTGCCCGCTACATGGATTCGGAGGCGATGCCGACGCTGCCGCGGATGCCCGGCCTGGAAGACTTCCGCGACGGCCTCATCCCCCGCTTCGCCAACGCCTATGTGGGCGACCAGGTGGCCCGGCTGTGCGCGGACTCCTCCGACCACATCCCGAAGTGGCTCTTGCCGGTGGTGCACGACAACCTGCGCTCCGGCGGCCCGGTGCAGCTGTCCGCGGCGATCGTCGCGAGCTGGGCTCGCTACGCCGAGGGCGTCGACGAACAGGGCCGCCCGATCGAGGTGGTGGACCGGCTCGCCGACACCCTGGTGCCGCTCGCCCGCTCGCAGCGCGAGAATCCGGACGCGTTTCTGGCCAACCGTGCGGTGTTCGGCGACCTGATCGACGCACCGCGCTTCCGCGAGGCCTACCGGTGGGCCCTGGACTCGCTGCACCGGCGCGGCGCGCGCGCGACGTTGCGGGCGCTGATCGGGGCCGACGGGTCGTGAGCCTGGTCGCGGGCATCGACCCGGGCACGGACCCCGCGGCCTGACCTAGGCTGGGCGGGGAACAGCCAAAGACATGGACGCACAGGGCTATTGCGCGCGGTGGCGGCAGAACGCCGATCGCCGAGGCGTGGCCGCGCGGGTGGTCGACGAGATCGTCCGGCGCCACGGCATCACCCCGGCGCGCTTCGCGGTGCTCGAGACCCTGACCGAGTTCCGGGACCCGCTCGGCAAATCGTATTTCCTGCTGCGCCCGGACACCCCCGGCGAGCACGCCCGGGAGGCGGTGCTGATGACCTACATCCTCAATGCCGGCACCGATTACGGGATTGGCAAGGCGCCCACCGACTTTCCGCCCACCCCCTACAGCGCCGCGGAGGCGGTGCGCATCATCGCCCGCCAGCACGCCAACGACTGGAGCTATCGCCGCGACGTCCGGTTCGTGCACCGCAACGGAGCTCGCCTGGTCACCACCCCCAACGGCATGCTGATGGGATTGGGCGGCAACGGGATTCAACGGCTGTTCAGCGCGCGGGGCGGTACCACCTGGGGCGACATCTTCATGGTCAACCTGGGCCGGCTGGCCGACCCGGTCGACCAGCTGCACCGGATCATCCGCTCCGGACGCGCCTGGGGCCGGGACGCGCACGGCGTCCCGCGCGCCGCCCACCTCGACCTGGACCGCTTGTTGCACCACGAGGAACGGCACGCCGCGCAGTGGGCGGCCCGCGGTTATTTCGGCATGCTCACCGGCTACGGCCGGGAGTTGTTCCGCGAGTTGGTTTTTCGGGTGGTCAACCGATTCGAGGAAGACGCGGGATTGTGCGACGGGGGCTACAGGGCGTCGATCCCGTGGTAAAGCACCATCGCGCCGATCACCACCAGGACCGCCGCGAGCAGGGCGGCGTTGTTGCGGTCCATCCAGTCCCTGAGCCGGGCCAGCGCGTCGTCGAGGCGGCTGCCGGCCGCCAGATAGGCCAGTATCGGGATCGCGACGCTGGACGCCGCGACCGCGACGAAGAACAGCGCGGCCATCCAGTCGCCGATCGGGCCGAGTCCGCTGCTGCCGATGGCCAATCCGGCCGGGACGCAGATGAGCGCCACATCCGGGCGCACCACCGCGAGCACCGCCCCGGTGATGCCGGCGCGGGCCGGGGTGATGCTGGCGAATGACCGCATCCAGGCCGGCGACTCGCTGTGCCGGTGCCGGGTCTGCCAGCGGAAAATGCCGTAGCCGATCAGCCCCGCCCCCAACACCACCCGCAGCCACGACGACCACCGCGGCGGCGACCTGTCCAGGCCGCCGAGCAGGTGCGAGGCCGCGACGGCGAGCGCGGTCAGCGCGGCCAGGCTCAGCAGCCAGCCGCCCAGGAACGCCAGGCTGCTCGGCCGCGGCCGCGGTGCCTGCAGCACCAGCACCGCCGGGATGACGGTGAGCGGCGACAAGGAGATGACCAGCCCCAGCGGCACCAGCCCGGTCAGCACGGTGCCCCAGCTTCCTGCCATGAGCGGCAATCCTGCCACCGCGACGCCGATGTGACGCCTAAACGCGCCGGGTCAGCCGGGTCAGGCCAGCGCGCGAATCCCGTTGTAGAGCACGATCAACCCGATCAGCAGCAGGATGACGGCCAGCATCGCGTCGTGGTTGGCTTCCATCCACGCTTTGAGGCGCTCCAGCGCATCGTCGAAGCGGTCCCCGGCACCGACGTAGACCAGGATCGGGACGGCCACCGTCGACGCGGCCAGCACGACGAAGATCGCGGCGGCGACCAGCTGGGCGCCCGCGCTCAGGCTGCTGTTGCCGACGGCCAAACCGGCTGCCGCACACAGGATGAGCACCTCGGGCCGCAGCGGCACCAGCACCGCCCCCACCACCCCGGCCCGCACCGGCGACAGCGCGGCGAACGAGCGCATCCAGCGCGGCATGCTGCGCTGCCGGTGCCGGGTGAACCAGTGGTAGGCGGCCAACGCGAGGAGCGCGACCCCGAAGACCAGCCGCACCCAGGACGCCCATTTCGGCGGGGTCGCGTGCAAGCCGCTGAGCAGCTCCGAACCACCGACGAACGCGGTGGTGAGCCCGACCAGGCCCAGCACCCAGCCGCCGAGGAAGGCGAGGCTGGCCGGGCGCGGGCGGGGCGCGTGCAACACCAGCACCGCGGGAATGACCGTGATCGGCGAGAGCGCGATGACCGCCGCCAGCGCCACCAGCTTGCTCAGCACCGATGCCCAACTTGGTTCCACGGGCAGCCATCATCGCATCGGCGCGACACCGGCGCATGGCTGCGCCGTCAGCCCTTGCGGCGCAGCGTCCAGGCCGGCACCCAGTGCGTCACGGTCCGGCATTTGGCGCCGTAGGCCACCGGATAGGTGACCAGGCCCCACCAGTCGCCCTGCTCGCACAGCGCCCAGCAACTCAGCCGCCCCTCCACCACCTTGTGCAGTTGCAGACCGTTGGGCTGATACCGCCCCGAGCGGTGCGGCTGGCGCGGGAACAACACGGTCAGATCGACCAGCACGGCGATCGGCGGGCGCACCACCCGAAACGGGCTGCGCACCGGTTGGCCGTTGTATCCGATCGACGCGAGCGGATCCATCGATCGATCATACGTTCGAATCCTGAGGTGTCCGAGTCCGCCGGGTGGCCCGACGGGCGTCTGGCAACATGGCGGTGTGTCCAGCCCGACCCGTCCGGCGGTACCGGCCGCGCTGGACCCGTGGATCGTCGCGGCGCTGGCCGCCGCGGTGAGCCTGGCCGGGGCCGCGCGGCCGTCCTTCTGGTACGACGAGGCCGCGACCATCTCGGCCTCCTACAGCCGGTCGCTGACCCAGATGTGGCACATGCTGGGCAATGTCGACGCCGTGCACGGCCTGTACTACCTGCTCATGCACGGCTGGTTCCGGCTCGTCCCGCCCACCGAGTTCTGGTCCCGCGCCCCCAGCGGGCTGGCGGTGGGGGCCGCCGCGGCCGGCGTCGTCGTGCTGGGCAGGCAGTTCTCGTCGCGCACGGTCGCGGTGGCCTCCGGTGTTTTCTGCGCGGTGTTGCCGCGCACCACCTGGGCCGGCGTCGAGGCCCGGCCGTATGCCCTGTCGATGATGGCCGCGGTGTGGCTGAGCGTGCTGCTGGTTTTCGCCGCCCGCCGCCAATCCCGTTGGCCGTGGCTGTGTTTCGGCCTCGCCCTGGTGTGCTCGGTGCTGCTCGACGCGTACATCGCGCTGCTGCTCGCGGCGTACGCCGTCTTCGTCGGCGTCTGCTGTCGCACCCGAACGGTGTTGTGGCGCTTCGGCATCAGCTCGGTGGTGGCGGTGGGGGTGCTGCTGCCGTTCCTGCTGACGGTGGCCGGGCAGGCGCACCAGATCAGCTGGGTGGCGCCGATCGGGCACCGCACCATCGAAGACGTGGTGATGCAGCAGTATTTCGAACGCAGCCCGCCGTTCGCCGTGCTGTCGGCGCTGCTGATCTGCGCGGCAATCGCGTTGTGGCTCAGCCGGTCCGCGCCGCTGGGGCCCTCGGAGCGGCAACTGCTGGTGCTGGCGACGTGCTGGGTCGGGATACCGACCGCGGCGATCGTGGCCTACTCGGCGCTGGTGCATCCGATCTACACGCCCCGCTACCTGTGCTTCACCGCGCCGGCGATGGCGCTGATCCTGGGCATCTGCAGCGCCGCGATAGCCGCCAAGCCCTGGGTGACCACCGCCGTGGTCGGTGTTTTCGCTATCGCTGCGGCACCGAATTATATTCGGGCACAGCGCAATCCGTATGCCAAGTATGGGATGGACTACAGCCAGGTTGCCGATCTGATCACCGCGAAGGCCGCACCCGGCGATTGCCTGCTGGTCAACGACACGGTGACTTTCATGCCCGCCCCGATGCGCCCGCTGCTGGCGGCGCGCCCGGACGCGTATCGCAAGCTGATCGATCTCACGCTGTGGCAGCGGGCCGTCGACCGCAACGACGTCTTCGACACCAACCTGATCCCCGAGGTGGTGGCCGGGCCGTTGAGCCACTGCGCCGTGCTGTGGATCATCACCCAGGCCGACCCCTCCGAGCCGGCGCACCAGCAGGGCCCGGCGCTGCCGCCGGGCCCGGTCTACGGGGCGACGCCCGCCTTCGCGGTGCCGCACGACCTGGGCTTCCGGCTGGTCGAGCGCTGGCAGTTCAACCTGGTTCAGGTGTTCGAGGCCACGAAGTGAGCGCTACCAGATGCGGATGTAGTCGATCAGCATCGACGACGGGAACACGCCCGCCGCGGGGTCACCGGCGCCCACCCCGCCGACGGCGAGGGTGAACATCGGCGTCATCCAGTAGCCGGGGTTGTTGAACGGCCAGCGGAAGTCGTCGGGCGCGCCGCCGGCGACGTGGATGGGTTTGTTGGGCACCTTGAAGTACTCGGCCCCGTCCCGGGAGAACTCGAATCCCTCTTCGCCCCAATGCATTCGCCAGGTGTGCCAGTTGCCGTCGACCAGACCGGGAATCGATTTGCCTTCCCACGTCTTGCCGTTGGAGGCGGCGTGCACGGTGGTGCCCGGGGGCCACTGGCCGTTGCCGTACCACTCGAAGATGTCCACCTCGCCGTCGGGCAGCGGGTCCTCGTTGACTCCCCAGAACGACGGCCACAGCCCGGGGAACAGGCAGTCCAGCTTGATCCGCGCCTCCCAGGTCTGGTTGATCATGCTGCGGAAGTTGCCGCGCAGCTTGCCGCTGTAGTAGGTGCCCATCTCCTGGGTGGCGCACAGCACCAGGTTGGAATTGCCGTCCTGGAACACGTTTCGGCGGTCGTCGCGGTAGATCCCGGCCACCGGCGGGAACACGTCGTCCTGCCAGGTCTGGATGGTCCACTTGCCCGGGTCGGGCGGCGAGCCGGCGGGACCGTCGAACTCGTCGGCGAAGATGTAGGGCCCGCCCCCGGCCGACGGCGGCGCTTCGGGCGCCGGCGGGGTGGCCCAGGCGCCGGGCAGGCGCATCGCAGCTCCCAGCATGCCGATTCCCGACATCAACATCATGCTGCGACGATCCATCTAGTAACCACCAATCGTTCGATGCCGGCCCGTCATGCGCGGCGCGATCTCCCCAAGCAACTCTCCCAAACGGTGTTATGAAACCACGCGCCGGGGTTGGGCCGCATCCCGCGCCCGCTCAGCCGGCGCCGGGTTCGCTGAGCTTAACCAGCGTCTTGCCGATGTTGACGCCGGTGAACAGCCCGTTGAGGGCGTCGACGCAGGATTCGATGCCCTCAAAGATGGTCTGCCGGTGGTGAAGTCGGCCCTCGGCCTCCCACTTCCGCAGCGCGGCGAACGCCTCGTCGAAGCGGCCCCACTGGTCGAGCGCGTTGAACCCCTGCATCAGCGCGGTCTTGGACAGCAGGTTCACGTAGTTGGCCGGGCCGGGATGGTCCCCGGTCAGGTAGCTGGAGATGACGCCGCACAGCACCACCCGGGCGCGGGGGGCCAGCCGGCCCAGCACGGCGTCCAGGATGGGCCCGCCCACGTTGTCGAAGTAGACGTCGACGCGGCGCGGGCAGTGCTGTTTGAGCGCCGCCGCGACGTCGTCGTTCTTGTAGTCGATGCACGCGTCGAACCCGAAGTCCGCCACCACCGCACGGCATTTCTCCGGTCCCCCGGCGATGCCCACCACCCGGGCGCCGGCGATCTTGGCGATCTGCCCGGCGATCGACCCGGTGGCGCCCGCGGCCGCCGACACCACCACCGTCTCGCCGGGCTGCGGGCGGCCGATGTCGGTCATCCCGAAATAGGCGGTGGCGCCGGTCGGTCCGTACACCGACATGATCGCCAGCTGGTCGTCCTCGCCGGGAATCGGCGTGCTGAACAGGTCGTCGCGGATGATCGCGTACTCCTGGAATCCGGTCAGCGTGGTGACCACGTCGCCGACGGCGAACGCGTCACAGCGCGAGGCCACCACCTCGCCGATCCCGGCCGCGCGAATGACCTCACCCAACTGCACCGGCGGCAGGTAGCTGGGCTGGTCGTCGAGCCAGGTGCGCGCCGCGGCGTCGATGCCGACGTAGGTGGTCCGCAGCAGCGCCTCCCCCTCGGCGGGTTCCGGCGCGGGGGTGGTGACCAGTTCGGTGTCGTCCGGCCGGACCAGTCCGGAGGGGCGGCGACGCAGCAGGATCTGGCGGTTCGGCAAATCGGGCACGGTCCTAAAAACTACCGAACGGGCCGAAACCGCAGAAGGGAATGGCATATTCAATCCATGGCAGCAAACGACGACCCGGAGGAGCGGATCCGGGAACTCGAGCGTCCGCTCGCCGACTCGGCGCGGGCCTCCGAGCAGGGCAGCGCGCCGCCCACCGGCCCGGGCTACCCTCCTGCGCCGGCGCCGTGGTCCTACGGCGGGCCCGTTCCCGGCCCGCCCGGGCAACGCCCGTCGGGCAACCGGGTGTGGTGGGTGGTGGGCACCCTCATCGCCCTCGGCGTGCTGGCCCTGGCCGGCGGCATCGCAGCCTTTGCGGCACACCAGCTTTCGGGGGTGAAGTCGATCATCAACTCGCCGCCCACCATATCCAGGACGTTCGGCCCGCCGCCGGGCATCTCGACGACGCCGGCCCCCTCGACGTCCCGCCGGACGCCGACGTCACCGGCCGCGCCGCCGGGCACCGAGCTCGGCGTCGCCGGGATCAACGAGAACCGCACGCTGGCCTGTGACGACAACCCGGTCAGCGTCAGCGGCGTGTCCAACACCGTGGTGATCACCGGGCATTGCACCAGCCTGTCGGTGTCGGGCGTGCAGAACACGGTCACCGTCGAGGCGGTCGAGCGCATCGACGCCTCGGGCTTCAACAACAAGGTTACCTACCACTCGGGCACACCGAGCATCAGCAACTCGGGTGGCTCGAACGTGGTCGGCCGGGGCTGACGGTCAGCCGGGCCGTTCGGGATCGTCGTCGAGGACGCTGACCGCGATGCCGTACGGCAGGAAGCGCACCTTGCGTTTGGGGTCGACGTTGTCCTTGTTGGCCCGCAGCGCGTCGAGCTCGGTGGCGAAGACCTGTTCGACGTGCGCGCCGCCGCCGGCGTCCACGGTGTAGATGGCCCACACCCCGTCGCCGGCTTCCCCGGCGGTCTCCGGCGCGGGGCGACCCCGCCGCGACAGGTCCTCGAAAAGGGAGGACCAGCCGGTCCGGGCGCCCGGAGCGGCGACGAACTTGCTGACCCGCTCGAACACCTCGCGCAGCCCTTCGCTGCCCTCACGGATCATCCGATCGAACTCGTCGGGGTCGAATCCGAACCCACCCTGCTCGCCCACGCGACCTCCTTGCCGCTCGTGCCGTACCTGCCAGTGTGCGCCCGGCCGGCCGGGTGTGCCAGGTGCTATGGGCCGGGCGGCGGCGCCGGCGGGGTGATCGGGATCGGCACCGTGACGAACGGGAAGTGCAGGTACATCGTCACCGGTGGCTGGTGGGGCACCGGCGGGCGGCCGGCGGCGGCGCGGCGCCGGAGGTGGGCGGCCGGGGCGGCGCGGCGGCGCGCGGCGCCGGCTGCTCGACGGCCGCGGCTGGTACTGCGGTGTGGGCCGGCCGGGCGCGGTAGACCGGCGCCGGGGCGCGGTGGTGACCGGGTCTGCGGCGCCGCCTGCTGGACGGCTCCGGCGCCGGGCGGCCACCTCGGTGGGGTCGGGCGGGGCGGCGTGCTCGGCGCGGCGGCTGCGCCGCGGCGGGTTGCTCGGCGGCGGCGCCGGCAGCTGGATCCCCGGGTGGCGACGCTGACGCCCTGGTTGTGCCGGGTGTTCGTGCTGTGACCGTCCGAGGTCAGCGTCACCAGCACCACGCCGCCGATCACCGCGGCGATGCCGGCCAGCGCGCCGCCGGCCAGCAGCATCGACCACGGCCGGCGCGGGGCCGGCTCCTCCTCGTCGGGGACGGCGCTGTAGGCGCGCACGCCGGTGCCCGCACCGGTGTCGCCCCACACATCCAGATAGGTGGGGTTGAACGCGGGTGGATCCATCTCCCCGGTGCCCGGGTCCAGCGCGTAGGCCAGCGCCGCCGTCGACGACGCGAACAGCGGCGCGTTCGCCGAGGCCAGGGCCGCGCCGCGGGCCAGCGCCATGTCCGGCTCCTCGGGGCCGGTGACCGGAACGGGGCTGGCCGCCTCCAGCGCCGGTTTCACCGCGACGATGTCGGTTCCGCAGCCGACCACGAACACGCCGTCGGCGCGGGTGTCGCGCGCATCCAGGCCGGCGACCATCGCCGCCAGCTCGGCCGCCACCGGCGCGCCGGGGCCGTGCGGGATCTGGTGGCGGTGCAGATCGACGATCGAACCGTCGCTCACGTCGACGACCGCCAGCGTCGCGCTGCGCGGCTCGACGAACAGCATCCCGATGTGCCCGTAGCCGAGCGCATACCCGACCGTCTGCGCCAGCGCGGCCGCGGCCAGCAGCGGCGAGACCAACATCACGTTGCCCAGCTCGTGGGAGGCGATCGCATCCCGCAACGCCGCGGCCCCGGTGGGGTCGGTCCAGGTAACCCCCGTCGAGGTCAGCCGGTGGCCGCCCTCGAAAACTCCCTCGCGGGTGCCGATGATCGCGTCGATCACCTGGTCGGCCGCCGAATTCGCCGAATTCCCAGCGGCTCCGACCGCGAACTCTTCCTGTTCGACGGTCACGCCGTCGGCATTCTGTCCTTCGATCGCTACCAGGCGGACCGTCCCGGGAGCCATCGACACCCCAAGCACGATGTCCACGTAACGCCTCCAAGGTCTTGCACTGCCCCGCGCGACCCAGACCGGGCCGGGCGAGGGCATGGCGGGTAAACCCCGCATGAACTTGGTGACACCACGCTACCCGCGCGCGACTCGGCGCGCAGATGGACTGCCTGAGCAGGATGGACGCTAATACCCCGGGCCGTAGTAGGGGTTTTGGGAGTTCCCCGGGTATTGCGGATATTCGTTGCCCGGATATTGCGGGTACTGCGGATACTCGTTCGACGGATACTGCGGCGTCGCGGGAGCCTGCTTCTGCGGCACCGGCACCGGGATCGGAACCGGCAGCAGCGGAACGTGGATCCACTCGGTGGTCATCGGCACCGTGGTGGTGGTGCTGGTGGTGGTCGGCTCCTGCGTCGTCGTCGGTGGCGGCGGTGTGGTGGTGGGCGTCGGACTCGGCGTCGGCGCCGTGGTGGTGAGCGCCGGCGGGGCCGTGGTCGTCGGCGGCGCGGTGTGCCGCGGCGTGTAGGTCGGCGCCGGCGGTGCCGTGGTCACCACGACCGGAGGCGGCGGCGCCGGCGGTGGCGACGGTGGCGGCGGGGGCGGCTGCGGCGGTGGCGGCGCCGGGCTGGGACCGGTTGCGCGCTGGGCGGTGGCGGCGGGGCACCGCGGTGGGCGGCGCGACGGCCGACGGCGGCACCACCCGGCTGACCGGCGGCAGCGGGGCGACGGACGGCGCCGGCGGGCCTGGCGGTTTTCGATCCCGGTCAGCGTGTAGGCCACCCCGCCGATCGCGGTCATGGCGACCGCGGCGGACATCCCGATGATCAACTGGGAGAAGCGAAGTCGCCGCCAGGGCCGCCGCGGTTTGGGCGGGTCGATGACGTTGAGCCGCATCGACCAGCCGGCCGGGCCGTCCTCGTCATAAGTTTCGCCGCCGAACCGCATCCGCAGGTCACCGGGGTATTCGGTTTGCGACCAAGCTAATTCGCGGTCGGTCAGCGCCTCGTCGTCGATCACCAGCACATCGCCGGCGCCCAGGTCGACGACGTCGCCGGCGGCGTCGGCCGCCGCCAGCAGGCCGATCGAGGTGCGCGTGCGCATGTCCAGTTCGCCGCCGCGCGAGGCCAGCAGCAGCGCACCGGCCGCGGCCGCGAACGCCGGCTGCGACGGTGTCAGGATCGGTGTCCGGCCGTGCATCGAAAGTCGTTCCGTGACAAGCGGAATGCGTGCACCGCCACCGACGGTCACCACCGCCGCCAGGTCCGACCAGCTCTTGCGGTAGCGCACCAGCAGGTCGTCGAAGGCATAGATGAAGCCGGTCAGCCGGTCCTGCATCAGCTCTTCGAGATCGTCCTGCGTCAACGTCAGGCTGCAACTGCGCCCGCCGAGTTCGGCGGTGATCTCGGTGACGACGTCGGTGGAAAGCCGTTCCTTGGCGGCGCGGCACTGCTCCCGCAGCGCCGCGAGCTGTCCCACCCCGGCGGTGCTGGCCGGGTCGAGGCCGCTGCCGTGCCCGAGCTCCTCGAACGCCCGCAGCTGCAGCTCCTGGTCGATCTCGTCGCCGGACAGCGCGGTGTATCGCATTGTGGCGCTGACGAGTTCGAAGTCGCCGGCGACGTTCACCAGGGTGGCCGAGGTGCCGCTGCCGCCGAAGTCGAGCAGCCCGACCACGCCCTCGTCGGGCAGACCCAGTTCGGACTTCACCGCAGTCAGCGCGGCGATGGCGTCGCTGACCAGCCGCGGCGCCATGCCGCTGCGGACGAAGCCCAGGTGGGTGCGCAGCGCGTCGCGCAGCGCCTGCACGGTGCCGGGTTTCCAGTGCGCCGGGACCGCGATGGAAATCTCCGAAGACGCCGCATCCGCACCGGCGGCGAGCACCATCGCGTCCAGCGCCTCCACCGTCAACAGCTCCGGATCGTGCGCGGAACCGTCCGGCGACACCAGCGCGACCGAATCGCCGATGCGCTCCACAAAGCCCTTCATCGGCACGCCAGGCTCAGCCAGAAGCGGATTCTCTTCGGGCGCACCGATTTTCGGTGCGCAGTGCGGGTAAAGGGTCAGCACACAGCGGCGACTAACCGGTGGGCTTCCATTACGCGCAGCGACCAGGTTGGTGGTCCCGATCGACAACCCGAGCGGGTCGTACATAGAGCGAAAACCTTCGTCTATAGGGGTCGGTGGCCAGCGTCAACCATATCCGTGGACACGCCCAAAGCCGATGGGTTGCAACGTCATCGGTATATGGTCGATGCGGTTGTGTCACCGAAGTGGTACCGCGGACCCCTTGACAAACTCCCGTTGGACTCAGACCACGGTGAGGGGCAGCGATCGTCTCGGCTCGAATTGGAAGGTGGAACCGCCGCTGACCTTGGTCACCGAAACCTCCGGCAGCTCATCGGCGTCGGTGTCGGTTTCGACGAATTCGGCGGTCCAGTCGGTGTCGGTGCCGCTGACCCGCACGCCGATCCGCGGATTCACCGCGGTGGCGATCGCCTGCAGCGGTTGCACCGAACCCGGCGAGCACAGGGATATCCAGGCGGCGTCGTCGTGCGCCGGTGACCGGTGCACCAGCAGCCGGTTGCCGGCGATTTCGGAGACGACGTAGCCGGCGGGGTTGAGCAGCGGATGCAATTCGAGCACGCGCAGCACCGCGTCGATCCCGCCACCGGATCCGACGGCGCGATGGATTCGCTCGGCGGCCAGCCCGGCGACGCCGGTCAGGCCGCGGGTGCACACGGACACCGCCTCGGCATCATCGGCAGCGCGCTTTCGCACCGCGATGGCGAAAGACAGGTACAGCAAGTGCATTTGCAAACAGACCTCGTCGGCGATGCGCACCAGCGCCGAGTGCGAGAACGCGCCGAAGTCCAGGTCGGACAGCAGCGGCCCGGAATAGTCGGCCATGCCCTCGTCCGACGCATCGATCGGGTCGAGTTCCCAACCGGCAGCGCGGGTTTGGCGCACGATGTGCAGCGCCGGGATGGGCTGGGCCTCCGGATAGGACTCGTCGATGATCACGGTCCACGCGCAGTGCGGATGCCGGTCCGCGGGTTCGCGGGGCGGGCGGTGGATGGGCCGCACCTGGGCGCGCGGATTGGTGGCCACCGCGGTGGCGTCGAAGGTCGGGTCCTCGATGGTGTGGCACATCCCGAACACGTAGTCCGGGCCCATCGGTTCGACGTCGAGCAGCGCCCCGCAATGGTCGAGCTGAAACTCGCCGTGCCAGCGGTCGTGCACGGTGTAGCGGAAATCCATGAATTGCGGCGGCGCGCCGATGTCGAGCTGCAGCCCCTTGAAGATCGTGATGACGTCGTCGCCCTCGTAGCCCAGCGCCCGCTGCATGCGCCGGGTGTAGATCGGGCTCGCGCCGGCCCACTCCTCGATGGCGATCTGCACCATCTCGTCGCGGCCGAAGGAGCTGATGCACCAGGCCATGCCGGAGCGGTCCATCATCTGGCCGATCAGCAGCAGTTCGGGGACCAGGACGGCCAGCTCGGACCGGGACAGGCGGGCATACGGAGATTGGGCCACGGCCCAAAAATAGACTCGGCTATGTTATAAAGTCAACAATGTCCATTGCCGCAGGCCAGCAGTCCGGTCGCCCCGCGGGGCCCACCAGACGAACGACCGCGCCGCGCAAGCGCGGCGACGACACGCGGGCCAGGATCATCGACGAGACGGTCCGCTGCATCATCGAGGAGGGGTTCGCCGCCGCCACCGCCAAGCACGTGGCCGAGCGGGCGGGAGTGACCTGGGGCGTCATCCAGTACCACTTCGGCGACCGCAACGGCCTGCTGATGGCCGTGGTGGACGACGGGGTGGCCCGGCTGGTGGAAAGCCTGTCGTCGGCCGACGTCAGCGAGTTGCCGCTGCGGCAGCGCGTCGAGGTCGTCATCGACACCGCGTGGAGCTGCTACAGCAGCCCCACGTCGATGGCGGCGTTCGAGATCCTGCACGCCACCCGGGGCGCGCTGGGAGACTCGTCGCGCCGCCACCTGCTGGACATGAACGCCGCGATCGGCCAGCTCGGCCGACTGATCACCACGGATCCGGCGAATGCCGGTGTGGCCGAGGTGATTTGGGCGACGCTGCGCGGGGTTGTGCTGGCGCAGATGGTGATCGGGACGACCGTCGATTGGAGCCTGGAACGGCGTGCCCTGATCGACATGGTCACCCGTGTGCTGCAATGATCCGATGACCCTCGACGACCTGGCCGACATCGAAGCCATCAAGCAAGTCAAATACCGCTATCTGCGCGCGCTGGACACCAAGCACTGGGACGATTTCGCCGACACCCTCGCCGAGGACATCACGGCCGACTACGGCCCCTCGATCGGCAACGAACTGCACTTCACCAACCGCGCCGAGCTGGTCGAGTACATGCGAACCTCGCTGCCCGCGAACGTCATCACCGAACACCGGGTCACCCATCCCGACATCGTCGTCGACGGCGACACCGCCACGGGCAGTTGGTATCTGCAGGACCGGGTGATGGTCGCCGAGCTCAATTTCATGCTGATCGGCGCGGCCTTCTACCGCGACACCTACCGGCGCACCGAGCGGGGGTGGAAGATCAGCGGCACCGGCTACGACCGCACCTATGACGCCACCATGTCATTGGAGGGGCTGAATTTCACGCTCAAGCCGGGCCGGGCCATCGCCGGGGCGGACTGAGCGTCACTTGGTGATCGCAATGACCGCGCCGGGCCGCAGCCATTTCATGATCGACACCAGCTGAGCGTCGTCGACCGCCACGCAACCCTCGGTGGGTTTGCCGTCGGTGGTGTGAAAGAAGAACGCGGCGCCGCCGCCGGGGGTCTTGTTCTTGTTGACGCCCATCACCACCGCGTGCTTGTACTGCGGGATCTGCAGGTTCTCGCTTTCGGCGGTGTTGAACGGGCACTGGGCTTTCGGGCACACCTGCATGGAGTTGAAGGTGGGGCTGTGGTCGTCGCCGCTCCACCAGTAGTTGGGCCCAACGATCTGGGTGTAGGGCAGCCCGGTGCCGGGGTTGGGCGCGGTGCCGAAGGCGGAGTCCAGGCTGTAGACCCCCATCGGGGTGGCCGGAACGCCGCTCTTGGCCTGCGGCGCCATCCCGGCCGAGCCGACGTGGGTGGGCACGCCGGAGCGCAGCGACTGCCAGCCGGTGCCGGTGCGCTGGAAGATCTCCATGGTGGCGTTCGAGCCGCCGGTGCTGACCACCGAAACCACTTGTGTCGCATTGCCAACCGCGTTGGCGAACCAGGGAGCGCCGGCCGCGGCACTGATCGGCGAGAGCACCACCGAGGCGACGATCACGCACGCCGCAGCGCACAGTGACGTGAGCAGTCGGTGCATGCACTCCATCGTCGGACCGGCCCGTCCCGAGGGTCAAGTAAAGCTTTAGACCCGGTTAGGTCACCGCGCCGTGACCAAAAGCCCGCCGCCGCACGGCTTTAGCCCGAGCGGTCCGGAGCCGAAGGCCGAAACACCAAGAGACACAACAGGAAATACAGATAGCCCAGCGACCAGCCGGCCAGCACGTCGGACGGGTAGTGCACGTTCAGCATCACCCGGGACAGCCCGACCGCCGGCAGCGCCACCGCGACCGCGGCGACGAGGAGGCCGCGCAGCACCCGGTTCAGCATCGGCAGCGCGAACAACGTCATGGCCAACAGACCGGCCGTCGCCTCGAGCGCGTGTCCGGACGGAAACGACGTCGAGGCCGCGCCGACCAGCGCGGTCGGCGGCCGCGGCCGGTCGACCAGCGCCTTGGCCCCCGCGGTGACCAGCTCGTTGCACGGCGCGCAGGCCAGCGCCAGCACCAGCGCGGCCCGCAGCCGGCGCAGCACCACCGCGCACAGCGTCACCGCGATGCCCAGCACTGCCAGCGTGCCCGGGCCCAGCACCACCGACACCACCTCGGCCGCGCGCAGCCAGCCCGGGTGTTTGACCGCGAGGTCACGCGTGCCGTTCAGCAACGACCAGTCCATCCGCGCCAGCCAGCCCCAGCCGTGCCGGTAGCCGATCCACATCACCGCGTACACCGCCGTGGCCAGCAGGGCGATCGTCGCGGCGGGCGCGGGCCTCGGTCGCATCATTGCCCCATCGATACCAGCACGGACGCGCGACGGCGCGCGCGCCGTCATACTGGGCAGCATGGCCGTGTTTGTCCGTAGGTTGTTCGGCATCGGCAAGCTGCCCGACGACCTGCATGCCCAGGTCGAGGCGGAAGGCCTTATCTACCTTGCCGATTACGTCGCGGTGACCCGGCGATTCAGCGGCACCATCCCGGGCGTGCGGCTGCCGCACAGCGTCGCCAGCTACACGGGGTCGCTGGTGTTCACCTCCGAGCGGGTGCTGGCGACGCTGTCCATGCTGCCCCGGCTGGCCGGCCCGACCGTCAACGTTGCCTGGGACGCGCCGCAGACCGGGGCGGCCCAGGTGGAGATCTCCTCGACGGGATTGCAGGTGGACGTCGACGTCTCGCGGGTCGACGAGAAATTCAGCGGCGAGTTGTCACTGCACTACAAGGTCGCCATTCCCGCCGATGTGCTCAGCGGCCTGCCGCGCCACTCGCTGGCCTTCGACATGCCGCCGGAGTACGTGTTCCGCGCGGTCGGCGTTACCTATAGTCCCTGATCGTGATCCGCGGCCAGGGCGGCTGGCGCAGCACCGCCAGGCTGCCGATCACCGCCGCCAGCAGGCCGGTGATCACCCCGATCAGCGCCACCCGGCCGGTGTCCACGGCCGGCGTCCAGCGGGCCTGGCCGTCACGGATGGTGAAGACCCCCGGCGGTTTGCCGACCACGATGACGGTGGTGCCGTCCGGGGTCTGGTAGGGCTCGCCGTAGCCGCGGTCGGCGCCGCGGTCGGCGGCCAGTTGCTCGAGGACGTCGGAAGGCTTCACGGGCCACTCCCTTCAAGACACGATCCACGCTAGCCCGGATTTCCTACGATGGCTGCGTGACCGGTCCGGCTTTCAGTCCGCAGGAGCGACGGGCGGTCTATCGCGTCATCGCCGAACGGCGCGACATGCGCCGCTTCGTTGCGGGCGCGGTGGTGGACGAGCAGGTGCTGGCGCGGCTGCTGGCCGCCGCGCACGCCGCGCCCAGCGTGGGGCTGATGCAGCCGTGGCGCTTCATCCGGATCACCGACGCTGCGCTGCGCCGGCGCATTCACGCCCTCGTCGAGCAGGAACGGCCGCGCACCGCCGCCGCCCTGGGCGAGCGGGCGCAGGAGTTCCTGGCGCTCAAGGTGGAGGGCATCCTGGAGTGCGCCGAGCTTCTCGTGGTGGCCCTGGGCGACGACCGCGACAAGCACGTCTTCGGCCGGCGGACGTTGCCGCAGATGGACCTGGCGTCGGTGTCGTGCGCCATCCAGAATCTGTGGCTGGCGGCCCGGGCCGAAGGCCTGGGCATGGGCTGGGTGTCGCTGTTCGAGCCGCGGCCGCTGGCGGAGCTGCTCGGGTTGCCGGACGGCGCCGAACCGGTGGCCATCCTGTGCCTGGGACCGGTGCCCGAATTCCCCGATCGCCCGGCGCTGGAGCTGGACGGCTGGGCCACGCCGCGGCCGCTGGCGGAGTTCGTCTGCGAAAACCGGTGGGCGCAACCGCAGCTGCCCTGACCGGTCGGCGCGGCGGGAGTCGTCGCGGCATGTTGCGGTATCGTCGCCGGTCGCAAGGCAATGTGAGAGGTGACGCAATTGACGCCGGGCGACGCTGGCGACCGCAACGACGCGGGCCGCAAGGACAACGTGCTGATCGTGCACTGGCACGACCTGGGGCGCTACCTGGGCGCCTACGGCCACCGGGACGTGTCCAGCCCGCGCCTGGACCGCCTTGCCGCCGAGGGCATCCTGTTCACCCGGGCGCACGCCACCGCGCCGCTGTGCTCGCCGTCGCGGGGATCGCTGTTCACCGGCCGCTATCCGCAGACCAACGGACTGATCGGGCTGGCCCATCACGGCTGGGAATACCGCAGCGGGATTCGCACCCTGCCCCAGATACTGTCCGAAGCGGGTTGGTACTCGGCGCTTTTCGGCATGCAACACGAGACCTCCTATCCGAAGCGGTTGGGGTTCGACGAGTTCGACGTGTCGAATTCCTATTGTGACTACGTGGCGCAGCGGGCCGACGAGTGGCTGCGGCAGAGCGCTGAAGGTGTTGTGGGGCAACCGTTTCTGCTGACCGCCGGCTTCTTCGAGACGCACCGGCCATATCCGGAGGACCGGTACCCGCCGGCGGACAGCGCCGAGGTGCAACCGCCCGACTACCTCCCGGACACCCCGGAGGTGCGCGGCGACCTGGCCGCCTTCTACGGGGCCATCAGCACGGCCGACGCCGCGGTGGGCCGGCTGCTGGACACGCTGGCCGACACCGGTTTGGACGCCAGCACCTGGGTGGTGTTCTTCACCGATCACGGGCCGGCGTTCCCGCGGGCGAAATCCACGCTGTACGACGCCGGCACCGGCATCGGCATGATCGTCCGGCCGCCCACCGGCCGGGGACTGCCGCCCCGGGTGTACGACGAGTTGTTCAGCGCGGTCGATCTGGTGCCAACCCTGTTGGGGCTGTTGGGAATCAGCGTGCCGCCCGATGTCGACGGCGTGTCGCACGCGTCCGCGCTGCTGCGGCCGGATCCGGATGCTGCGCCGGTGCGCGAGCACGTGTACACGATGAAGACCTACCACGACTCGTTCGATCCGATTCGCGCGATTCGCACCAAGGATTACAGCTACATCGAAAATTACGCGTCGCGGCCGCTGCTGGAACTGCCCTGGGACATCGAGGAGAGCCCGTCCGGGATGGCGGTGGCGCCGTTGGTCACCGCGCCGCGGCCCGAGCGTGAACTCTACGATCTGCGCGCCGACCCCACCGAAATCACCAACCTGCTGGCCGGAGATGACGCCGACGCCGACGAGGTCGCCGCCAATCTTGCTGTGCTGCTGCATGATTGGCGTCAGCGCACCGGGGACGTGATTCCCTCGGAGTTCGCCGGCACCCGCATCGCGGCGCGCTACACCGAAACGTATCTGCAGATTCACCACGGCGCCCGGCCGACCGCCCGCTCGGCCATCGCCGCCGACCGGGGCATCGAGGAGGAGGGCAACCCCGCGCAGCGGTAGTTGCGGTCATCGTGACGCGAAGTCGCCGCCCGGGCCGCGCCCAGTGTGGGGCCTACGCACGTGTCCCGTTCGTTTTTCGTACCTGCCCCACACGCTCGGCGCGGTGCTCGGCGCGCGGGGCCGGCGCGGTGCTCTGCGCGCGGGGCCGACGCGGTGTGGGCGGCGGGAGCTAGGCGGCCGGACGGCCGGAGCCGACCTCGGCGACGATGAAGACCCGCCGGAACGGGAAGATCGTCGTCCCGTCGGCGCGCGGCGGGTAGGCGTCGCGCAGCAGCGGGATCAGCTCCTCGCGGAACTGCTCCCAGGCGTCGTCGTCGAGCCGCTCGCGCACCGGGACCAGCGCAGTGCCGGTGATCCACTCCAGCACCGGATGCTCGCCGGTCAGCTGGTGCAGATAGGTGGTCTCCCAGACGTCGACCTTGCAGCCCGCGTCCAGCAGCATGTTGGCGTAGTGGGTCGGCGGCTGAACCACCGCGCCCACCCGAAAAGGTATGTCGCGCAACAACTTCGCGTACGGCTCCCGACGGGCCAGGGCGCGCACCGCGGCGTAGGACGGGGACTCGAAGTTGCCCGGCATCTGCACCCCGATCCACGACCCGGGCGCCAGCTGCCCGGCCCAGCGCAGCAGCAAGTCGGAGTGTTCGGGCACCCAATGCAGGGCGGCGTTGCTGACCACCACGTCGGTGTCGGGTTTGGGTTTCCAGTTGCGCAGATCGCCGGTGACGGCGTCGATGCCGCGCTCCTTGGCCGCGGCGACCATCTCCGGGGAACTGTCCATCGCCTCGATGACCGCGTCCGGCCAGCGCCGGCCCAGGTACTTGGTCAGGTGGCCCGGCCCGCACCCGAGATCGACGACGCGGCGCGCCCGCTCGGCGCCCACCCGCGACAGCAGATCGTAGAAGGGACGGGCCCGATGGTCGGCAAAGGCCAGGTAGACGTCCGGATCCCACATGTCGGTCCTCCTGATCAACGCGCCGTCGCTAGCCGGCCGATGCACACCGTAGTACCCCAATGGTGCGCCTCGACACCGCCCCTGCGTGGGCCCGAGATGACATCACGGCGAAGCGAAACGGGCCGAACGCTGTAGGAAGCGCGCGACGGCCGGGCTAGCATCGGCGTTCGTGGCGCCCGACTTGGATCCGTTCGACCCGCCCATCCCCGTTCCAGATGTTCCCGGCGCCGATGTACCGCCCGGCGCCGGCGGATTACCCCCCACTTCGGCGTTGTCGCCTCGTCAGCGAATGGTAGTCGAGGCCTCGGCCCTGGGCGATCTGGCCCTGCGCACCTGGGTGGCCTCGCTGCTGTCCACCACGGTGGCGCCGTTCGTGGTCGCCAACGCGCTGCGGCACGCCGACGCCGCCACCGAACGCGCCAACCTCGAGTTCTACGCTGAGCTGGGCGCGGCGGCCGACCCCGACCGGTCCTTTCCGCCGCCCACCGAACCGCCCCGGGTCACCTCCCGACGGGCCAGCCCGTTGGCCGAATGGGTGGCCCGCGGCACGGTGGACAACCTCGCGTTCGACAGCAGCTTCACCGCGGTCAACCCGGCCATGCGGGCGCGCTGGAGCAGGTGGGGCCGCAACAACGTAGTGCGCGCGCAGCATTGGCGCCACGACGACGGGCCGCGGCCCACGCTGTGCGTCATCCACGGTTTCCTGGGGTCGTCGTATCTGGCCAATGGGCGGTTCTTTTCGTTGCCCTGGTACTACCGGGCCGGCTACGACGTGTTGATGTACACCTTGCCTTTTCACGGCAAGCGGGCCGAAAGGTTCTCGCCCTTCAGCGGTTTCGGCTATTTCGCCGGTGGACTCAGCGGCTTCGCCGAGGCGATGGCCCAGGCCGTGCACGACTTTCGTTCGCTCATCGACTATCTGCGCCACACCGGTGTCGAGCGCATCGCGCTCACCGGCATCTCGCTGGGCGGCTACACCTCGGCCCTGGTGGCCTCGGTGGACGATCGGCTCGAGGCCGTCATCCCCAACTGTCCCGTCGTCACCCCGGCGACGCTGTTCGACGAATGGTTCCCGGCCAACAAGCTGGTCGGGCTGGGCCTGCGATCGTCCGACATCAGCCGCGCGCAGTTGGCCGCCGGGTTGGCTTACCACTGCCCGCTCACCTACCGGCCGGTGCTGGCCAAAGACCGGCGGATGATCATCACCGGCCTCGGTGACCGGATGGCCCCGCCCGAGCACGCCGTCAAGCTATGGCAGCACTGGGATCGTTGTGCGCTGCACTGGTTTCCGGGCAGCCACGTGCTGCACATCAGCCAGCTGGACTACCTGCGCCGGATGACCGCGTTCCTGCAGCAGGTCATGTTCTAGCGGCGGCGACGGTGTCGGCGTCACCGGCCGGCGCACCCTGGGTGGGCCAGTGCAGCCGGTCGAGCAGGTCCGCGGGCGCCGCGGTGTGCCCGTCCAGCCGCCCGGTCGACAACAGGTCCAGGGCGGTCAGCGCGGGCAGATGGTTGCCGCGTTGCGGGATCAGCCCGGCCAGCGGCGCCCCGCGGTCCGGGGCGGTGTCGGTCTGGAACGCGCATGCCACGGCGATCGTCGGCGCCGCCTTGTCCCCGGCGATCTCCAGCGCGACGCAGCTTTCGCGCGCCGGGTACGAGCGGATCGCCTCCAACGTCTCCGGCAGCGACTCGTCCACCGGGATCTGGTATGCGGCAAGGTAATCCGACGGGCCGCGCTGCACCCCGCGCCATCTCTCGCGCGGGTTGGACGTCAACAGGCGGGGGACGTCGTCGGGCGGGACAACACCGGCCTCCCAGCCGGTCTCCCGCAGGTGGTCGGCCAGCCGGCGGGCGGCGACCTGCGCGGTCTCGGCCAACGGGATGCGCGGCGAGCGCGCCTGCAGTGCCGCGAGGTTGTCCGGCGCCGACACGGTGAGCCCGATCCAGGTTTGGCGCCGGGACTCGTCGGAGGCGTTGTCGCGGCTGGTGATTCGGACCTTGTCCGCACGGATGCCGTAGCGGTCCAGGTAGCCGGCGATCAGCGGCAGCGGCAGCGCGTCGGAGCCGTCGGCGGGCGCACCGACGCGGATCAGGACGGTGGTGGCCGGGTCGGGACGCTGCGGGCGCACCGCATTGTGCCGCCCGATGATCGCCAGCCGGCGGCGCAGCAGGGTGGTGAAGTACAGCCCGCCCCACCAACCGAACAGCACGATCAGCACCACGGCCGCGATGCCTAGCAGCCAGTAGTCGCGCGGCGAGTGCCACGGGTAGGCCATCGCCGCGGGCACAACGGCCAACAGCGCCAACGTGATTCGCCCGCTTCCGGGCGTCGGTATCCGATGCTTGCTCACGCGCTGGGGTCCTTTCGTCGGCGTGCCGCGAGGGCGGTGACCGCGCCGGCCACCGCGACCAGCACGGCCAGGGCGGCGGTGCCGGCCACCGCCACGGTGCGGGGTGTGGTGTCCGGGGGCGCCGGCGCGGGCGGCACGGCGATCGGCTTGGCCGCCGGGCCCGGCTGATCGCCGGCGGGCAGTTGCCAGGTCAGCGCCGCCACCGGGTCCACGCTGCCCGCGCCCACCACGTTGGACGGGTCGCGGGCGCCGTTGTGCGCGGTTGCGGTGATCCGATGCACCACCGCGGTGGCGGACAGGTCGGGGTACTTGCTGCGCACCAGCGCGGCGACGCCCGCGACGTAACCGGCCGCGTAGCCGGTGCCGTTGAGGGCGGCCAGCTGCTGGTGTTCGTCGGGCAGGCCGTTGGTCAGGCCGGCGCCGTCGCCGTTGCCGATCGACACGATGCGTTCGCCGGGCGCCGCAACCCCCACCCACGGGCCGGCCACGGTGAACTTCGACGGTTGACCGTCCGGGGTCAGCGAGGCCACCGACAGCACGTAGGGCTGCCACCACGACGGGATGGACAGCGAGGTGACGCCGGCCCAATTGCGTGGATCGCTCGGGCGGCTCAGGTCGGTGAGCGGATTGGACTCACACGACGTTCCGCCGGCGAACGATCCGGTCGGCCCGCTGTCGCCGGCGGCGGCGACGATCACCGCGTCCTTGTCCACGGCCGCATAGCGCACGGCGGCGCCCAGGGCGGCCTGGTCGACGGGGCGGTCCACCGGCAGGCAGGTGGCCGAGCCGACGTCGATCACCCGGGCGCCCAGGTCGGCCGCGTGCACGATCGCGCGGGCGAGCGTGCCGACCTCCGCGGCCGCCCGCGCCAGCAGCGGATCGCCGCCCGGGGTGCGCGGCGAGAACTTGGCCGAGGTGGTCCTGATCGACACCACGCGCGCCGCGGGGGCGACGCCGGCGAACCCGTCGTCGGGCGACGGCTGGCCCGCGACGAGGCCGGCCAGCAGCGTCCCGTGCCCGTCGCAGTCGGTCAGGCCGTCGGTGGTCTCGACGAAATCGCCGCCCGGTTCGACGTTGGGTAGCCGCGGGCCGGGCCGCACCCCGGTGTCCAGCACCGCGACCAGCTGACCGTCACCGCGGGAAAACCGCCATGCCGCAGGAAGATTCAGCGCCGACTGGCTGGGTGTGACGGCGGCCGGCTCGCTGCCCGGGATCACCCCGGAGGTGGTACAAGGTGCGCGCTGCTCCATCGGCTGCCCCGGGCCGGGCGCCCCGCTCGGTGGCGGGACCCCCGGATCGACCGTCGGCGGGCTGATCGCGAGGGCCGGCGGACTCGCCCACGTCGCGGTGGCGGGCAACAACGCCAACACCGCCGCGAGGCAGGCCGATGCCGGCCGAATCATCGATCGAGCACCCAGCCGAACAGGCCGACCACGAACGCCATGACCGGGATCAGCGACGCATCGAGCCCGGTCGCGACGAAGCCGACCAACCGGCGCACCGGCAGCGAATAGCTTTCCGGTGCGGCGATACCCGGGTTCAGGGCCACCACGATCCACACCGCCACCAGCGCCAGCAGCACCAGCACCGCACCGAGGGCGCCCGCATACCGGCCGGTCGCGGTGTAGAGCACCAGCAGCACACCGGCGGCCAGGTACGGCTGGGCGAGCAGCCACGCCTTGCACGCGGCCGAGTCCCACACCCGGGCGCGCAGCACCGACGTCGCCGCCGTCGCCCCCACCACGTACCAGCCTGCGGCACTGAGTGTTTCGGGCCGCAGCGCGATCGCCACCGAGCCCAGCACGCTGAGCAGCACCGCGGCGGCGATGAACCCGCTCTGGTGGGCGTCGCCGATCCGCACGCGCCGCGGCAGGTCCTCGAGCACCGGCAACGGCGGCGCCGACGGCGTGGGGTCGCCCGGCGCCGGAATGACCGGCAGCGGGAAGCGGGCCCACAGCGCGGACAGCGGCGCGGCTTCCACGGTGACCAGAAGCGCGGCCACGATCAGGCCGCAGCCGAGCGCGACGGGCGTGATGTGCCAGAGCAATTCGGCGCCCGCGGCCAGCAGCACCGCGGCGCCCAGCACCGCCGTCGCGGTGAAGAAGCCGGCGAGGCGTTCCCGCTCGGCGCTGGGCGCCATCAGGGCGATCAGCGACCAGGCGGTGACACCCGCCGCGGCCAGCATCACCTGCGCGGGACCGAACCGGCCCGGCACCGCCAGCGCCAGCGCCGCGCCGATGGGCACCAGCGCCGCGATCGAGAGCGCCATCCCGGTGCGCGGCGAGCGGGCGGTGGCCAGCAGGCCGACTATCGCGGTCAGTGCCGCCACCGCGCTGACCGCGACCAGCCCGGCCAGCGCCCCGGTGGCGACCCGGTAGCTGACCGACAGTCCGGTCGCCAGTAGGGCCACCGCGATCACCGCGGCCAGCGCGAAACGCTGGATATGCGTTGTGCCCCAAGGCCGTAGTCGCGAGGTGGAGAAGATCATGGCCGCGTCGGCGATGTCCTCCACGATGCCGGGCGCGGCCGGGCCGGCCGGCACCGGTTGCAGGGCCAGCAGGTCACCGTCGACGACGCCGACGGTGTCCAGGCTGGCGTCCAGGCTGAACGGCGCCCCGCCGATGGGCGCCAGGCTCAGTTGCACCGCCCCGCCGACCTCTGCGGCGCCCCGCGACGGGGCGCCGTCCTCCGAGTCGCCGTTGGCGGCGGCCGGAACCACCAAACGCTGTACGGCGGGCAGGATCTCGCGTAGCGGCAGCTCGGCGGGCAGGGCCATCTCCGTCAGCCTGCTGTCCGCCAGTATTGCCACCCGGACGATCGGCATGACGGTTCCGGACGTCACCGGACCCTCGCAGAATGTTGCGGCCGTTCCTGGAACATCGTGCTCTCTTCTCTATTTCTCTTCAGTGTTGGACAGAAAAATCTCGGGCCAGCCGGTGGCCGGCGAACCATCCGTCGCCCGGCAGCAGCGCGGTCAGGTGTTCGATCGCGACGGCGATCGCGAACGGGGTGCCCGGGCTGAACGTCGACACCCATTCGCCGTCGAACGCGCGGGACGGGCTGACCAACACCCGCCCCTCGCGGGCGTCGACGATGCTCATCCCCACCTCGGTGGTGGAGTGCCGGCCGTCGCGGTGGCAGCCGGCGACGATCTCGACGTAGCTGCGCGGGCCGTTGAACACCGACTCCACCACCGGACGCGCCGACTGCGGAATACCAAGGTAGTCAAGGACTTCGGAAAGCGGAGCACCCGCACGCAGCCGCTCGTCGGCCCGGGCGCCGACCCGGGTGGGCATGCTGAACTCGTCGAAGGAGGCCGGTGCTCGCTGCGCGAGGCCCACGGTGAGCACCGGGACCAGCGCGCGCGGATCGTCGATGTCCATGGCGGTGAACGTGATCAGCTGCGCGCTGCGCAACGCGACCACCGTGATCGACCGGCCGCCCGCGCCGTCGCGCTGCGCGACGATGCCGCGCAGCAGCTCGCTGCCGCCGCCTTCACCGGTGTCCTTGGCGGGGCCGACGTAGCGCAGGTCCAGCCAGCGCTGCGGGAAGCACACCACCTTGATCCACTCGGCGACCGCGGGGTTGATCAGCCCGGCGTCGGACACCAGGCCCATCTCGCTCAGCTCCGCGCGCTGACGGTCGAGGAACGCGTTGCGTTCCGCCGCATCGCGGTACGGGCAGGTGATCGCCAACACCCAGGGAAAGCTTCCTGCCCCAGTGGTTTCCGCGATGAACCAGGCGTGATCGACCGTCAGCTCGACGGCGTTGGGTGCTGGGTCCATCAGGTCAGTTCAGCCACGAACTAGCCGCCCCATTTGGCGGCTTCGGCCTGGTCGCGGGCCAACATGGACATGGTGTTGGCCTCGTGGGTGCTGGCCATCGACTGGTAGGCGCGCACCAGGCTCTCCATGGCCTCGTTCCACTGCGCCTGCCACACCTGGTAGGTCATCCCGGTGTCACCCTGCCAGGCGTTGGACAGGGTGGCCTGCTCGCTGGCGATGTCGGCGCCCAGGCCCTGCATCGTGCCGGCATAGCCCGACATGTCGGCGGCGTGGCTCAGCATCGCCGGGTAGTTGTACATGATCTGTGACATCACAAGTCCTTTCGCTGTCGGCGTCTCGAAAACGGCTGGGTCAGAACGCGGTGTAGCCGGACGCGGCCGCGGCGTCGGCGGCCACGTAGGTGCCGGCGGCGTCGCCGAGGTTGGCCTGGGCGATGTCCAGCAGGGTGTTGACCCGGGCGGCGACTTCCACGAAGCGGGCGTGCGCGGCCTGGAATGCCGCCGAGGACTCGCCCTGGTGGAACGCCTGGGCCGAGACCGCTTCCTGCTCGGCCTGGCTGATCGTGCTGCGCATCAGCGCCGCCTTGGCGCTGAACGCCGATTGTGCGGCTACCAACTGCGGAATGTGAGCGTCCAACATACTCATGGTGCTTCCTTTCTGTTGCGTCCGTTGGGGTTTCGGTGATTCACCTGCATCTGGCTGACTGCCTTACCCCCCTTTCCCCGGCTCGGTCGGATGAGCTCCGTTCTGTGTGTCCTGCTCCCAGGTGCCGGGCACCATGGGCATCCGTGGGCTGCCGCCGAAGTCGTCGTCGGCCAGCTTGGTCAGTCCGGCCGCTTGAAAGGCCTTGCGCCGCTGCTGGGTTCCGGCGAACCCGAGCGTCCCGGCGCCCTGCCCGGAGGCCACCGCCGCGGCCAGCTCCTCCTCGGCGCCGTAATCCGGGGGGACACCGAAACCGGAGTCCATGTCCAGGAATTCGTCGCTGTAGTCGTGCAGCGCGGCCCGCCGCCGGCGTCGCGCTCGTGCCTCGGCGCGGGCCGGCGCGGCCGCACCGGCCGCGGGGATGGTCGCCGCCGGGGCCTTGGCCCCGCCGCGCCCGCTCAGGGTGGGGCCCACTCCGGTGTCCGGGTCGCCGCCGAAGGCGACCAGATAGGCGAAGTTCCCCGCCGCGGCGGCGGCGCGGGGGCGGCCGCCGCCGGAGCCGCGGCGACCGTGCTGGCCGGGCTCCGGCGGGGTGGCGACGCTCGGGGCCAGCGCCACCGCCGCCGGCAACGTGGGCGGCTTGTTCGACGCCAGCACCGGGGTGATCGCGGCGGGGGCGGCGACGGGCGCGATCTCGGCGGGCGCGGCCAGCAGCGAGCTCAGGCCGATGCCCAGCAGCAGCGGCAGCAGGAACGGCGCGGTCAGGATCGCACCCCAGGTCGGCCAGCCCACCGCGTTGAAGAACACCTGGTAGGCGACGAAGAACAGCAGGGGTCCGTTGGCCGCCAGGAACGCCGGCAGATTCGCCCAGAAGTCCTGCAGCATCTTCTGGATGTTCTGGAAGAACTGGGACAGCTGCTGGATGAAGTTCTGCCACCAATCCCCGGAGCTGTTCTGGGCCGCGTTGGCCGCGAGGTTGTTGGCTTCCCCGCCGGGTTTGACGATGGACGGCGCCGGGGCGGTGCGCGGCGCCGCGGCCAGCGCCGAGCCGGCGACGGCCTGATAGGTGCCCATCGTGGTGGCCGCCTGCACCCACATCCGGGCGTAGTCGGCTTCGTTCACGGCGATCGGAATGGTGTTGATGCCAAAGAAATTCGTCGCCAGCAGCACCCCGTGGATGGTGTGGTTGGCGGCCAGTTCGGCCAGCGTCGGCATGGCCGCCAGCGCGGTCGTGTAGGCCGTCGCGGCGACCTCCTGTTGCGCCGCGGCCCCCGCGCTGTCGGCGCTGGCCTGCTGCAGCCACGCCAGATACGGCAGGTGGGCCGCCGCGTACTGCGCGGCACTCTCCCCTTCCCAGGACCCGGCCTGCGCCTCGCCCAGCAGTGCGCTGAGTTCGGCTGCCGCCGTGGCGTATTGGGCGCTCAGCGAGGTCCAGGCACCGGCGGCCGCCAGCAGCGGCCCCGGGCCCGGACCGGCGCTGAGCAACGCCGAATGCACCTCGGGCGGCGAAGCCATCCAGATCGGTCCGAACGGGGAGGTCATGTGTCAGGCGCCCGCGATCCCGAACGTCGCAGCGGCCGCCGTGTCGCCGGCGAGATAGCTCGCGCCGGCCTCGCCGACACCGACCCCGGCCCGGCCCAGCTCCTCCACGCCCTGGGCCGCCACGGCCGAGTGCTCCTGGCCCTGGGCGCTGAAACCCAGTGCGGTTTGCAGGGATACCGGGTCGGCCGCCGGCGGCACCACCGCCGTGATCGCCGGCGCCGCCGCCGCGTGCGCGGCCGCCAGCCGCGCCGTCAGCGCCTCCACCGCCGCACTGGTGGCGGCCAGGCCTTCGGGGACCACTCGCAGTGTCATCTCTACTCCTCCCGTTGCGCTTCACTTGCCATGACGGATTCCCCGGCCAGGGGGTTGACCAACTGCACGTATGTCGGAGCGTCGCTGTCGCCCAACAGGATTGCCCGTCCGGCGGGCAACCGGCCGAATCGCTGGCCCCGGATCTTGCCGCTGTCTTGCGGGTTGCCCGCCAGCATCAGCGTGGTCGCCTGCAGGTCGTTGAACCGGCGCAGCAGCGGGTTGGTCATCAGCGCGTGCCCCGAGCCGGTGGCGCGCGCGGTGACGATCACCCGCAACCCCAGATCGGCGGCCTGCGACAGCAATCCGATCAGCGGGGTCCACGGGCGCTGCCCGACGTAGGGCCCGCTCATCGCCGGTGAGTCCGGGATCTGGTCGACGTCGTCGATGATCAGGTAGTGGGTGTGGCCCGCGTAGGTCCAGCGGGACAGCTCCTGCGGCGACAGGCCGGCCGGTGGCCGGCGCGATTCGATCAGGTTGGCCAGCCCCAGCATCGCCGGGATGATGCGGTCGATGTTGGCGGTGTATTCGTTGTCGGCGAACAGCGGTTCGTCGACCAGGTGCAGCCGCCGGTCCAGCACGGTGAAGGCCACCTGGTCGGGCGAGGAGTGTTCGCGCACGGTGCGAATGAGGTGGCGCAGCAACGTGGTCTTGCCCGTCTTGCTGTCGCCGAACACCATCAGCAGCGGGTTGTCGGCGAAGTTGAGCACCACCGGCGCCAGGTCCTCCTCGCGCTGCCCGATGACCACCTGCTCCGGCCCGCGGTACAGCGCCCCGACGGCGTGCGGGGCCAGGTTGGTGGGCAGCAGCCGCACCGGCGGCGCGGCCATGCCCGGGTAGCGGTCGTTGATCGCGGCGATCTGGTCGAGTTCCGGGGCGGCGAACAGGAAATGCTCTGCGGCCATGGTCAATCCGCGACCGGGCTGGTCGTGCGGCACCGCCTCGGCGGGGCGGCGCAGGGCGCCGACCACCCGGACGTTGCTGTCCCGCGGGTCGTGCAACTTCAGTTCCAGCCGCAACCCGAGGCCGTCCCGCATGGCCAGCGGCACCTCCAGCCAGCTCGGGGTGGTGATCACGACGTGGATGCCGTACGCCAGGCCGATGTTGACCAGCTCACTGACCTTGGCCAGCAACGGGTTTCGCGTGTTGAACTGGTCGGTGTTGTCGCGGCCGAACGCGTACAGGTTGTCGATGACCAGGAACACCTCGCCGAACCCGTCGTCGGGCACCCCACCGCGGGAGTCCCGGAACGCCTCGCGGCGCTGCCGCGACAACAGCAGCTGCTCGAGCTCGCCGAAGGTGCGCCGGATGCGTTCGGGTTCCAGCGCCGAGGCCACGCTGCCAACGTGCGCCAGATCTTCGAGCGCACGCAGTTTCCCGCCGCCGTAGTCCAGGCAGTAGAAGGTGACCTCGCGCGGCGAGTGCAGGCTGGCCGCGGACAGGATGAAGGTCTGCAGCGCGGTCGACTTCCCCGACTTGGGGCCACCGTGGATGACCATGTTGCCGGCCGCGGACGCGGCGTCGAAGATCAGCGGGTCGCGGCGCATGTCGAAGGGCTTGTCGATCTCGCCGAGCGGCCACTGCCACTGCCGCGGCGGCACGCCGGCGCGGGCCAGCATGGCGCTCAATGGGATCGGCTCGTCCAGCGGCGGCAGCCACAGCTGCGGTGCGCGCGGACCGTAGCGGGCCAGCTGCTCGCCGATGGTGGCGATCAGCTTGCGCGGCGGCCCGGTCAGTTCGTCTTCCTCGGGCGCACTGATCACGGTGTCGTGATCGGGTTCGACCCGCCCGGCGGTGAACAGCTTGGGCTCTGGGATAGACGGCACCACAAAGGATTTGGCCTTCTGCGGCGGCTCGTAGATGCCGTCGACGTAGGTGCTGCGGAACTTGATCGGGGTGGCGCCGGGGGCGGGCACCAAAAAGCCCACGCCCTTGTGCTCCTTGCCGGATTCGATGTGGTAGGCGTCCTCCACGCCGATGATCTGCCGGGACACGCTGGGGCTGGCCACCTTCAGCCCGATGCGGTAGGAGGTGTTCTTGTCGATGTCCTTGATCTTGCCGACGTCCAGGGTCTGGGACGCGAACAGGATGTGGATGCGGAACGAGCGGCCCTTGCGCGCGACGTAGTCGAACAGCTCCGCGTACTCGGGGTGGTCGGCCAGCATCAGGGTGAATTCGTCGGCCACCACGAACAGCGTGGGGATCGGCGGCAGGTCGTGTCCCGCAGCGATGGCGGCCTCGTACTCGACCACCGAGTTGAACGCGCTGCCCTGCACCCGGCGGCCGGCTTCGCGCAGCAGGTTCTCCCGCCGGGCCACCTCGCCGCGCAGCGTGTCGGCGAACCGGTCGGCCAGCGACTTCTTCTCGGCCATGTTGGAGATGACGGCGACCACCTGCGGGAAGTTGCGGAAGCTGTCCGCGCCGGCCTCGCCCTTGAAGTCGGCGTAGATGACGATCAGCCGGTCGGCCGAGTGAGTTGTCAACAGCGACAAAAGGATCGACATCAGGGTCTGCGACTTGCCCGAACCGGTCATGCCGATCATCAGCCCGTGCGGGCCCATGCCGCCCTCGGCTTCGTCCTTGAGGTCGAAGATCAGCGGCTCACCGGTGGCGGTGACGCCGATCGGGACGCGCAACTCGTCCTCGCGGCGGCGCGGCGCCCACAGCGTGGGCACATCCAGCTGGGAGGCATCCGGGATGCCCAGCAGGGTGGTGAAGGTGGCGCCGCGGGTGGCCGCCGAGCGCAGCCCGGTGTGCGTCGGGTTGGAGTCCCAGCGCGACAGCTGGCGCGCCAGGTGGGCGGCCTCGTCGGTGCCCAGCTGGTCGGCGTGGTCGATGTAGGGCTGCCAGCCGCCGGTCTGCCAGCGTTGGATGGCGCCCTGCGCCACGCGCAGGATCGGCTTCTCTGGATCCGAATACTGTTCGCGGTGCGGCGCTGTCGCGCTGCGGTGCACCACGGTGACACCGGCCCGGCCGACCGCCAGCGCCGAGGCGTTCAGGTCGTAGTCCGGGTCGTCGACGACGATCAGCAGGTGCCGCAGCGCGTCGGCCGCCTCGCCGGTGAAGGCCGGCCGGTCCAGCAGCGCCGGGCCGAGCTTCGCGACCAGTTCGTCGACGTTGCCGGCCATGAAACGAGCCGGCCCCACCCCGTCGAGCTCACCGGGAATGTCGATGTGCGGCAACCACTTCAGCCAGGACCACTCCGGGCCTTCCAGATCGGGTGTCGCCAGGGCGATCCCGAGCACCGTCGGGTCGTGCCAGGTGACCGCCTGAGCGATCCAGGCCCGCATCGCGGCGCGCGCCTCGTCTTGCGAACCCAGCACCGTGATCCGGGAGACCTTGGCCAGATCGATTCCGGTCGGCACGTCGCGCACCGTGCGATGGGTGTCGAGCAGGCTGCGTAATGCGCTGTGCGACACCGGTTCCAGATCGATCTCGTCGGCGATGTCGTTGACCCGCAGCGTGGTGGCCAGCGGCACGTGGTGGCGGCCCGCGCGCAGCACCAGGAAGTCCGGGTCGTGCGGGTCGCGCTCCCACTGGCGGCGCGATCCGGGCACCGTGGCCAGTGCGCTGGGCTCGGGATGCGACCACTGCGCGGCGGCGCGCTGGGCGGCGGCCTGGGTGCGGATGTTGTCCCGGACCACCGACAGGTAACGCAGGTAATCGGCGCGTTCGGCGTCGACCTCCTCGGTGCGCGTCTTGTTGTCATTGCCGCGGTACATCGCGGTCGCGGCCAGCAACAGCACGAACGGGAAGAACAGCGTCTGCGGCGAGATCAGCCGCATCCCGGTGGCGAACAGCGCGACGATCATGCCGACGATCAGGATCACCAGCACGTAGGGCATCGCCCGGCGCAGGAACGACGGCGGGATCACCCGGGGCAGCTCGGGCGGCGGCTCGATGACGATGGTGCCCTTGCGGGCGACCGGGGGCGCCAGCCGGCGGCGCGCTTCGAAGATCAGTCGGCTCATCGGGGGGCTCCCTCGGCTTGCGGTGCGGCGGCAGCCACGCGGCCGGGCGCCTGGTCGGGCGGCAGCCCGTCGTGTGCCAGCAGCGCGTCGGCGCGCGACAACGTCGGACCCTTGGCGAACAACGACAGCACCGACCACGGGATGGGCAGCGGCGAGCCGCTAAGGCCAAGGGCCTCAACCGTTTTGCCGTGCCCGGCGGCCGAGTGCTCGGCCTCGTTGTCGATGCCGTAGCGGACCCCGGTGTCCGACACCCAGAACAGCGATCCGGCACCCGGCGAGCCCGCGCCGCCGCTGGCGGTCTGGGTGAAGTAGCCGGTGCCCGGCGGCAACGCGACCCGGGTGGCCACCGGCCCGTTCTGCGGGGAGCCGCCGCCCACCAGGTCGACGGGGCGAATCGATTCGGCGATCGGCAGCGCCGAGCCGGACAACAGGTTCAGCGAGCTGGTGGCCGCACCGGCGGGCTTGCTCCAATATGCGCATGTGACAGGCGATTTGGCGGTGTCCACCAGGCTGACGTGTTGGTCCGGGTAGCGCGCGGTGTCCAGCATCCGCGACACCGGCAGCTTGGCCACCGCGTCGGCGCCCAGCCGCGGCGGTTGGTCCAGCCCATAGGAATTGGTGTTGCGCAGGATCGCCGCCAGCACCGGTGAGATCTGCTGCAGGCCGTCGGGCAGCACCGCGTAGTAGCGCGGCGCCCCCGAGGAGCTTTGATCCAGGGTGTAGGAGACCACCACGGCCCCGATCGGGGCCGGCACCGCGAACGGCGCCGGGGCGCCGGCGTTCGGGATGCCCGGCGCGGACAACGACGGCGCCTCGGGTATCGCGTTGAACAGACCGAGCGCGATGGGCCGGGGCGCGGGCAGCTCGGAGTTGTTCTCGGTCAGGCCGAGCGCGTTGGTGACGGCGTGGTCGGCCAGGTTGATCTGCGAGCGCCGGCCGTTCCACAGCAGCCAGGTGCCGCCGTCCCGCTCGGCCAGGATCGCCTGCTGCGACGGCAGCGCGGCGGCGCGGGCGCCGCTGCTGTCCGGCCGGCCCGCGATCACGGTGACACCGGTGCTGTGCGCGCCGTGCCCGCCCGGGGCGGGCTCGCTGACCGAGTCGCACACCGTCCAGTTCGCGTCGGTGGACGGGTTTTGCACCATCCGCTCCGGGGCGCCGGGGATGCCGAGCAGGTTGCCGCGCGGAAACCGATCCAGCTCAGCGCTTTTCACGGTGGTGGGGTTGACCGGCTTGCCCACGATCAGCCGGGCGGAGGTCAGGTTGAGCACCGGGTGCAGGTCGTCGCCGACCCGGACGTACAGCGCAGCCGTGGACCGGTCGGCCAGCACGGCGTTGGTCCCGGCGGTGCCGTTGGGCCGGATCAGCGAGAACACGAAGCAGCCGGCCAGCCCGGTGACCAGCAGGACCGCGCCCATCGCGACGGCGCGCGACTGGGTGCGCAGCGGGTCGACCAGCATCCGGGTGTCGTGCAGCGCGATACCGGAAGCGATGCGGCGCATCACGAATCGCCAGCCGCTGACCTGGTGCCGGGTGACGAAGCCGCGCCGGTACTGCACCTGGTCGGGGTTGTCGTTGACCGGGGTGCGCGAGGTGAACGAACGCCGGTCGTCGGGATCGTTGTTGGCGGTCATGCCGGCACCGACAGGCCAAGGCCGCGCAGCAGCGGCTCAACCGACCGTGCGACGTCGTCGTCGGTGATCGTCATCAGCTCCTCGTCAGTGAATTCGCCGGTTCCGGCGTGCTCGGAATGGTCGAGCCGGAACTCCCGTTCCTCTTCGGCGCGCTCGACGATGTTCCGGACGAATCGGCCGTTACCGGCGATGTCCAGGTTGCGGCGCGAGATCCCGTTGGCGTCCGGGGTCGATTCGCGGGCCAGCTTGGTGAACAACTCCTCCATGTGGTCCAGCGCGGCCTGTTCGAAGACGCTGTCGCGTTGTTCGGCCATCTTGGTGGCGATCTCGACCAGCTCCGACGGCGCGTACGACGGGAAGTCGATGTTGCGGGTGAACCGGGAACGCAAGCCCTCGTTGGTGTCCAGGAACTTGTCCAGGTCGGCCCGGTACCCGGCGATGATGACCACCAGGCGGTCGCGGTCGTTCTCCATCCTGGCCAGCAGGGTGTCGATGGCGACCAGCCCGAAGTCGTTCTTGGCGCC
>NZ_JAOS01000055.1:0-5321 GCF_000523975.1 Mycobacterium sp. MAC_080597_8934 | reverse complement strand
ACCAGGTCGACGGGGCGAATCGATTCGGCGATCGGCAGCGCGAGCCGGACAACAGGTTCAGCGAGCTGGTGGCCGCACCGGCGGGCTTGCTCCAATATGCGCATGTGACAGGCGATTTGGCGGTGTCCACCAGGCTGACGTGTTGGTCCGGGTAGCGCGCGGTGTCCAGCATCCGCGACACCGGCAGCTTGGCCACCGCGTCGGCGCCCAGCCGCGGCGGTTGGTCCAGCCCATAGGAATTGGTGTTGCGCAGGATCGCCGCCAGCACCGGTGAGATCTGCTGCAGGCCGTCGGGCAGCACCGCGTAGTAGCGCGGCGCCCCCGAGGAGCTTTGATCCAGGGTGTAGGAGACCACCACGGCCCCGATCGGGCCGGCACCGCGAACGGCGCCGGGGCGCCGGCGTTCGGGATGCCCGGCGCGGACAACGACGGCGCCTCGGGTATCGCGTTGAACAGAACCGAGCGCGATGGGCCGGGCGCGGCAGCTCGGAGTTGTTCTCGGTCAGGCCGAGCGCGTTGGTGACGGCGTGGTCGGCCAGGTTGATCTGCGAGCGCCGGCCGTTCCACAGCAGCCAGGTGCCGCCGTCCCGCTCGGCCAGGATCGCCTGCTGCGACGGCAGCGCGGCGGCGCGGGCGCCGCTGCTGTCCGGCCGGCCCGCGATCACGGTGACACCGGTGCTGTGCGCGCCGTGCCCGCCCGGGGCGGGCTCGCTGACCGAGTCGCACACCGTCCAGTTCGCGTCGGTGGACGGGTTTTGCACCATCCGCTCCGGGGCGCCGGGGATGCCGAGCAGGTTGCCGCGCGGAAACCGATCCAGCTCAGCGCTTTTCACGGTGGTGGGGTTGACCGGCTTGCCCACGATCAGCCGGGCGGAGGTCAGGTTGAGCACCGGGTGCAGGTCGTCGCCGACCCGGACGTACAGCGCAGCCGTGGACCGGTCGGCCAGCACGGCGTTGGTCCCGGCGGTGCCGTTGGGCCGGATCAGCGAGAACACGAAGCAGCCGGCCAGCCCGGTGACCAGCAGGACCGCGCCCATCGCGACGGCGCGCGACTGGGTGCGCAGCGGGTCGACCAGCATCCGGGTGTCGTGCAGCGCGATACCGGAAGCGATGCGGCGCATCACGAATCGCCAGCCGCTGACCTGGTGCCGGGTGACGAAGCCGCGCCGGTACTGCACCTGGTCGGGGTTGTCGTTGACCGGGGTGCGCGAGGTGAACGAACGCCGGTCGTCGGGATCGTTGTTGGCGGTCATGCCGGCACCGACAGGCCAAGGCCGCGCAGCAGCGGCTCAACCGACCGTGCGACGTCGTCGTCGGTGATCGTCATCAGCTCCTCGTCAGTGAATTCGCCGGTTCCGGCGTGCTCGGAATGGTCGAGCCGGAACTCCCGTTCCTCTTCGGCGCGCTCGACGATGTTCCGGACGAATCGGCCGTTACCGGCGATGTCCAGGTTGCGGCGCGAGATCCCGTTGGCGTCCGGGGTCGATTCGCGGGCCAGCTTGGTGAACAACTCCTCCATGTGGTCCAGCGCGGCCTGTTCGAAGACGCTGTCGCGTTGTTCGGCCATCTTGGTGGCGATCTCGACCAGCTCCGACGGCGCGTACGACGGGAAGTCGATGTTGCGGGTGAACCGGGAACGCAAGCCCTCGTTGGTGTCCAGGAACTTGTCCAGGTCGGCCCGGTACCCGGCGATGATGACCACCAGGCGGTCGCGGTCGTTCTCCATCCTGGCCAGCAGGGTGTCGATGGCGACCAGCCCGAAGTCGTTCTTGGCGCCGGTGGCGACCAGCGCGTAGGCCTCGTCGAGGACGCTGTCGCGTTGTTCGGCCATCTGGTGGCGATCTCGACCAGCTCCGACGGCGCGTACGACGGGAAGTCGATGTTGCGGGTGAACCGGGAACGCAAGCCCTCGTTGGTGTCCAGGAACTTGTCCAGGTCGGCCGGGTACCCGGCGATGATGACCACCAGGCGGTCGCGGTCGTTCTCCATCCTGGCCAGCAGGGTGTCGATGGCGACCAGCCCGAAGTCGTTCTTGGCGCCGGTGGCGACCAGCGCGTAGGCCTCGTCGAGGAACAGCACCCCGTCCAGCGCGCTGTCGATGATGGCGTTGGTCTTGGCCTCGGTCTCGCCGATGTGCTGGCCGATCAGGTCGGCGCGGTGCACCTCGCGGATGTTCTCCCGCTTCAAAAGCCCCAGGCCGCAATAGATCTTGGCCACCACGCGGGCGATGGTGGTCTTACCGGTTCCGGGCGGCCCGGCGAACACCAGGTGGTGGGCCCGCTGCGCGACCGCGAGCCCGCGCTGCTTGCGGACCAGTTCCATGGCGACCGAGCTCTTCAGCCGGGACACCTGGTTCTTGACCTCGTCGAGTCCGATGAATTCGGCGAGCTGGCGTTCGGCCTCGGCCAGCAGCACCGCCTTGCGCTCGTGCGCGGCCGGGTCGACGAAGTCCTCGGCGCTGGGCTCGGTGGCGGGGTCCCACGGGTCGGTGCGGGCCTCGATGCGGGCCGCGGTGGTGGTCACGATGCCGAAACTGGTGTCCGATAACGCCTGTTCGACCTGTTCGTTCTCCGGGTGCGCGGCGTAGAGGTCCTGCAGCACCTCGCTGGCCGATTCCTCGTCCACGTGCGCGCGCAGCACCAGCGCCTTGGCCAGGGCGCCGTCGACGGCCGCCACGGCGACCGGACCGTCGGGCTCCTCCAGGTAGGACAGCGCCGGGGCGAACATGCCGAGGCGGGCCAGCGCGGTGCCCAGGGCGATCTTGGCGGCGTGCGCGTAGGCGTCGTCGAGGTCGGTGTCGTTGACGATCGGGGTGAGCAGCTTGACGACGTCCGACCAGCGCTCGGCCCGGTAGTTGATCACGACCGACACCCAGCGGGCTTCCCGCCAGCCGGGTCGGGCGGCGGTCAGCGCGGCGACGATCCGGTCGGCGTCGGCGAAGCGCCCGGCGGTTGCCAGCGCCGCCGCGTAGGCGAGCTGGAAGTCGTCGGTCGTGGTGGCGCGGAACTGCAGATACAGCCCGGTGTCGTAGCGGAAGCCCAGCGCGCCGGGCGCCAGGTCCACCTGGCGCTGCAGCACGCCCGCGGTGGCAGCAGTGCGGGCCACCGCCTCCAGCACGCGCAGCGACACGTCGCCGGCGGCCGCCAGCCCGGTCCACGCGTCGCACTGGTCGTGGGCGATGCGGGTCAGCGCGGCGAAGCCGGAGCGGGCGGCGGCCAGGTCGGCCGGGCGCTGCCGTTGGTAGACGACGATGCCCAGCGCGCGGCAGCAGGTGGCGAACCGGCTGACCACGTCGCCGTCGACGCGTGCGTCGACCCGGAATTGACCGGCTGAGCTGTGAGCATGCCGGTGTCACCGCGTTCCACGGCCGCGCCTTCTCATGTATGTAGCCTCCCCTAACCTAACCGCCTGAAGTTAGCATTGCATAAGCTAACTGTCGAGGCGTTCGAGCCTGGTCGGCTCACCACTCCGCTGCCCTTCTTCTACCGCTGATGAGGACGTTTCGCCTAGGGATTTGCCGCATTTTCGGCATACTCACAGCCGCACCCTCGGCAGCCTCACAGCAAGACCTCACCTTACTGAAAATCATTTTCATTATCAATTCCGGCGTGCCTCCCGCGGACGGGTAGCGGATGGGTAGCCGGGCACGGTCACGCAGCCAGTAGTCGGGCGCCGCGGCGGTAAAGTTCCGCCGCTACTCGCCGGTCCAGTTGCCCGGCACCATGGGCATCGACGGTCCGGTGCCGAACTCGTCGCCGGCCAGCGTGGCCAGCCCGGTCGCCTGCGCGGGGGCCGACGGCGCGGTGCCGGCAAAGCCCAGCGGGCCGGCGCCCCGATCCGATGCCGTCACCGAGTCGGTTTCGGGCTCGGGTCCGGCGTCGGGCTCCACGTCCATGAACTCGTAGCCGCGATAGCGGTCCTTCATGGCGGCCCGGCGTCGCCGTCGCGCCCGCGCCCGCTCGGACGCCGATGCGCCGGCCGGCGCGGCGGCCGCGGCGGGGTCGGGCTCGGACGCCTTGCGCTGTGCGCCGCTGCCCATGCCGGTGCCGCTCCCGATGGTCGGGCCGCCGATCAGGTACGGGTAGGCGGTGCCGCCGATGCCGGAGGGCGGCGGCGGTGCGGCCCGGACGCGGTCACCGTCGCCGACGCGGGGCGGTGCGCCGGCCGATGCGGGCGCCGGGGCGGCGACGGCCGCGGCGCCATCGCGGACCGGCCACCACGGCCGGCATGCTCGACGGCTGCGGCGGCGGCGCGGCCGGCAGCGCGGGCAGGGGTGCGGCCTTCTGAATCGCGGCGAGCCCGCTCAGGCCGGCGAGTCCCGCCGCGGCCCCGGCCGGCAGGGCGAGGCTGAACGCCGCGATCTGGGGCGCGAAGGCCTGGAAGGCCTCGATGGCGTGGCCGATCTCGTCGACGATCAGCAGCCAGATGTCCCGCAGCAGCTGGGTCAGCGCGGCAGACGGGTTTTCGGGGAACTCCTCGAGATCCCGCCCGATGGTTTGGAAGATCTCCAGGAACCGGTTGACCCACCAGCTCAGCTGGTAGGGGTTGCCGCCGTCGTTGTCGACGATGCCGCCGTCGTCGCCGCTGTCGTCGCTGTCCGAACCGTCCGAGCTGGTGGAGTTGACGATCGGCGGCGCCGGGTCGGTCTGTGGCGCGGCGGCCACCGCCGTGCCGGCGACCGCTTGATAGGTGGACATGGTGGTGGCGGCCTGGACCCACATCCGTGCGTAGTCGGCCTCGTTGACCGCGATCGGGATGGTGTTGACGCCGAAGAAGTTGGTCGCCACCAGCGCGGCGTGCGTGGCGTGGTTGCCGGCCAGCTCCGGCAGGGTCGGCATCGCGGCCAGCGCGGCGGTGTAGGCGGCGGCCGCGGTCTCCTGCTGGGCGGCCACGGCCGCGCTGTTCGCGCTGGCCCGCTCCAGCCACGCCAGATAGGGCGCGTGCGCGGCAACGTACCGCTCGGCGCTGGGCCCCTGCCACGCATCGGATTGCGCCGCCGCCAGCGTCGCGCTGAGTTCCGCGGCGGCCGACGCATAGGTTTCGCTCAACGACGTCCAGGACGCGGCCGCGCTCAGCAGGCCGGCCGGTCCCGGCCCGCTGCTGAGCAGCGTGGAATGGACCTCCGGGGCGAACGCCATCCACACCGGCGCGGTCATGGCCGAAGACTCCTCGTCGGGCTGGGTCAGGAACCGCCGGGGCTGTTCGGCGGCGCACGGGTCAGCCCGGTAGTAGTCGCACCGGGGCCGCGAGAAGTTCCGGCGCGGCGCCGATTCATGGATGACTCATGAAAAACCGGCCGCGATCGGGGTTCGCGGCCGGTT